>DATBLN010000040.1:0-10435 GCA_036555345.1 Steroidobacteraceae bacterium
ACGCGGCTCGCGATCACGTCCGCGACGCCCGGGATGTTGGCGCAGCCGCCGCAGATCAGGATCTGCTCCGGCTGGCTGCGGCCGCTGCCCGAGGCGAGGTAGAACTGCAGCGAGCGGCTCACCTGCTGGGTCATGTCGTCGATGAAGGGGTCGAGCACCTCGGGCTGGTAGTTGGAGGGCAGCCCGCCTTCCTTCTTGGCGCGGCCGGCTTCCTCCATCGAGAGCCCGTAGGTGCGCATGATCTCCTCGGTCAGCTGCTGGCCGCCGAAGGCGAAGTCGCGCGTGTACACGACCTTGAGGTCGCGCAGCACCGAGAAGGTCGTGGTGCTCGCGCCGAAGTCGACGACCGCGATGGTGCGGTCCATGCCGCCGTCCGGCATCTGGTGCGTCATCAGCCGGCAGGCGTTCTCGAGCGCGAAGGCCTCGACGTCCACCAGCTTGGCGACGAGCCCGGCGGCGGTCACGGCGGCGACGCGCTGCTCGACGTTCTCGGAGCGCGAGGCGACCAGCAGCACGTCGCGCATGTCCGGGTCCTTGTCGGAGGGGCCGAGCACCTCGAAGTCGTAGCTGACCTCCTCCATCGGGAACGGGATGTACTGGTCGGCCTGCATCTCGATCTGCTGCTCGAGGTCGGCGTCCGACAGGTTGCGCGGCATCTGGATCGCCTTGGTGATCGCCGCGTCGCCGGAGATCGCCACCGCGCACTCCTTCGAGCGCACGCCCGAGCGCTTGACCGCGCGGCGGATCGCGTCGCCGACGGCCGCGGCGTCGACGATCGCCTTCTCGTTGATGGCGTTGTGCGGGGTGGGCTCCGCCGCGTAGGCCTCGACCCGGTAGCCGTCGCCGGACTTGCCGAGCTCGATCAGCTTGATCGAGGAGGTCGTGATGTCCAGGCCGACAAGCGGCACGTACCGCGGTCCCAGCGAGATTTTCGGCAGCTTGAGCACGGAAATTTCCTTTTCAGGTCAGGCTATTGCGACGCCAATCGCTGCGCTGGGTCAGGTTTGCCGGCCAACTATATAGCAAGCAATTGTTAAATTGAACGTGACCCGACTCGCAAATCGGTCGCGAACCAGCCGTTCCAGCAGGCTCAACCGGGGTCCGTCGGGGGGCTCCCGCCCCCCGGCCAGACCACCCTGGATCCGGCCACTGGCAGCGCCCCGGCGGGGCCTTCCGGACAGAATCCGCCGCCGATGCTGCGCCGGTTCGGGGGCTCTGACCGTGTTTCGCGTCACGGTTGGCGCGTCGCAGGCCGGCGACCGGGGGTGCCGGCAGTGCCGCACATTACTATGCATAATCGTCGCCGGTGACCACGCGACTGAACCGCAGGCTGCGCATCGCCGCGACCGTCATCGTG
Source organism: Steroidobacteraceae bacterium (assembly GCA_036555345.1). Taxonomy (GTDB): domain Bacteria; phylum Pseudomonadota; class Gammaproteobacteria; order Steroidobacterales; family Steroidobacteraceae; genus SCUD01. The sequence goes on from DATBLN010000040.1 coordinate 1,358, forward strand.
TCGCTCGCGGGCGTGATCGGCCTTGCGTTCCTCTCCACGTACTACTACCTGAAGCCGACGCTGCCGGACGTCGCGGTGCTGCGCGACGTGCGCCTGCAGGTGCCGCTGCGCGTGTACAGCCGCGATGGGCGCCTGCTCGCGCAGATCGGCGAGCAGCGGCGCGTGCCGGTGACCTGGGAGGAGATCCCGGACGTCGTCGTGCACGCCGTGCTCGCGGCCGAGGACGACCGCTTCTTCGAGCACCCGGGCGTGGACTGGCAGGGCGTGCTGCGCGCACTCGTGGTCGCGGCCGCGACCATGGAGCTGTCGCAGGGCGGCAGCACGCTGACACAGCAGCTGGTGCGCACCACGCTGATCACCAAGGAGCGGCAGTTGCGGCGCAAGCTGCGGGAGATCTTCCTCGCGCTCTCGCTCGAGAACGAGCTGACCAAGCAGGAGATCTTCACGCTGTTCGTCAACACGCAGTTCCTGGGGCAGCGCTCCTACGGCTTTGCCGCCGCGTCCGAGACCTATTTCGGCAAGCCGCTCGCCGGCATCGACGCCGCGGAGGCCGCCCTGCTCGCGGGCATCCTGCAGGCACCCTCGCGCCTGAACCCGGCCTCGGACCCGAAGCGCGCGGAGGAACGACGCGCCTACGTGCTGCGGCGCATGCGCCAGCTCGGCTACCTCGACGAGGACGCCTGGCGCGAGGCGAGCGAAAAGCCGGTGTCGCGCGAGCTGTTCGGCCCGCGCGTGCAGGTGGACGCGCCCTGGGTCGGGGAGCTCGTGCGTCAGGCCCTCTTCGAGAAGCACGGCGAGCGCATCTATACCGACGGCTACCAGGTCGTCACGACGGTGGACAGCCGGCTGCAGCGCGCCGCGGACGTGGCGCTCAGGAGCGCGGTGCTGGAGTACGACCGTCGCCACGGCTGGCGCGGCCGCGCCGGGCGCGTGGAGCTCGAGGGGCGCGACGACGAGTCGCTCGCGCAGGCGCTTGAGGAATATCCGGTGGTCGGCGGGCTGCTGCCCGCGGCGGTCGTGGCGGTCGGCCGCCTGGATGCGACCACGGTGGCGCGCACGGGGCGGCGCTATCGCCTGCCCTTCGACACCATGCGCTGGGCGGTGCGCGAGAGCCGGCCCGCGCCGAATGCGCCCGCCGACGTCGTCGCCGCGGGGGACGTCGTGTACGTGCTGCCCTCCTCCGCGAACGAGGCGCTGCTCGTGCAGCTGCCGGACGTGCAGGGCGCCTTCGTCGCGCTCGACCCGCACGACGGCGCGATCGTCGCCCTGGCCGGCGGCTTCGACTACCAGGCCTCCAAGTTCAACCGCGTGATGCAGGCGCGCCGGCAGCCCGGCTCCTCGTTCAAGCCGTTCATCTACTCGGCGGCGCTCGAGGCGGGTTTCACGCCGGCCTCGGTCGTGCTCGACGCGCCGGTAGTCTACGAGGCGCCCGCGCCCGAGGACGGCATCGGCGTGCGGCCGGACGCCGAACCCCTGGCCGAGGGCGAGGAGCCGGAGGAGGAGGACTGGCGCCCGGTCAACGACTCGCGGCGCTTCTACGGGCCGACGCGGCTGCGCGACGCCTTGGCCCGCTCGAGGAACCTGGTGACGATCCGCGTCATGCGCCAGATCGGCGTCGGCTACGCGCGGGACTACGTCACGCGCTTCGGGCTGCCGAAGGAGCACATCCCGGCCGACCTGACGGCGGCGCTCGGCACGGCGCAGCTGACCCCGCTCGAGATGGCGGACGGCTTCGCCGTGTTCGCGAATGGCGGCTCGCTCGTCACGCCCTATCTGGTCGAGCGCGTGTTCGCCGCGGATGGCTCGGTGCTCGAGGAGAGCACGCCGAAGATCGCCTGCGGCCACTGCGGGGCACCCTCGCTCATCGGCGGCCCGCCGGTTGCCGTCGCCGGCGGCGCCCGCGGAGTGCTGCACGCCGCGGACGTCGGCGGGGGCCTGCCGCCGCCGCCGGAGGAGCAGCGCGCCCCGCGCGTCATCTCCGAGGCGAATGCCTGGATCATCACGGACCTGCTGCGCGACGTGATCCGCCGCGGCACCGGCCAGCGCGCCCGCGCGCTCGGGCGCGGCGACATCGCCGGCAAGACGGGCACCACCAACGACGGCCGCGACGCCTGGTTCTCGGGCTTCAACCCCGACCTCGTCGCCACCGCGTGGATCGGCTTCGACCAGGAGCGGCCGCTCGGCGCCGACGAGGAAGGCGCGCGCACCGCGCTGCCGATGTGGATCTACTTCATGCGCGAGGCCCTCGCCGGCCGGCCCGAGCGGCGCCTGCCGATGCCGGACGGCGTGGTCACGGCGCGAGTCTCCGCCGATGCGGGCACGCTCGGCGACGCCGCCGTGCCCGCGAGCGAGTTCGAGTACTTCCTCGCCGACCACCTGCCGCCGGGCGTCGAGGGCTCGACCGGCACGGGCGTGCGCAACGTCCCGCCGGCGCAGAAGTACGAGGAGCCGATTTTCTGACGGAAAGGGGACGCTGATGGGACGCGGACGCTCCCCGCGCGCCGACAACCTGCGCCAGGCCATCGCGCAGGAGGCCGCGCGGCTCATGATCGAGCACGGGCACGAGGACTACGGCACCGCCAAGCGCAAGGCCGCGGAACGCCTCGGGGTCACCGACCAGGCGGCGCTGCCGAAGAACACCGAGATCGAGGAAGCGATCGCGGGCCACCAGCGCCTGTTCGTGCCGGAGGCGCATGCGAGCGAGCTCGCCGAGATGCGCTCGGCGGCGGCCGAGACGATGCGCCTGCTCACCGCCTTCGAGCCGCGGCTCGTCGGGCCGCTGCTTTCCGGGACCGCGACCGCGCATGCCGGCATCGCGCTGCATCTCTTCGCCGAGACGCCCGAGGCCGTCGCGCTCGCGCTGATGGACCGCGGCATCCCGTACGAATTCGGCGAGCGGCGTTTCCGCGTGCAGCGGGACGCCATCGAGTCCTACCCGGAGATCCGCTTCAGCGCCGGCATGCACGAGGTGGAAGCGACGATCTTCCCGAAGGACGGCATCCGCCAGTCGCCGCCGGGCCCGGTGGACGGCAAGCCGATGCGCCGCGCGACGCTCGCCGAAGTCCAGGAGCTGCTGGATAAAGGGGACGCGTCCATTTAAATTAAATGGACGCGTCCCCTTTATTTAGCGCTTGCTGACCGGCACGTAGTCGCGGCGCGTCGGTCCCGTATAGAGCTGGCGCGGACGCGCGATCTTGAGCGTCGGGTCGCCGATCATCTCGGACCAGTGCGCGACCCAGCCGGCCGTGCGCGCGATCGCGAACATCACCGTGAACATCTCGCGCGGGATGCCGAGCGCGCGGTAGATGATGCCCGAGTAGAAGTCCACGTTCGGGTACAGCTTGCGGCTGATGAAGTACTCGTCCTTCAGCGCGATCTCCTCGAGCTTGAGCGCCAGCTCGAACAGCGGGTTGTTGCTGTGCCCGAGCTTGCCGAGCACCTGGTGGCACATCTCGCGGATGATGGTCGCGCGCGGGTCGAAGTTCTTGTACACGCGGTGACCGAAGCCCATCAGCCGCACGCCGCCCGCCTTGTCCTTCACCTTCGCCAGGAATTCCGGCACGCGGCTCACGTCGCCGATTTTCTCGAGCATGTCCACGACCGCCTCGTTGGCGCCGCCGTGCGCCGGGCCCCAGAGTGCCGAGACGCCGGCGGACATCGCCGTGTACGGGTTGCAGCCGGTGCTGCCGGCCAGGCGCACCGTCGAGGTGCTCGCATTCTGCTCGTGGTCCGCGTGCAGGATGAACAGCAGGTCGAGCGCCTTGGCGTGCAGCGGATCCACCTCGTAGGGCTCGCAGGGCACGGAGAACAGCATGTTCAGCACGTTCGCCGTGTAGTCGAGGTCGTTGCGCGGGTAGATGAACGGCTGCCCCAATGCGTGCTTGTACGAGGCCGCGGCGATGGTCGGGATCTTCGCGATCATGCGGTGCGAGAAGATCTCCCGGTGCCGGTCGTCGTTGATGTTGGTGGTATCGTGGTAGAAGGCGGCGAGCGAGGCGACGATGGTCGCGACCATCGCCATCGGGTGCGCGTTGTGGTGGAAGCTGCGGTAGAAGCGCAGCAGCCACTCGTTCAGCATCGTGTGGCGCGTGATCGAGCGCGTGAATGCCGCGAGCTCGGCCCTGTCCGGCAGCTCGCCATGCTGCAGCAGGTAGGACACCTCGAGGAAGGTGCTGTGCTTCGCCAGCTGCTCGATCGGGTAGCCGCGGTAGAGCAGCACGCCCGCGTCGCCGTCGATGTAGGTGATCCTGCTCTCGGTGGCCGCCGTCGCCATGAAGCCCGGGTCGTAGGTGAAGACGCCCTGGTCCTTGAGCAGGCTGCCGATGTCGAGCACGTCCGGGCCCACGGACCCCGGCTTCGACGGCAGCTCGCTGGTCTTGCCCGTCCCGAGGTTCTTCAGCTGGTACTTGTCGCCGCTCATGGGTACCACGTTCTCCGGCCTGATCTGTGCGCTCATAATGATCCCATAGAATGACGGCATGAGCGCGCCCATTGCCGTATATGTCCACCTGCCCTGGTGCGTGCGCAAATGCCCCTACTGCGATTTCAACTCACATGCGGCGCCCGGGACCATCCCGGAAAGTGCCTATGTCGAGGCGCTGCTCGCGGATCTCGAGCGTGACCTCGATCTCGCCGCGGGGCGGCAGGTGGCCAGCATCTTCCTGGGTGGGGGCACGCCGTCGCTGTTCCGCCCCGATTCGATCGCCGCACTGATTTCGGGCATCCGCGCACGCTTGCCGGTCGCCCCGGATGCCGAGGTCACCATGGAGGCCAACCCCGGCACGGTCGAACACGGCCGGTTCACGGGCTACGCCGCGGCGGGCGTCAACCGGGTGTCGCTGGGCGCGCAGTCCTTCGATGCCGCTGCGCTCGCGGCGCTCGGGCGCATCCACGGGCCCGACGAGATCCCGGCCGCGGTCTCCGAGATCCGCGCTGCCGGCATCGAGAACTTCAACCTCGACCTGATGTACGCGCTGCCTGGCCAGACGGTCGCCGGCGCGGTCGCTGACGTCCAGGCCGCGATCGCGCTCGAACCCGCGCACCTGTCGTATTACCAGCTGACGCTCGAGCCGGGCACCGCCTTCTTCCATCGCCCGCCGCCGCTGCCGCCGGACGACCTCGCCTGGGAGATGCAGGTCGAATGCCAGCGCGCGCTCGCCGCCGCGGGCTACGCGCAGTACGAGGTCTCGGCGTACGCGCGCCCCGGTCGCCAATGCCGCCACAACCTCAACTACTGGCGGTTCGGCGACTACCTCGGCATCGGCGCGGGTGCCCATGGCAAGGTCACCGTGGGCGGCGCTGTCCTCCGTACAGAGAAACCGAAGTCCCCGCGTGAGTACCTGCGTGAAGGTGGCCGCGGCGGTGGCCAACGTCGTGCGGTCTCGCCGGGCGAGCTGCCGTTCGAGTTCATGCTCAATGCACTGCGCCTGACCGGCGGCTTCGAGGCCGGCGAGTTCGAGTCCTGTACCGGGCTCAGCGCCCGGTCGGTGGAGCCGGCTCTTGCAGCGCTCGAGCGCCGTGGACTGATCGATCGCTCCGGTACCCTCGTGCGCCCGACCGAACTGGGATTCCGTTTCCTGAACGACGTGCAGTCCGCGTTCCTGCCCCCTACGGTGTCGCAAGCAGCAGCGGCAACGGCTCCGTTGCCAGCGCCGCAGGAGGAAACCGGATCCAGCCTGCGCCGCTCCCGACCAGGAGGGGCCACTGGAAAATGAAGATCCCGCCCGATGAGCCGGCGCGCACCAGCAGGGAACCATCCTCCGCGCGGCCCAAGGCCAGCGTCGAGCGATCGACGAAGTTGACGATCAGGGAGAAGGTCGCAGCGCTCCAGTCCGCCTCCAGCAGCATTGTCGAGTCGCGGCATGCCTGGCGCGTCGGCACCTCGAATGTCCGCGTGCCGCCCTCCGCAGGCACTGCCTCGACCCGCAAGCCGTCCTGCACGAGCTGCAGACGGATCGTCCGGTAAGCGTGTTCCGCCAGCTCAGGAAAGGGAAGTCCGGGGCGATCGTCACCCCCGGGTAACGGCTGGTCGGAACCCAGGACCTCCGAGGGCGTGTCGTACGCCACCTCGTTGAAAATCCCGGTCAAGCTGACTTCGGTGCGCTCGGTACGGTCGTTCTTGCCGTAGGTCAGCAGTTCACCGACGTTCTGGTATTCCCCGTCGATCACCGGACAGGCGCCGGATTCCACTTGCACCTGCTGGGCCCAGGTCTCCGGATAGACCGCGCGCGAAACGCAGCCCGAAGTGAAGGCGCAAGCCAGCATCCATGATGCGTTCAGGCGCCACATCTGCATGCTCCTCGCTACGGTGTCGGTGTCCGGGCCGGTGCCGGCGCCTGCTCGACCACGGGAAACCGGACCCAGCTCTCCGCGTTCTCCGCCAACATCGGCATGAAGATGAAGAACATCATGTCCCACGAACTTGCGTGGTACAGCAGCGAGCCATCCCCGGCTCGCCCCAACGCATAGGTCGAGCGCCCGACGTTGAACGGGAACTCGTAGTACTCCTCCGCCGGGCTCAGTTCCGTTTCCAGGAACAGCAGCGAATCGCGGCAGCGCTGTCGCGCCGGGATGGAAAATGATCTCTTGCTGCCGTCGGCAAGCGACGCCTCGACGTGCAGCCTGTCATCCGCCACGCGCAAGGCGATCGTCCGATAGGCATCCCTGGCTGGATCGCGATGGGTCCTTCCCAGGCGATTGACGTAGTCGGGTGAAAGGTCGTCCGCTTCGCCCACAGACCCGTCATACAGGACATAGGCGGGCCCGGCGTTCAAAAGAAAGGCCAGACTGACTGATTGCCCGGCCGGGTTCGTGACGTATTTCCTGCCTGCAAACCATTCGCCCGCATTCTGGTACTCCCCGTCGATCGACGGGCAGGCGCCGTTCTTCACCATCGTCTGTTCGGGCCAGGAATCCGGATAAATCGGGCGCATGGTGCTGCAACCGGCAGCGCTCGCGCAGACGAGGATCGCGGCGAAGAGTGACCGTTTGGGACCGAGGTCGTGCATGTCGATTACTCCATCTCTCCCTGCCGGTCCCACGACACGGGCACCGGGGCTGTGTCAACCGGCGGATATCGCGTCCACCCGGACTCGATGATCGCCGCGGGCACGATGATCAGATTCGCAAATGCCCAGCCGGCGCGGCGCACCAGCAGCGACCCGTCGGCGGCGCGCGTCATCGACAGCGACTCCCGGCCGTAGAAGGGCTCCTCGTCGAGAAACCCCGACCAGATGCGGATCATGGAATCGCTGCAGCTCGCGTCGATCGCGAGCTCATGCGACACGGTGGCGCCGTCCTGACGCGTGGCCAGCACGTGCAACCGGGCCTGGTCGCGCCGCAGCGCGACCTTGAGGTAAGGCTCCGCAAGGCCGTCGCGAAGCTCCCGGTCGAAGATCTGCAATGGCGGATCGGCCGGGTTCCTGAGCGGATAGACCAGCTGGCTCTTCCGCCAGTCCGGTTCCTTCCCGGACTTCTCCAAGTACTCCCCTTCGTTCCAGTACTCGCCGTCGATGGACGGGCATTCTCCGGAGGCCAGCTCAGCCCTGGGCGCCCAGGAATCCGGGTACGGCCCCAGCGACACGCATCCGGACAACAGGAAGGCGGCGACCGGGGCGAGCGGCGCGCGCATCACGGCGCCCGCCGCGGCGCGGCATCCGCATCAGCCGCCTGCGCGGGCTGCACGGCGACCGCCGGGAAGCGCATCCAGCGCTCTTCGAAATTCAGAATTGGCCAGAGCATCAGCGTCAGGCCGGTACTGCTAGACAAGTGCACGAGCAGGGACCCGTCCGTGGCCCGGCCGAGCTGAATCCTGTATCGGTGCACCGTGTTTGCCACGAGCAGGATCGCCGTCTCCGACTTGGGCTCGGCCGTGACCAGCGATTTCGCGCAGCGAGCGAGTACCGGCAACTCCAGGGCGACGATTTCGCCCTCGACGCCGGTGGCGACGACATGCAGCGTTCCGGCAGTTAGCCGCAGGCTCAAGGAGCGGTACAGGTCGGTTTCGCGATCCGACCGGGGAAAGTAAGGGTCGGGAACCGACAGCGGCTCCTCGTAGGCCAGGCCTTTGAGCAGGTACGTGAGGCTTATCCTCTCCATCACGTAGCCACTCTCGTCTTTGCGGAACTTGTCGTCGCCCCAGATGCCACGGAACATCTCGCCCACGTCGGCGTACTCCCCGTCGATGGCGGGGCAGGCCCCGGGCTCTACTTCTGCCCGTTCGGCCCAGGCGCGGGGATAGGCGCCGCCAGTGTGCATGCAGCCGCTCAGCACGCAGCCGACGAGACACACCATGCTTCGATGCAACATACCGGGTCCTCCTCCGTTCCCGCGCGTCAGTGCGCCCGCGCAAGTGCCGCATCCGCGACTGTCGCGTCCGCGGACTGGGCAGAAATCCCCGGGAAGCGCATCCAGCGCTCGTCGCTGCCGGCGAGCATCGGCATGTACATCAGGAACAGGCCGCCGCTGTTCTTCACGTGCACGAGCAGGGACCCGTCCGTGGCCCGGCCGAGCTGGATCCTGGAACGGTCCACCATGGAAGCCACCAGGATGGTCGACGCGTCCCAATCGGGTTCGAGCGCGACCAGCGAACTCTCGCAGCGCGTACGTACCGGCAAGTCCCGGGCGAGATTGCCGCCGTCGGCGCGCATGGCGACGAAGCGCAGGATTTCTGCCGAGAGCCGCAGCTCGACGCTGCGGTACGAATCCTCGCCGGCGGCATGGGGCTTCACATACTCGAGCTTCTGGTCCTTGGGTTGGGCCCAGCCTGCGAGCATGTGCGTGAGGCTCACTTCTTCCTTGACGTAGCCGGTCTCGTACTCATGGAACATCTCGCCCACGTCGGTGTATTCACCGTCGATGGCCGGGCAGGTCCCGGGCTCCACTTGCGCCCGTTCGGCCCAGTCGTGGGGATAGGCGCCGCCGAATGACATGCAACCGCCGAGCAGGCAGCTGGCGAAACAGATGGTGCTTCTGTGCAACATGCCGGGTCCTCCCCGATTCCCGGGGAGCATCGTCGGCAGGGCGCGGGAAGATGTCCTGAGTTGCGGCTTTGGCCTGGCTGATCTTTCGCTGAGGCCC
>DATBLN010000041.1:0-3445 GCA_036555345.1 Steroidobacteraceae bacterium
ATTCCCCACTGCTGCCTCCCGTAGGAGTCTGGGCCGTGTCTCAGTCCCAGTGTGGCTGGCCGTCCTCTCAGACCAGCTACGGATCGTCGCCTTGGTGAGCCGTTACCTCACCAACTAGCTAATCCGACATGGGCTCATCCAACGGCGCGAGGCCTTACGGTCCCCCGCTTTCATCCGAGGATCTTATGCGGCATTAGCCCGGCTTTCGCCGGGTTATTCCCCACCAGAGGGCAGATTCCCATGTATTACGCACCCGTTCGCCGCTCGTCAGCACGTATTGCTACGCCTGTTACCGCTCGACTTGCATGTGTTAGGCACGCCGCCAGCGTTCAATCTGAGCCAGGATCAAACTCTTCAGTTCAATTTTTTGAGCTGAAAAGCGAGACCCCAAACTCCAAACATGTCCGGTGTGACCCGGACGGCTGGACGCTTGGTTACTCGCAGTGGCGCCCATGAATGGACACCTGACGCGAGTCCCCACACAAATTACCTGCTCATTTTTTAAAGAACCCCCCGGCGGCAATAGCGACGGGGAGGACCGCTGGTCACCCCGGGGTCCTCGGGGGTGCCGCCCTGAAGAGGTGCGACACGAACCGGCCCGGGCCACCCCTTTTGGGGGCCGCCCGAGGTCGGGGGCGGGCAGTATAGCGACCCCCCGGGGGGTGTCAATGCTTCTGCAGGGTGACCCGTGAGATGCCGCGTTTTCCGGCCTGGATCAGGTACGTGGAACCCGCCTGCAGGGCGGCGTCGCGGGCGGAAATCCGCTCCTGGTCGACCCGGACGGCCCCCTGCTCGATCAGGCGGTAGGCGGCGGAGGCCGAGGCGGCGAGCCCGGCCTCCTTCAGGACGTTGGCGAGCTTCATTTCGGATCCCGAAACCAGCACCCGGGTCACCGGAATGTTCTCCGGCAGCGCCCCCTCCCGGAAGCGGGCGATGAATCGCTCGCGCTCGGCGGCACCTTTGCCCGCTCCGTGGAAGCGGTCCACGATCTCGACCGCGAGCTCGAACTTCGCGTCGCGCGGATTGGCGCCGCCCTCGACCGCTTTCCGCAGCTTCGCGATCCCGCCGAGGCTCTGCGCCGAGAGCAGCTCGAAGTAGCGCCACATCAGCGCGTCCGAGATGGACATCAGCTTGCCGAACATGTCCTCCGCGGGCTCGTCGATCGCGATGGTGTTGCCGAGCGACTTCGACATCTTCTGCACGCCGTCGGTGCCCTCGAGCAGCGGCATCGTGAGCACGACCTGCGGCTCCTGGCCGTAGTCGGCCTGCAGCGCGCGCCCGACCAGCAGGTTGAACTTCTGGTCGGTGCCGCCGAGCTCGACGTCAGCTTTCAGCGCGACCGAGTCGTAGCCCTGCACGAGCGGGTACAGGAACTCGTGCACCGCGATCGGCTGGTTCGCCTTGTAGCGCCTCGCGAAATCGTCGCGCTCGAGCATGCGCGCGACCGTGTACTTCGCGGCGAGCTCGATCATGCCGGCGGCGTTCATCGGCCCGAACCAGCGCGAGTTGAAATCGATCACGGTCCTCGCCGGGTCGAGGATCCTGAAGATCTGCTTCTCGTAGGTGCGCGCGTTCGCCTGGATCTCCTCGGGCGTCAGGCGCGGGCGCGTGGCGTTCTTGCCGGAAGGGTCGCCGATCATCCCGGTGAAGTCGCCGATCAGGAAGATCACCTCGTGCCCGAGCTCCTGGAACTGGCGCATCTTGTTGATGAGCACGGTATGTCCCAGGTGCAGGTCGGGCGCCGTCGGGTCGAATCCCGCCTTGACGCGCAGTGGCTTGCCACGGGCGAGCTTCTTCAGCAGGTCCTGCTCGGTCAGGAGCTCCGAGGCGCCGCGGCGAAGTTCGTCGATTTGTCTGGCCGGCGGCAGCATCCTTCCCCCCTGCCGCCAGCAGGCTGCGGCAGGTCCCAATTCTGTGAGGCCGGCGGGGCCTTGGCAAACGCAGCCGGGCCCCGGAAGGCCGATATCTGTGACGAAGTGCCGATGACGCGCATCCGGCGGGTTGACGTAATGCCCCCTCCCGATTACCGTCGCAAGCCTGCCCTGCCTGTGGATGCCCCTGGTGTCACGACACGACCGTGCCGGAGTGACCGCCGATCCCGCCGCCGTGGCGCAGCCGCGGCGCCTCGGCGTGGTCGCGTCCTGCATCGTCGCCGGCGCGATCTTCTCCGCCGCGGGGTCGCAGTTCCAGAATCCCCTGCCGGAGCTGCCCACCGACGACGCGCTGCTGCCCGCCGCGGAGGCCCCGCCCGCCGCGGACGCGGCCCCGGTCGGGCCCTTCGAGTTCATCGCGATCGAGGTCGGGCGCAACGACACGCTCGACGCGCTGTTCCGCAACCTCAAACTGCAGCTCTCGGACCTCGCGGCGCTGCGCAACCTGCCGGACGTCCGCCGGAGCCTCGACATGATCCGCCCGGGCGACGTCATCCAGCTGACCCACCTGGACGGCGAGATCAGGTCGCTCACCCGGCGCATCAACGAGACGGCGACGCTCTCGGTCACGCGCGCCGACGACGGCTTCAGCGCGAACATCGTCGAGAACCCGCTCGAGGTCGCGGAGCAGAAGCTCTCCGGCACGGTCGAGAGCTCGCTCTACCTCGCGGTCAACGCCGCGGGCGGCACCGACCGGCTCGCGGTCTCGCTTGCGGACGTCTTCAAGTACGACATCGACTTCGTCAACTCGGTGCAGCCGGGCGACCGCTTTACCGTCGCCTTCGAGCAGCAGTTCCAGGACGGCGCGTTCGTGCGCGACGGCGAGATCCTCGCGGCGGAGTTCGTGAATGCGGGCAAGGCCTATCGCGCCGTGCGCTACGTCGGGCCGAACGGGCGCGCCGACTACTACACGCCGGACGGGCGGCCGGTGCGCAAGGCCTTCCTGCGCTACCCGGTGGACTACGGGCGCATCAGCTCCGGCTACAGCCTGGCGCGCCGGCATCCGATCCTGAACCGCGTGCGCGCGCACCGCGGCATCGACTTCGCCGCGCCGGCCGGCACGCCGATCAAGGCCGCGGGCGCCGGACGCGTCGTCAGCCGCGGCTGGAACGGCGGCTACGGCAATGCGGTCGTGCTCGCGCACGCGGGCGGGGTCACCACGCTCTACGGCCACCTGTCGCGCTACGCGGGCGGCCTCTCGGTGGGCGATCGCGTTGCGCAGGGCGAGGTCATCGGCTACGTCGGCAAGACCGGCCTCGCGACCGCGCCGCACGTGCATTACGAGTACCGCGTGAACGGCGTGCACAAGAACCCGGCGCGCGTGACGGTGCCGAAGGCGGACCCGATCCCGGCGAGCCAGATGGCCGACTTCAAGGCGCAGACCGCGCCGCTGCTCGCGCGGCTCGACGCCGCCCCCGCCGACCAGACGATCCTCGTCGCCCGCGCCGGCAGATAGAAAACAGGGACAGGTACACTTTTCCGATCTGCGGAAAAGTGTACCTGTCCCTATTTCT
>DATBLN010000046.1:0-17092 GCA_036555345.1 Steroidobacteraceae bacterium
GAGAAGGCGGATTACCAGGTCAAGCTGCGTAACCTGATCCGGTTCCTGACCGAGGGTGACAAGGCCAAGGTGACCATGCGGTTCCGCGGCCGGGAGATGGCCCACACGGAGATCGGGCGCAAGCTCCTCGACAGGCTGGTGGTCGACCTCGCCGAGCATGGCCAGATCGAGCAGCAGGCTTCGATGGAGGGACGCCAGATCACCATGGTGATCGCTCCCAAGAAGAAGTGACCGGTGGGTAACCGCCGATTCGCCTCCAGCCCGCGCGAGCGGAGCGAAGAGGTCATAACAGGAGAACGACGATGCCCAAGTTGAAGACCAACAGGGCTGCGGCGAAGCGTTTTCGCAAGACGGCGAAAGGCTTCAAGCGCGGCCAGGCGAACCGCCGCCACATCCTCACCAAGATGACCAAGAAGCGCAAGCGGCAGCTGCGCGGCGCGACCATGGTCCACGAGACCGACGTCGGCCGGCTCGAGCGGCTGCTGCCGCACGTCTGATCGAGACTGGAAAAGGAGTGAGGTGAGATGGCAAGAGTGAAGCGTGGCGTCATCGCGGGACGCCGCCACAAGAAGGTCCTGAAGAAGGCGAAGGGCTACTACAACGCCCGGCGCAAGGTCTACCGGGTCGCGAAGCAGGCCGTCATCAAGGCGGGCCAGTACGCGTACACGGGCCGCCGGCTCAAGAAGCGCGACTATCGCGCGCTCTGGATCCAGCGCATCAACGCAGCCGCGCGCGGCTTCGGCCTGTCGTACAGCCGGTTCATTGCGGGTGTGCAGGCGGCGCGCATCGAGCTCGACCGCAAGGCGCTCGCGGACCTCGCGGTCAACGACATCGCCGCATTCGGCGCGATCGCGGAGAAGGCGAAAGCCGCACTGGCCGCGAAGTAACGCGCTCTCAGGGGGTCGGGTGAAGGACCTGGAGTCGCTGGTCGGTCGCACGCTGGCCGACATCGGTTCGAGCGCGGATGTCGCCGCGCTCGAGGCCGTGCGCGTCGCCGTACTCGGCAGGAAGGGCGCGCTGACGGAGCTGCTGAAGGCACTCGGAACGCTGCCGGCCGCCGAGCGCCGGACCGCTGGCGCAGCGATCAACGAGGCCAAGGGCCGGGTCGAGGCCGCGCTCGAGGCGCGCCGCGCCGAGCTCGAATCGCTCGCGCTTGGCCGCGAGTTGTCCATGGGCGCCATCGACGTCACGCTGCCCGGCCGCGGCCAGGCGCCCGGCGGCCTGCATCCGGTCACGCGCGCGCGGCTGCGCATCGAGGCGATTTTCCGCTGCGCCGGTTTCACGGTGGCGGAGGGCCCCGAGGTCGAGGACGACTTCCACAACTTCGGCGCGCTCAATATCCCCGCCGACCACCCGGCGCGGGCGATGCACGACACCTTCTACTTCGGCGACGGGCGGTTGCTGCGCACGCACACCTCGCCGGTGCAGATCCGCGCCATGCGGGAGCACGGCGTGCCGATCCGCGTGATTGCGCCCGGTCCGACCTACCGGCACGACAACGACCTGACGCACACGCCGATGTTCCACCAGGTGGAGGGCCTCGTGATCGACGAGGACATCAGTCTCGCGAACCTCAAGGGCGTGCTGACGGGCTTCGCCGAGCAGTACTTCGAGAAGCCGCGCGAGCTGCGCTTCCGCCCGTCCTATTTCCCGTTCACTGAGCCCTCGGCCGAGGTGGACATCCAGTGCGTGTTCTGCGACGGCTCGGGCTGCCGGGTCTGCAAGCAGACCGGCTGGCTCGAGATCTGCGGCAGTGGCATGGTGCACCCGAACGTGCTGACCGCCTGCGGCGTCGATGCGACCAGATGGCAGGGCTACGCCTTCGGCATGGGCATCGAGCGCCTTGCCATGCTGCGCTACGCCGTGAACGACCTGCGGCTCTTCTTCGAGAACGACCTGCGCTTCCTGGCGCAGTTCAACCGGGGCTGAGCATGAAAGTCAGCCTCGACTGGCTCAACGAATGGGTCGAGACCGGCTGGGATGCCGCCACGCTCGGCGCGCGCCTGACCATGGGCGGGATCGAGGTCGAGGCGGTGGAACGGGCCGCGGAACCCTTCACCGGCGTCGTCGTCGGCGAAGTGCTCGCCATCGAGCGCCATCCCGGCGCCGACAAGCTCACCGTCTGCCAGGTATCGGGCGGCGGCGCGCCCCTGCAGGTCGTCTGTGGCGCGCCGAACGTGCGTGCCGGCATGAAGGCGCCCCTCGCCCTCGAGGGTGCGAAGCTGCCCGGCGGGCTCGTGATCAGCCGCGCGAAGCTGCGCGGCGTCGAGTCGGCCGGCATGTTGTGCTCGGCGCGCGAGCTTGGCCTGTCCGATGAGCACGAGGGCATCCTCGAGCTGCCGGACGAGCTGGCCGCGGGCCTGGGCCTGCGGGAGGCGCTCGCGCTCGACGACAGGGTCCTGGTGCTCAATGTCACGCCGAATCGCGGTGACGTGCAGTCGATGATCGGCGTCGCGCGCGAGGTCGCGGCCATCTCCGGCCGCAAGCTGAAGGTGCCGGTCATCGAGCCGGTGCCGGCGGCACACCGCGCCAGGTTCGAGGTGAAGCTCGAGGCACCCGCGGGCTGCCCGCGGTTCGCAGGCCGCGTGATCCAGGGCGTCAACCCGGCGGCCCGCACGCCGGTCTGGATGCGCGAGCGCCTGCGGCGCGCCGGCCTGCGCCCGATCAGCCCGGTGGTGGATGTCACCAACTACGTGATGCTGGAGTTCGGCCAGCCGATGCATGCCTACGACCTCCGCCGGCTGGACGCGCGCATCGTGGTGCGGCTCGCGCGGGCCGGCGAGCGCCTGAAACTGCTCGACGGCCGCGAGATCGCGATCGCGCCGGACACGCTCGTGATCGCGGATGCGAGCGCGCCGGTCGGGCTCGCCGGCGTGATGGGCGGGGAGAAGAGCGGCATCGCCGCCGACACGACCGACGTATTCCTCGAGGTGGCGTACTTCGCGCCGGAAGCGATCGCCGGGCGGGCCCGGCGTCACGGCCTCGTCACGGATGCCTCGCAGCGCTTCGAACGCGGCGTGGATCCGCGCGGGCAGGAGCGCGCGCTCGAGCGCGCCACGCAGCTGCTCGTCGACATCGCGGGAGGGCGACCGGGCCCGGCGGTGCTGACCCAGTCCGAGGCGCACCAGCCGAAGCGGCCGAGTGTGACGCTGCGGCCCGAGCGCGTGGAGCGCCTGCTCGGCATCGAAATCCCGCGCAGCGACATCGAGGACATCCTGCGCCGGCTCGGCATGCAGGTGGCGGGCGCAGGCGACGTGCTCGGGGTAATCCCGCCGAGCCAGCGCTTCGACGTCACGATCGAGCAGGACCTGATCGAGGAGATCGGGCGCATTTATGGCTACGACCGGATCCCGGGACGCGACGCGCGCATGCCGCAGCGCCCGCAGCCGGTCACCGAGCAGGCGGTGACGCGCGAGCGCCTGCGCCTTGCGCTCGTCGACCGCGGCTACCAGGAGGCGATCACCTACGGCTTCGTGGATGCGCGACTGCAGCAGCTGCTGTTTCCGCGACGGGAGGCGCTGGCGCTCTCGAATCCCATCTCGGCCGGGATGGACGTCATGCGCGTGTCGCTGTGGCCAGGGCTCGTCGAGGCGTTGCGCTTCAACCTGAACCGCCAGCAGGAGCGCGTGAGGCTGTTCGAGGTGGGCACTCGTTTCGAGGTGAGCGGCGGCCGGCTCAGCGAGAGCCAGGCGATCGCCGGCCTGATCACGGGACCCGCGCTGCCGGAGCAATGGGGCGCGGACCGGCGCGCCGCGGACTTCTACGACCTGAAGGCGGACGTCGAGGCGTTGTTTGCGCTGACCGGCCGGACGGGAGCAATAAGTTATGTCGCCGCGCGCAACGACTGCCTGCATCCGGGCCGGACTGCCGCGGTGATGGACGGCGCAACGCGTCTCGGGTGGCTGGGACAATTGCACCCGGAGATCGCGCGCAAGCTCGACATCCGCGAGTCGCCGTGGCTGTTCGAGCTCGCAGTAGATCCGAGCTTCCGTGCCGAAGTACCTGTATTTCAGGAGATTTCCAGGTACCCGATGATCCGGCGCGACCTCGCAGTGGTGGTCGATGAATCGGTCACGCTGGACGAACTGCGCAGAAGTGTTAATTTGGCTGCAAAAGGCCTGCTGCGCGAGCTTCACGTGTTTGACGTGTACCGGGGCAAGGGGGTAGAACCCGGTCGAAAAAGCATCGCTTTAGGCTTGATTTTACAGGAAACTTCTCGCACCCTTACCGACGGGGAAGCCGATGCTGTCATGGCCTCGGTGATCGAACGGGTCAAGGGTGACTGGAAGGCGGGGATCCGGGAATAGTCCGAATGGCTCTCACCAAGGCGGAAATCGCCGAAGCGCTGTTCAACCAGCTCGGCCTCAACAAGCGCGAAGCGCGCGAGCTCGTCGACCTCTTCTTCGAGGAGATCCGGGCGGCGCTCGCGACCGGCGAGCAGGTGAAGCTCTCCGGCTTTGGCAACTTCGACCTGCGCGACAAGAACCAGCGCCCGGGAAGGAATCCCAAGACCGGCGAGGAGATCCCGATCTCCGCGCGCCGGGTGGTCACGTTCCGTCCCGGCCAGAAACTGAAGGCGCGGGTCGAGGCCTATGCTGGAAGCAAGTAACAACAAGGACCTGCCGGCGATCCCGGCGAAGCGCTACTTCACGATCGGTGAGGTCAGCGACCTCTGCGGCGTCAAGCCGCACGTGCTGCGTTACTGGGAGCAGGAGTTTCCGCAGCTCAAGCCCGTCAAGCGCCGCGGCAACCGCCGCTACTACCAGCGCACCGACGTCATCACGATCCGGCAGATCAGGAGCCTCCTCTACGACGAGGGCTTCACGATCGGCGGCGCGCGCAACCGCCTCGAGGGCGACGAGGCGCGCGAGGACAACACCCAGAGCCGGCAGGTGATCCGCCAGGTGCGGGCCGAGCTCGAGGACCTGCTCAGGATCCTCCGCCGCTGAGCCCGGCCCGCGCCGGATCGGCTATCATTCCCCCGTCGGAGCG
Source organism: Steroidobacteraceae bacterium (assembly GCA_036555345.1). Lineage (GTDB taxonomy): Bacteria > Pseudomonadota > Gammaproteobacteria > Steroidobacterales > Steroidobacteraceae > SCUD01. The sequence goes on from DATBLN010000046.1 coordinate 4,993, forward strand.
TGGCGCAGCCTGGTAGCGCACTTGCATGGGGTGCAAGGGGTCCCGAGTTCAAATCTCGGCGCTCCGACCATTCTTCCCGTCCTGGATGAACCCGGCCCGCGGGCTCACTCGTAGCCGAGGATCCTTCGCAGGCCGGGCGCGGCAAAATCCACCAGGCGCTTTTGCACGTCCGGGAGTACCTCGGGCACTTCCGCAGCCGGACCCCGGAGGTTCTCGCGAGCCGTGCCGCTCTGGTTGCGGTCGGAGCCGACGCGCACGCGCTCGCGCCAGTCTCCGGGCAGCGGGCCCATGCCGCAGGCTCCCAGCAGGCCGGCGAAATACGATTCGCCCGCCGGCGCGTCGAGTTGCCCGAGTGCCGCGATGAGCTCCTCGTAACGCACGAGGTGCGCCGCGGTGCCGAGCCAGGACACGGCGTTGTGCAGGAAGATCTCCTGCAGGTGCGGGGCCAGGTTGTGAATGCCGAAGATCATCATGTTGAGCACGTCGGGCACGCTCACGCGACCGCCCTTGATGTGTTCCAGGTCGCCCTTGAAGGCATCGGAGAGGAAGAACCGCGTGCGCGCCAGCACCCAGTCGTAGGGATCGCGCACCAGTACCAGGTGCGGAACGCCGTGCAGCGCGATCGCCGAGTCATCGGAGAACAGCAGGTGCCCCCAGCTCAGCATGGGCGCCGACCGGGAGAATGCCGCGGCATGCTGGCGCAGGATCGGGTACTGGATGAAGGCACGGTGGTACTGCTGCTCGACCGGAACGAACATGCGCAGGATGTTCCGCATCAGGTGCGTGCCGCACTTGGGCACGCTGTTCAGGAACACGGGCCTCGTGAGCGGCGTCTGGACGTAGTTCCGGTTCAGCTCGTTGAGGTTGTCGGGACTGATCGAGATCGTCGGCATCCGCTGCGCTCCCCGGCAGGGCCGGTCACCGGCAGTATAAACGCGGCCTGCGCCGGATCCGGCGTTGCGGCCCCGGAAAAGGACGTGCCGCCCGCAGGCGGCACGTCCACGCGGAACAGGTGCCGGCGGCCCTAGAAGGTCTTGGTCACGTTGAGGAAGAAGCGCCGGCCGACCCAGTCGTACTGCGAGTAGAACGCCGAGTTGCCGACGGTCTCGAGCTCGCCTAACCCAAGTGTCGTGACTCGCGGCGGCTCCTCGTCGAGGATGTTGGCGGCGCCGAGCAGCACGGTCAGCCCCCAGTCCTCGAATTCACGCGTCACCGACGCCGAGTGGTAGATGACGTCATCCGTTTCCAGCACGATTCGCACATCCTCCCCGTAGATGCTGGCGGTGCTCGTACCATTGAGCTCTTCGTAGTGTTGCTGGTTGGAGCTCGAGCCCACGAATTGCATGCCCCAGAAGTACGACCACGGACCGCGGTCGAAGGTCAGGTTCAGCCGCCCGTTCCATTCCGGGTCGCCGACCAGGCCGTTCAGTTCCTCCGGCGTCTCGGCAAACAGGGCGCGGACGTCCTCCTCCTGGAACGTGTGCTGCGTCTCGATCGTCAGGTTGCCCCAGGGCAGGGAAGTGCGCCAGAGCGCCGCCACGTCGAAACCGCGGTTCGTCTGCCGGGCGATGTTGATGAAGCTGTCGTGGATATTGTCGATCATGTTGCCGAGTGGCGGCACGCGCTCGAACAGGTCGCACAGCGGCTCGTCCGGGAAGAACTCCGAGTCGTAGCAGTTGAACACGATCTGCTGGGCCCCGAGCTGGTCGACCTCGTCCTTGACCTCGATGTCGAAATAGTCCACCGACACGCTGAGGTCGGCGAAACTCGGACGCCAGACCAGGCCGATCGTCTTCGAAGTCGAGGTCTCCGCCTCCAGCACGCCGAGACCCCCGCCGGTGATGACCGTGCCGAAGATTGCCGCGGCAGTGAAGTTCGGCGGCAGGCCGTCAGCCGCGCAATTGTCGGCGATCCGCTGCGAAATCTCGCCCGCGGCAAGCCGCGCACCCCAGTCGTGGCAGGGGTCGAGCGTGCGCTGGCTGAGGAAGCTCGTCTGGTCAGCCAGGTAGAGTTCGAAGAGCGCCGGGGCCCGGAACGAGGTGCCCTGGCTCGCCCTCAGCCGCAAGCTGGGCGTGATGGCCCAGTTGAGGCCCACCTTGTAGGTCTCGCCGCTGCCGTAGGAATCCACATCCGTGTACCGCCCCGACGCCGTCAGCGTCAGGCTGTCGGCGAGCGGCTTGTCCACCAACAGCGGAAGCTCGATCTCCGCGAACACGGCATGGCTCCTGTCGTCGCCCTCGGTGATGCCGGCCGAAGACGTGTTCCAGGCATTGCCGGCGAGCGTGATCTCGCCCGGGACGTCGCGGATCTCGTCCTCCTGGTAGTGCAGTCCGAAGGCGACGCCGACGGGCCCGGCGGGCAGGTCGAATATCCTGCCCGTGATGTAGGCTTCGGCGGACATCTGGTCGTACTGGGTATTGCCCGTCTCGCGCCCGAACAGGAATTCGCGCACTTCGGGCGAGATCTCGCCGTTCAGGAACGCCGGGTCGAACCAGGGAATGTCCACGCAAGGCGCGCCGCGTACCGACGAGACCGTGCCGACGCAGGTCGCCTGCGGGACGTACGGGACGCCGCTGAAACCGGCGAATGTGATGTTGGTGTCCCGGATCGAGTCGTTGAAGATCTGGTCCTCGGTGTAGTCGCCGCTCGAATGGCTGTACTGCAGCGAAATGTCCCAGCTCCAGCCGGACTTCAGGTCGCCGCGCAATCCCGCGACGTAGCGCTGGTAGTCCACGTCGATTTCGCTGTCCGCATGGTCGGTGATGGGCGTCGGGCTCAGGTACTGCGCCCCGGTCCAGCCGGCGCTCTGCGGGTCGCCGCATCCCGGGCAGGTCGAGTAGGTGTAGTTCCAGAACGCCTCGTAGAAGTTGAAGTCCTCGGTGTACTTGTAGGACCAGTACTGGCGGTAACCATTCACCCTGGTCTTGCGCCGGTTCAGCAGCACTTCGGCGTAGGCGGTCACGCTGTCGGTCAGGTTGAGCTCGCCGTCGGCATACACCGTCGCCCGCTCCATCCTCGGGATCAGCGATTCGCCGTCCTGGAACGGATGGTCGTTGTTGGTCACGCCGTCAGACACGCGGTCGTATTCGACCGGAAACCAGCCGGGCGGCACGCGATGCTGGTTGATCGCGCCCGGATCGGCCGACAACCCCGGGATGTACTGCCCGAGGTCGCCGTCGTAGTCGAACTGTATGAGCTGCACGGCGCCGAAGAGGACCGTCGTCGGCAGGTTGCCCGGCTCCGTAAAGTTGTAGTCGTAGACCCAGATGTGGCCCCAGGGCAGGTCGGTGCACATCGGGCGCCCCGTGCGTGGGTCGATCCGGTCCCGACGCTCGCCGGTGTCGGGACTGAAGACGTAGTCCTCGCCACAACTGAAGTAATCGCGGTCGCCCCGCTTGAGCTCGTCCTCCCGGTGGTAGTCGCCCGTGATCCGGAAGTTGCCGCGGTCGAAGGTCCTGCCCCACGAAATGTTGAAACGCGATTCCTCGCCGCCGGACTCATTCGGGACCGAGACGAAACCCTCGGCCTCCGCTCCGTCGCTCTTCTTGGTGATGACGTTGACGACGCCTGCGACCGCGTCCGAGCCGTAAATCGAGGAAGCGCCGTCCTTCAGGATCTCGACGCGCTCGACGACGGAGAGTGGCAGCACGTTGAAGTCGAAGGAAGACACCTCGCCGCGCGTGCCGGCCGGCCCGGCCCGGCGGCCGTTCAGCAGCACCAGGGTGCGGTTGGCGCCGAGCCCGCGCAGCGACAGCGTCTGGGCGCCGGTGCCGCCCGCCTGGACGAACGCCGTCGAGGTCGCCGCCGTCACCTGCGCGGAGCCCGCGGCGATCGTCGAGGTCTGCAGCAGCTGGCTGACGCTGCCGATGCCCTGGGCCGCCGCGGCTTCCGGCACGACGATGTCGATCGGCTGCGATGCGGCGTAGACGTCGTGCTTGATGCGCGAGCCGGTCACCGCGACCGACTCGAGCAGCGCCGAGTCGCTTTCATCCTGGGCCAGTGCCTGGCTCGCGACGCCGAAGCTGCCGGTGGCGATGACGAGACCGATGGCGCGCGCCAGGCGCTGATTGTGCTTCATGGTCGTGAACTCCCCCCTGTGAACCGGCCAGCGGGGAAGCGGCGTCCCTGCCCGGCGCGGCATGACGTTTGTCTGCGCACAGTGAATAACTTCGATGCGGAAATGTAAAGCCTTGCGTGGTCCCCCGCACCCGCCGTCCGGGCGGCCCGGCCCCCTCGCGGGCAGTCGCGCCGGCGGCCGGGTCAGCGCTCTTCCGGCGGTTTCAGGTGCCGGAAACTCCACAGCAGCGCGAAGTCGTAGGCGATCTTCAGGGCGCCGCAGATGACGAATGGCCAGGCGGAGAGCCCGGCCGCGAACAGCGCGCCCGCGAGCGCGGGGCTCGCGGCCGAGGCGAGACCGCGCGGGACCGAGGTCACGCTTGCGGCCGCCGCGCGCTCCCGGGGCGTCACGACCGCCATCACGTAGGACGAGCGCGTCGGCACGTCCATCTGCGACAGCGCCGAGCGCGCGAGCAGGAGCGCGAGCGCGACCTGCAGGTCCGGCACCAGCGCCGCGCCGATCAGGCACAGGCTCGACGGGACGTGCGTCCACACCATCGTGTTGACGAGGCCGATGCGCGCCGCAATCCAGGCGGCCGCCGGGTACGAAAACGCGGCGAGCAGCCCGGATCCGAAGAAGAACAGGCCGGCCGCCGCGAGCGACATGCCGAACTTCTGGAACAGCCACAGCGCCATCAGCGACTGCACCGCGAAGCCGCCGGCGAAGGCATCCACCGAGAAGAGCGCCGCGAGACGGTACACGATCCGCTTCGAGGGGCCGAGGGCGAAATGCGCGCGTTCGCCGGATGCCGCTGCGGCCCTCGGCACGAGCCGGTACATCAGGCCCCCGGCCAGGCCGAGGGCCGCATACAGCACGAACATCGCCCGCAGCGCGGCGAGCCTGGTCCAGCCGGTCGCGACGAGCAGCTCCGGCAGGCCGGCGGCGAGCGAGCCCACCGCCGCCGCCAGCGCGCCGACGAGGCCGTAGACCGCGAACATGCGCGTGCGGCTCGCGTCGGGAGCGACACCCGCGAGCAGCGCGTGTTCCATCGGCACGAAGATGCTGACGTTGCCGGCGGTCGGGTTGATCGTGCCGACGAGGGCGATCAGGAGGATGAGGGCGTAGCTGTCGGCCGCGGCGAAGGCGAGGCCGGTCGCGATCATCAGGGCGGAGGCGGCGAGCAGCAGGCGGCGCTGGCCCGCGGGCGGCGCGTACACGCCGATCGCGAGCGTGATCAGGGAGGAGCCCAGCAGCGCGGTCGTCGAGACGACGCCGACCTCGAAAGCGCCGAGTCCGAGCTCGGCGAGGTACACGGCGAGCAGGACGGCGACGAAGCCGTCGCCGAAATCCCGCAGCGCGCGTGCGGCGTAGAGGCAGGTCGCGGGACCGGGCCGCCGCGCGTGCGGCCGCGGGCCCGCGACCGGCTGGCGGGTTACGGACTCTGGGACGTGATCTCCCACATGTAATCGGCGTGGCTGTCGCAGATGTCGGTGAAGGTTTCGCCGAGCGGGTCGTCGTCGATCGCCTCGATGATCTTTGCGCGGGCTTCGAGCACCGCCTTCATGTCGGTCGCGCTATAGGTCTCCAGGCGCCGGTACTGGGCGCCGACGATGTGCTCGTTCCAGCCCCAGGACTTGAGCTTGCCGTCGGCCACGAGCTTGTCGTAGACGGGCGCGAAGACGCGCTTGACCAGCTCGTCGGCCTGCGTCTCGCGGTTCTGGTCGCAGACGTAGTAGACCGAGAACGCCGCTCCGCCGCGCGCCACCGTGCCGATGTTGCCGGCGACCGTGTGCCAGATGTAGTCGTCGTGGGAATTGCAGATTCTCGCAAACTCGCCGACGACCTTCTTGCTCTTCATGCCGGCGTCCACCTTTTCGCCGATCGTGTCCTGCGCGTCGAGCAGCGCCTGCACGCTGCCCGCGCCGAAGTACAGCGCGCGCCGCCACTTGCCGCCAGTGTGGTGCGCGATCCAGCCGTAGCCATTGATCGTGCCGTCGGCCACTGCCGCGTCGTATATGGGCTTCTGCACCTGCGCGAAAATCTCGTCGGCGCGCTCCTGCTGCGACAGGTCGCAGACGCTGTACGTCACGTAGGTGTATCGTTCGGCGGGCTTCTCCTGGGCGAACGCCGCGCCGGCGGCGAGCACGCAGGCGCCCGCCTGGAGCGCAATTGCCCCATGTATCCAGGTCTTCATTGTTTTCCCCCTGTTGCCGGGCAATGGCTGGCCCGGTGGCAGCCGCGGGAGTATAGACCTCTTGTGGAGTCCGAGGAGGCGGGGGAGACTGGCGGCGGCCAAGGGAGGTGCCCATGCGCTGGTTCCGCAACTTGATGATCGCGTTGCTCCTGACGCCGCTGGCCGCACACGGGCAGCAGGAAGAAGAGCCGGCCGCCGTCGACGAGGCGCCCGCGGAGGAACCGCACCCTCTCTCCCGGCTCGACTGGATCGTCGGCCCGACCGAAGTCGAGGTCGGCAGCTTCGCGAAGCTCGCGGTGCCGGAGGGGTTCATGTTCCTGCACCCGGAGGAGACGACCAAGTTCCAGGAGTTCATCGAGAACCCGGCCAGCGGTCGCGAATCGCTGATCGCGCCGGACGACCTGCGATGGTTCGGCCTGTTCGAGTTCGACGACATCGGCTACGTGAAGGACGACGAGGAGATCGACGCCGCCGCGCTGCTGGACTCGATCAAGGAAGGGACGAAGGCCGGCAACGAGGAGCGGCGCAGGCGCGGCTGGGCCGAGCTGCACATCACCGGCTGGCGCTTCGAGCCGCGCTACGATGCCGCGACCCAGCGTCTCGAATGGGCGATCGACGGCGTCTCCGAGAACCTCCCGGTCGTCAACTTCAACACGCGCCTGCTCGGGCGCAAGGGAGTCACGTCGGCGACGCTGGTGGCGGATCCCGAGGCGCTCGACGCGGCGGTCGGCGAGTTCAAGGACGTCCTGGCCGGTTTCGACTACGTCGCCGGAGAGCGCTATGCGGACGTGCAGGAAGGCGACCGCATGGCCGAGTACGGCCTCGCGGCGCTGATCGCCGGCGGCGGCGCGGCCGTGGCGGCCAAGAGCGGGCTGCTGAAGAGCCTGTGGAAGGTGCTGGCGGCCGCGGGCGCCGCGGTCGCGGTCTGGCTCGGCCGCCTGTTCAGGGGAAAGAAGCAGCAGGACGCATGACGACGGACCGCCTCGAGCTCCTGCTCGCGTTCGGGATCGCCGCCGTCTACCTGCTCGACGCCATGCGCTTCCTGCAGCCGCGCGAGGCGCTCGTCGAGCGCCTGGGCGCGCATCGGTGGCGAGTGCTGTTCGGGGCGGTCCGCTTCGAGCTCCTCGGGCGCCGCCCGGCGCTGCCGAACCCGCTGCGGCCCGACCGCGCGCTGTGCCTCGCGCAATGGCGGCCGCACGCGGGCGCCGCCGCGGCGCCCGCCATGAATATCGCCGCCGGCGGGACGCGGAGCGGCCCGGTGCTCGGCGGGTTGTGCGTGGCGCTGCTCGTGATCGTCGTCGTGGCGGCGCCGATGCTGCTGCTGGCGGGCGAGGGGCTCTGGTTCGCGGCGGCCATTGCCGCGGGCTACGTGGTTGCGCTCGCCGCGGCGGCGCTGCTGGCTGTGCGGGCCGCCGATTTCGGCCTGCGCCGCAGCCAGGCGATCGGCATCGGCGCGATCGGCGTGATCTGCCTGCCGTGCGCCCCGAACCTGTTGCGCGCCGCCTGCGGGAACCGGACACTGTCGGTCGAGCTGCCGGGCTTCGCCGAGGCCTCGGCGGGCGAGCGCGAGAAACGCGGGTTCCGCCAGCGCTTCAGGCGCGTGTTGCAGAGTGAACTGGCGGCGGCGGGCGACGACCCGCGGCAGGACCGGGAACTGAAGGAAATATTGCGGCGGATCGGGGCGGGGCCATGAGCCCGTACGAGATCGGCATCATCGTGATCGGTGCGCTCGCGGGCTGGTGGGGCGTGTCCTGGATCATCGACAAGGTGCGCGAGGTCAACTCGCGGCCGAGGGTTTACGAGTTGCCGGGCGACCGGCCCGCGAAGAAGGAAGACGAGGGGGGCACATGAGCGGCAGGCTGGCATACGTGACCGGGGGCATGGGCGGCATCGGGACGGCGATCTGCAAGCGCCTGTGCCGCGAGGGCCTGCGGGTGGTCGCGGGCTGCGGCCCCGGCTCGCAGCGCAAGGACAAGTGGATCGCCGACATGCGCGCCCAGGGATTCGACGTGCACGCCTCGGAAGGCAACGTGGCCGACTGGGAGTCCACGCGGGCGGCGTTCGAAAGGGTCCGCAACGAGCTCGGGCCGGTGGACGTGCTGGTCAACAATGCCGGCGTCACCGCCGACGGCACCTTCCGCAAGATGACCTTCGAGCGCTGGCACAAGGTCATCGACACCAACCTCAACAGCCTGTTCCACGTCACCAAACAGGTGATCGACGGCATGCTCGATCGCAGCTGGGGGCGGATCATCAACATCTCGTCGGTCAACGGGCAGAAGGGACAGTTCGGCCAGACCAATTACTCGACGGCGAAGGCGGGCATCCACGGCTTCACGATGGCGCTCGCGCAGGAAGTTGCGTCGAAGGGCGTGACGGTCAACACCGTGTCGCCGGGCTACATCGGCACCGACATGGTCCGCGCGATGAAGCCGGAGGCGCTCGAGAAGATCGTCGCCACCATCCCGGTCGGCCGCCTCGGCACGCCCGACGAGATCGCCTCGATCGTCGCCTGGCTCGCCTCGGACGACGCGGCCTTCGCGACCGGCGCCGATTTCTCGCTGAACGGCGGCCTGCACATGAGCTGACGCGGGAGCGACGCCGGCATGAAGACGCGCGCGGCCGTTGCCTGGGAGGCGGGAAAGCCGCTCGAGGTCGTCGAGGTCGAGCTCGACGGCCCGAGGGCCGGCGAGGCGCTGGTCGAGATCCGTGCGACCGGCGTCTGCCACACGGACGAATTCACCCGCTCCGGCGCCGATCCCGAGGGGCTGTTCCCGGTCATCTTCGGCCACGAGGGCGCGGGCCTCGTCGTCGACGTCGGTCCCGGCGTGCGGTCGCTGAAGCGGGGCGACCACGTCATTCCCCTCTACACACCGGAATGCCGCGAGTGCAAGGCCTGCACCTCGCGCAAGACCAACCTGTGCACGGCGATCCGCGCGACCCAGGGCAGGGGCGTCATGCCGGATGGCACCAGCCGTTTCACCGTCGGCGGGAGGATGGTGCACCACTACATGGGCTGCTCCACCTTCGCGAACCACACGGTGTTGCCGGAGATCGCGCTGGCGAAGATCCGCGAGGATGCCCCGTTCGAGAAGGTCTGCTACATCGGCTGCGGCGTCACCACCGGCATCGGCGCGGTCATCAACACGGCCAGGGTCGAGCCCGGCGCGAATGTCGTCGTGTTCGGTCTCGGCGGCATCGGCCTGAACGTCATCCAGGGCGCGCGCATGGCGGGCGCCGGACGCATCGTCGGCGTGGACATCAATCCGCGGCGCAAGGCGCTGGCGGAGCGGTTCGGCATGACGCACTTCGTGAACCCGAAGGAGGCCGGGGGCGACCTCGTCGCGCATCTCGTCGCCCTCACGGACGGCGGCGCCGACTATTCCTTCGAGTGCGTCGGCAACGTGGACCTGATGCGGCAGGCGCTCGAGTGCTGCCACCGCGGCTGGGGCGTGTCGGTCATCATCGGCGTCGCGGGCGCCGGCCAGGAGATCCGCACGCGCCCGTTCCAGCTGGTCACCGGCCGCGTGTGGAAGGGCACGGCATTCGGCGGGGCGCGCGGCCGCACGGACGTGCCGAGAATCGTCGACTGGTACATGGAAGGCAGGATCAACATCGACGACCTGGTCACCCACGTGATGCCGCTCGAGAGGATCAACGACGCCTTCGGGCTCATGCACCGGGGCGAGTCCATCCGCAGCGTCGTGACGTTCTGAGGCCGGACCGGGCTCACCGCTGGAGCAGGCGCAGGATCGCGCGGAACTTTCGGCCGTAGGGCGGCATCAGCAGCCGCGAGCCGGACAGGCGCCCGTCGTGAAACACGGGCTTCAGCTTGGAGAAGGTGTCGAAGCCTGCCTGTCCGTGGTAGTGCCCCATGCCGCTCGGGCCGACGCCGCCGAAAGGCAGGTCCTCCTGGGCGACGTGGAACGAAGTGTTGTTGACGGTGACGCCCCCCGACACGGTGCGCTCGAGCACGGCGTCGAGGCGCGCGTCCGGCGCGCCGAAATAGTAGAGCGCGAGCGGCCGCGGGCGCGCGTTGACGAAGGCAATCGCCTCGTCGATCGACCCATAGCCGACGACCGGGAGGATCGGGCCGAAGATCTCCTCCTGCATCAGCCGCATGTCGTCGCTGACGTCCGTCACGGCCACCGGCGACAGCCGGCGGCGCTCGGTGTCGGTCGCCTCGTCGTGCAGCGCATGGACCGCCGCGCCCTTCTGCCGCGCGTCCTCGAGGCAGGCCGCGAGCCGGCGGAACTGCCGGTCATTGACGATGGAGGTGTATTGCGGATTGGTCGCGAGCGTCGGATAGAAGGCGATCGTCGTGGCACGGCAGGCCTCGATGAAGGCCCCGACCGCGGGTTGCGGCACGAGCGCGTAGTCGGGGGCGACGCAGGTCTGGCCCGCGTTCATGAGCTTGCCGTACATCAGCCGGCGCGCCGTCTCGCCGAGGTCGAAGCCGTCGGCGACGATCGCCGGCGACTTGCCGCCGAGCTCGAGCGTCACTGGAGTGAGGTTCGCGCTCGCGGCCTTCATCACGTCGCGACCGACGCTGGTCGAGCCCGTGAACAGGAGATGGTCGAACGGAAGCGCCGCGAAGGCCTTGGCGACCGCCGCGTCGCCATTGACCGCGACGACTTCGTCGGTGGAGAAGTGGCGCGCGATGACGGACTCGAACAGGGCGCCGAAGCGCGGCGTGAACTCGGACAGCTTGAGCATGGCGCGGTTGCCGGCGGCGAGCGCCGCGGTCAGCGGGGAGACCGCGAGGAACAGCGGGTAGTTCCAGGGGACGATGATGCCGATCACGCCGAGGGGCTGGCGCATCAGCCGCGCGCGGCCGGGCAGGCTCCACCAGGCGACCGCGCGGCGCTCGACGCGCATCCACCGGCGCAGGTGGCCGCGCGCGTGCCGGATGCCCTCCAGGCTCGTGAAGAGCTCGAGCAGCCGCGTCTCCTCGCGCGCGCGGCCGCCGAAGTCCGCGCTGATCGCGTCGCAAATCTCGTCCGCGCCGTCCGTGAGCGCGCGCCGCAGGCGGTCGAGGCGGTCGCGGCGCACCGCGAGCGGCGGGCAGGGATCCGCATTGAACGAGCGGCGCTGCAGTTCCAGGGCCTGTGCGAGTTGCGCCGGATGGGCCGCGAGGCGGGACGAATCGTGTGCCGTGGCCATCGGGGGCATTTTAAGCGGATAATCGCGCCCGTGCCGCCGCCATCGTGGACGCGGCCGGCGATGGCCGGCAACCGGCCCAGGGGGAGTCCGTGAAGATCGGTTGTCCGAAGGAAATCAAGGTTCACGAGTACCGCGTCGGCCTCGTGCCCGCGGGCGTGCGCGAGCTGGCGAGCGCCGGGCACCAGGTGATGGTGCAGGCCGGCGCCGGAGCGGGCATCGGCATCGGCGATGACGCCTACAAGGCCGCCGGCGCGAGCGTGCTGCCCGACGCGAAATCAGTGTTCGAGGCGGCGGAACTCGTCGTCAAGGTCAAGGAACCGCAGTTGCCGGAATGCGCGATGCTGCGCAAGGGCCAGGTGCTCTTCACCTACCTGCACCTGGCGGCCGATCCCGAGCAGGCCAAGGCGCTGGCGAAATCTGGCGCCACCGCGATCGCCTACGAGACGGTCACGGCTCCCGATCGTTCGCTGCCGCTCCTCACGCCGATGAGCGAAGTCGCCGGACGCATGTCCATCCAGGTGGGCGCGACCGCCCTCCAGAAGGCGAACGGCGGCTTCGGCGTGCTTCTGGGCGGCGTGCCGGGGGTGGCGCCTGCGAGGGTCGTGATCCTGGGCGGCGGCGTCGCGGGGACCAATGCGACGCAGATGGCGGTCGGGCTCGGCGCCCAGGTCACGGTGGTGGACCGC
>DATBLN010000070.1:0-9830 GCA_036555345.1 Steroidobacteraceae bacterium
AAGAAGCGGCGCGTCTGAGACAGGAACCATGGCCAGATACCTCGGACCCAAGTGCAAGCTCTCGCGCCGCGAGGGCACCGACCTGCTGCTGAAGAGCGGCATCAAGCCGCTCGAGAGCAAGTGCAAGCTCGAGGTGCCGCCGGGCGGCATCAAGGGCGAGCGCCGCACCCGGCTGTCGGGTTACGGCGTGCAGCTGCGCGAGAAGCAGAAGCTGCGCCGCATGTACGGCGTGCTCGAGCGCCAGTTCCGCAACTACTACGCGAAGGCCGCCGGGCGCCCGGGCTCGACCGGCGAGAACCTGCTGCGCTTCCTCGAGGGGCGCCTCGACAACGTCGTGTACCGGATGGGCTTCGCCGCCACGCGCGCCGAGGCGCGCCAGCTCGTGTCGCACAAGGCGATCGAGGTCAACGGCGCGCCGGTCAACGTGCCCTCCTACCAGTGCGCGGCCGGCGACGTGGTCAGCGTGCGCGAGAAGGCGCGCGCCCAGGCGCGCATCGCCGCGGCGCTCGCGATCGCGTCCCAGGTCGGGCTGCCCGAGTGGGTCGAGGTGGACGACAAGAAATTCACCGGCACGCTGAAGGCGCTGCCGGACCGTGACCAGATCCTCCCGGACATCAACGAGAACCTGGTCGTCGAGCTGTATTCGAAGTAAAGGTGACGGCAATGCAAGGATCCGCCACGGAGTTCCTCAAGCCCCGCTCGGTCAAGGTCACGGAGACCGGGCCGCGGCAGGCGCGCATCGTGATCGAGCCGTTCGAGCGCGGCTTCGGCCACACGCTCGGCAATGCGCTCAGGCGCGTGCTGCTGTCCTCGATGCCCGGCTGCGCGGTGACCGAGGTCGAGATCGAGGGCGTGCTGCACGAGTACACGAGCATCGAGGGCGTCCAGGAGGACGTCGTCGACATCCTGCTCAACCTGAAGTCGATCGCGATCGAGATGCACGCGCGCGAGTCGGTCGAGCTGCGCCTGTCGAAGAAGGGCCCGGGCCCGGTGCGCGCCGGCGACATCCAGGTGGACCACGACGTCGTGATCGTGAACCCGGAGCTCGTGATCGCGAACCTCAACAAGCCCGTCGAGCTCGCGATGAACCTCAAGATCGAGCGCGGCCGCGGCTACCGCCCGGCCGTGCAGCGCCTCGAGTTCGAGGAGCAGAGCCGCCCGATCGGCCGCCTGCAGCTCGACGCCTCCTTCTCGCCGGTGCGCCGCGTGACCTACGGCATCGAGTCCGCGCGCGTCGAGCAGCGCACCGACCTCGACAAGCTGATCATCGACATCGAGACCAACGGCACCATCAACCCGGACGAGGCGATCCGCCGCGCCGGCGGCATCCTGAAGGACCAGCTGACCGTGTTCGTGGACCTCGAGGGCCAGGGCGAGTCGGTCACCCGCGAGGCGGGCCCGCTGCCGGACCCGATCCTGCTGCGCCCGGTGGACGAGCTCGAGCTGACGGTCCGGAGCGCCAACTGCCTCAAGGCCGAGAACATCCACTACATCGGCGACCTCGTGCAGCGCACGGAGGTCGAGCTGCTGCGCACGCCGAACCTCGGCAAGAAGTCGCTCACCGAGATCAAGGAAGTCCTCGAGAGCCATGGGCTGACGCTCGGCATGCGCATCGAGGGCTGGCCGCCGGCCTCGCTGCGCCGCGAAGACGAGCTGCGCTCGGCCTGAGCGCGCCCCGGAGGCATTGACCCATGCGACATCAACTGTCGGGACGCCAGCTCTCGCGCAACAGCGCCCACCGCCGGGCGCTGATGCGCAACATGTCCGCGGCGCTCCTGCGCGCCGAGACGATCCGCACCACGCTGCCGAAGGCGAAGGAGCTGCGCCGCGTCGTGGAGCCCCTGATCACGCTCGGCAAGGCCGACTCGGAGGCCCACCGCCGCCGCGCGTTCTCGGTGCTGCGCGACGATGCGCTGGTCGAGAAGCTGTTCGCCGACATCGGGCCGCGCTTCCAGAGCCGCGCCGGCGGCTACACCCGCATCCTGCACATGGAGCCGCGCCCGGGCGATTCCGCGCCGATGGCGCTCATGCAGCTGGTCGAGGGCGAGGCCGCGCCGGCACCGGCGCCCGAGGAGAAGCCCTCGAAGAAGAAGGCTGCGCCCAGGGCCGCGAAGAAGGCGGCGAAGAAGCCGGCCGCGAAGAAGGCCGAGCCCGCCGCCAGGCCGAAGCGCCGCAAGGCCGCGTAAATGACCATGAGGGGAGAACCATGAGCCTGCTGCAGGAATTCAGGGAATTCGCCGTCAAGGGCAACATGATCGACATGGCGGTCGGCATCGTCATCGGCGCCGCCTTCGGCAAGATCGTGTCGTCGCTCGTCGACTCGATCGTGATGCCGGCGCTCGGCTGGGTGATCGGCGGCGTGGACTTCTCAAGCCTCGCGGTGACGCTCGGCACCAGCGCCGCGACCGGCGATCCGGTCACGATCGGCTACGGCAAGTTCGTGCAGTCGCTGGTGGACTTCCTGATCATCGCGGCCGCCATCTTCATGGCGCTCAAGGCGATCAACAGGCTGAAGAAGCCGCCGGCGGCCGCCGCGCCCGCGGGCCCGCCGCGCGAGGAAGTGCTGCTGACCGAGATCCGCGATCTCCTGAAGCAGCGCTGATCGCGCTCAGGCCGCCGCCGCGAACGCCTCGCGCGTGAGGTTGCGCGGGCTGCCGGCCTGCGCCACGACGTTGTCCTCGATGCGGATGCCGCCGCAGGGCGTGAGCGCCTCGACGCGCGCCCAGTCCACCATCCGTCCGCGCGCGTCGGCCCGCGCCTGTGCGAGCAGCGAGTCGATGAAGTAGATCCCCGGCTCGACCGTCACGACGAAACCGGGCTCGAGCCTGCGCGTGAGCCGCAGGTACGGGTGTCCCTCGGGCTTCGGCAGCGTGCCGCCCGCGGGCGCGGCCATGAACCCGCCTGCGTCGTGCACCATGAGCCCGAGCAGGTGCCCGATGCCGTGCGGGAAGAACACGGAGGTCAGGCCGCTCTCGAGCACCGCCTCGGGCGTCCCTTTCGCGAGTCGGTGCGCGGCGAGGATCGCGGCGATCGCGCGATGCGCCTCGAGGTGGATCTCGCGGTAATCCGTGCCCGGCCGCACGCGGAGCGCGAGCGCCCGCTGCGCGGCGTCCACCGCGTCGATGAGCTCCTGGAACGGGCCGGGGGCGGCGGCGTAGGTGCGTGTGATGTCGCAGGCGTAGCCCGCAAACTGCGCGCCCGCGTCGATCAGGAAGGCGTGCACCCCCGCCGGCCGCGTCCGGTCCAGCACCTGGTAATGCAGCACCGCGGCATGCCGGTCGAAGGCGATGATGTTGTTGTAGGGCAGTTCCTCCTCGCGGGCCCCGGCGGCGCGGCAATAGGCCAGGTGCACCTCGTACTCGGAGGCGCCGCTGTGGAAGGCCGCCTCCGCCGCCCGGTGGGCGCGCACTCCGGCGGCCGTGGCGAGGGACATGCACTCCAGCTCATAGGCGGTCTTGACGGCCCGGCCGTAGTCCAGGCGGGCGGTGAGCGCAGGGGGGTCATGCTCGCCCAGCCCGTCCGTGGCGGGGCCAGGCTCGGCGAGCACCGCCCAGCGCCCTCCGGACCCCACCTTGCCGCGCAGCTCCGAGGGGGAACGGACGACCTCCAGCTCGAAGGAGTCCACCCAATACCCCTCCGGAAGCGACGGAGGCAGGTACCAGTAGTCGTCCGGCTGGTGGAAGACGAGCCGGGGGCGGCTGCCCGGCCGGTAGACGACGAAACAGTCGGGGCTCGCGTCGGGCAGCCAGGCGCGGTACCGGGGATTGGGGCGGAAGGGGTAGGTGCTGTCGTCGAGGTAGTAGTACCGCTGGCTGCCGGAACCCACGATCAGGCTGTCGAAGCCGGTTTCCGCCAGCGCCCGGTCGGCCCGGGCCGAGACCGCTCGCAGGTGGTCCTGGTACAACTCCCTCAGATCCGGCTTGCCCATGGTCTCTCCGGCATCCAACCTGCCGGGAAGCGTAGCGGCTGGGGACCGCGCCCGCCATCGGACGCGCCGCTGTCGCAAAAATGCGACCTTTGCGAACCCCGGCATTCCCGCTAGAATTCGCCGACGCGTAGGGGCATCGACGCAGGTTTTTTCGATGTTTTCGCCGCGGACCTTGATTTTCCTTCTCACTGTACGAACCTGGGGTATCTGACGATGAATGCAAAGATTCTGGGCGCCATTGCGGTTGCCCTTGTGCTGGGCGCCTGTGGTGCCAAGCAGGAAGAAGCCGCTGCTCCGGCCGAAGAGGCCGCTCCGGCGGCGACGGAAGTCGCTCCTGCTGCCGATGCTGCCGCGACGGACGCTGCTGCCGCGGGTGAAGCCGCTGCTGCGGACGCCGCCGCTGCCACCGAGGCTCCGGCTGAAGAAGCCGCCCCGGCGCAGTAAGCTTTTACTGCCAAAGGCCAGACCGGCCGGGCGGATGGTGCGGAAACCCCGCAACCTTCCCCCCGGCCGATCTTTTTTGGGCTAGGAACATGCCGATCACGATCCGCGAAGCGCGCGCCTTGCCGTCGGACCGCGACTGGATCGAGGACGCCTACGGCGAGTACCTCGCCGACCTGTCGGGCGACCGCACCGGCGTCTACCCGTCGCTGACGGTCACCGGGCAGGGCGTCACCGAGATCATCCAGGGATGGTTCCACGACGACCGCACCACCGCGTTCGTCATCCTGCGCGAGAACGAGCCGGTCGGCTTCGCGGTCGTGCAGCGCACGCCGGCGCCCGCGGGCGACCCGCGCCGGCATTACCGCCTCTCCGAATTCTTCATCCGCAAGCCGCATCGCAGCCGCGGCGCCGGGCGCGGCGCGGCGATGCTGATCTTCGCGCGCTACGCGGGCGAATGGACGATCTCCGAGCAGGCGCGCAACGCCGGCGCGATCCGCTTCTGGCGCCGCGTCGTCTCCGAGTTCACGAACGGTCACTACCGCGAGCGCCGCGGCCAGGGCGAGATCGCGCACCTGTTCACGAGCGGCGGCCCGGCGGCCGCGATGCGCTGACGCCTCGCCTCGCGGGCGCGCGGCAGCGGCCGGGAGCGTGGAGCGTCCGGCGCGTCGAGCGGCGATCAGGGCTTGCGGACGACGACCCTCACCTTTCTCGGCCCCGCCGCCTCGAACAACAGTTCCAGCTCGAACACCTGCTTGTCCTTGAGCGGGGCCCTGAGCCCCATCAACATGACGTGCAGGCCGCCGGGCGCGAACTCGACCCTCTCGCCCGGGGCCACGTGCAGCACCGACACCTCGCGCATGCGCGCCATGCCCTCGACGATCTCGGTGCGATGCACCGAGGCGCTGGCGGCGACGGATGTCCTGAGCTTCAGCAGCCGGTCTGACTTGCCGCTGCCGTTGTGCAGCCTGAAATACACGACGCCCATCGTGGCGCCGGGCGGCGTCGTGCGCGACCAGGCATCGGTCACGGTCAGCGTGTCCGCGAGCGCGGGCGCCGCGAGCAGCATCGACAGCAACAACGTGAGATTCCGCGCCATCCTCATGCCGCACTCCTCGCGCGCGTCAGCACGCGCTTCAGGTAACGCCCGGTGAAGGAACCCGCGGCGCGCGCGAGCTGCTCGGGCGTGCCCTCGGCGACCACCTCGCCACCGCCGTCGCCGCCCTCGGGACCGAGGTCGATGATCCAGTCCGCGGTCTTGATCACGTCCAGGTTGTGCTCGATCACGATCACGGTGTTGCCCTCGTCGCGCAGGCGATGCAGCACCGCGAGCAGGTGCTTCACGTCCTCGAAGTGCAGCCCGGTCGTGGGCTCGTCCAGTATATAGAGCGTGCGGCCCGTGGCGCGCTTGCTGAGCTCCTTCGCGAGCTTGACGCGCTGCGCCTCGCCGCCCGAGAGCGTGGTCGCGTTCTGGCCCAGCTTGATGTAGGTGAGTCCGACGTCCATCAGCGTTTGCAGCTTCGAGGCGACCACCGGCACCGCGCTGAAGAAGGCGCTCGCGTCCTCGACCGTCATGTCGAGCACCTCGTGGATGTTCTTCCCCTTGTAGTGCACGTCGAGCGTCTCGCGGTTATAGCGGCGGCCCTTGCAAACGTCGCAGGCGACGTAGACGTCCGGCAGGAAGTGCATTTCCACCTTGATGACGCCGTCGCCCTCGCAGGCCTCGCAGCGGCCGCCCTTGACGTTGAAGGAGAAGCGCCCGGGCTGGTAGCCGCGCGAGCGTGCTTCGGGCGTGCCCGCGAACAGCTCGCGGATCGGCGTGAAGAGCCCCGTGTAGGTCGCCGGGTTCGAGCGCGGCGTGCGCCCGATCGGGCTCTGGTCGATGTCGATCACGCGGTCCACCTGCCCGAGCCCCTCGATCCCGGCGCACGCGGCCGGCTGCTCGGCCACGAGGTCGAGCTCGCGCGCGGCGTAGCGGTAGAGCGTGTCGTTCACGAGCGTGGACTTTCCCGAGCCGGAGACGCCGGTCACGCAGGTGAAGAGGCCGACGGGGAACGAGACGTCGACGCCCTTGAGGTTGTTGCCGCTCGCCTGGCGCACCCTGAGCGCCTGCTTCGCATCGCGCGCGCGGCGCTTGTCGGGGATCTCGATGCGCTTGCGTCCGGAGAGGTACTGGCCGGTGAGCGAGGCGGGGCTCGCCTCGATCTCGGCGGGCGTGCCCTGGGCCACGATGCGCCCGCCGTGGACGCCCGCGCCCGGGCCGAGGTCCACCACGTGGTCGGCCTGCCGGATCGCGTCCTCGTCGTGCTCGACCACGATCACCGTGTTGCCGAGGTCGCGCAGGCGGTGCAGCGTGTCGAGCAGCCGCTGGTTGTCGCGCTGGTGCAGGCCGATCGAGGGCTCGTCGAGGATGTACATGACGCCGACCAGGCCCGAGCCGATCTGGCTCGCGAGGCGGATGCGCTGCGCCTCGCCGCCCGAGAGCGTCTCGGCGCTGCGGTCGAGCGTCAGGTAGTCGAGCCCGACGTCGACGAGGAATCCGAGGCGGTCGGTGATCTCCTTGACGATCTTCGCGGCGATCTTCGCGCGCCAGCCGTCGAGCGAGAGCGCGCGGTAGAACTCGAGCGCGCGGCGCACGGGGAGCGCCGTGATCGCGGGCAGCGACTGCCCGCCGACGAACACGAAGCGCGCCGCCTTCATGAGGCGCGCGCCGTCGCACTCCGGGCAGCGGCGCGTGCCGAGGTAGCGCGCGAGTTCCTCGCGCACGGCCAGCGACTCGGTTTCGTGGTAGCGGCGCTCGAGGTTCGGCAGGATGCCCTCGAACTTGTGGCGGCGTTTCACGGTGCGGCCGCGCGAGTCGAAGTAGCGGAATTCGATCTCCTCTGCGCCGCTGCCATTCATGAGCACGTCGCGCGCGCGCGCGGGCAGGCGCTCGTAAGGTCCCTCCGGGTCGAAGCGGTAGTGATCCGAGAGCGACTGGATCATCTGGTAGTAGTAGGCATTGCGCCGGTCCCAGCCGCGCACCGCGCCCCCGGCGAGCGAGAGCTGCGGATGCGTGACCACGCGCTCCGGGTCGAAGAACTGCTTGATGCCGAGGCCGTCGCAGCCCGGGCAGGCGCCGTGCGGGCTGTTGAAGGAGAAGATGCGCGGCTCGAGCTCGGGCAGCGAGTAGCCGCAGACCGTGCAGGCGAACTTGTCGGAGAACAGGAGTTCCTCGCGCTTCGGGTCGTCGAGGAAGGCGACGCGCGCCGCGCCTTCGCCGAGACGCAGCGCCGTCTCGAACGATTCCGCCAGCCGTTGCTGGAGGTCGGCGCGCACCTTGAAGCGGTCCACGACGGCCTCGATCGTGTGCTTGCGCTTGGGATCGAGCTTCGGCACGGCGTCGAGCTCGACGTGCCTGCCGTCCACGCGCGCGCGCACGAAGCCGCGGCCGCGCAGCTCCTCGACCGCCTGCAGGTGCTCGCCCTTGCGTCCCGTGATCACGGGCGCGAGCAGGGCCACCGCCGCACCCTCGGGCAGCGCCAGCACCTGGTCCACCATCTGGCTCACGGTCTGCGCCGCGAGGTCGAGGCCATGATCGGGGCAGCGCGGGATGCCGGCGCGGGCATAGAGCAGGCGCAGGTAGTCGTAGATCTCGGTGACCGTGCCGACCGTCGAGCGCGGGTTGTGCGAGGTGGACTTCTGCTCGATCGAGATCGCGGGCGAGAGGCCCTCGATCGAGTCCACGTCCGGCTTCTCCATCATGGAGAGGAACTGGCGCGCGTAGGCGGAGAGCGACTCGACGTAGCGGCGCTGGCCCTCGGCGTAGATCGTGTCGAAGGCGAGCGAGGACTTGCCGGAACCCGAGAGGCCGGTGAACACGATCAGCCGGTCGCGCGGCAGATCGAGGTCGAGGCCCCGCAGGTTGTGCGTGCGCGCGCCGCGGATGTGGATGGTCTGGCTCATGGGGCAGCCTGATAGAATAGCCCGCCCATTCCGGGCACCGCAAAGGGATCCCATTGTTGCCGCAGACCGGCGCGGCGCTGAATGCCGCGGAGCGCCGCGTGCTCCTGCCGCTCGCGGCGATCTATGCGACGCGGCTGTTCGGCCTGTTCCTGCTCCTGCCCGTGCTCGCGCTGCACGTGGGCGCCCTGCCCGGGGGCACGCCGCTGCTCGCCGGGATCGCGGTCGGCGCCTACGGCATGGCGCAGGCGGTGATGCAGATTCCCTTCGGCGCCTGGTCGGACCGCTTCGGCCGCCGGCCATTGATCGTCGCCGGGCTCTCGCTGCACATCGCAGGCTCCGCGCTCGGCTGGCTGGCCGGGAGCGCCTGGGCCGTGGTCGTGGCCCGCGCCGTGCAGGGCCTGGGCGCGGTGTCCGGGCCGGTGATGGCCCTGCTCGCCGACCTGACGCGCCCGGCCTCGCGCACGCGCGCGATGACGGTCATCGGCGTCTCCATCGGCGCCTCCTTCGTGCTATCGCTGGTGGCGGGGCCGTGGCTGGCGGGGCAGATCGGCGTCGGCGGGATTTTTGCGTTGATCGGGCTGCTCGGCGTCGTCGCGCTCGCGCTCGTGCTGTTCGCGGTCCCCGATCCCGCGCTGCCCGCTCTCGCGGACGTCGCGCGGCGCCCGGCGTCGAGCGCGCTGGCCGGACCGCTCCTGCCGCATTACACGGGCGTGTTCATGCTGCACCTGACGCTGACCGCGGTCTTCATCGCCGTGCCCTATGCGCTTCGCGACTGGCACGGCATCGCGACCGAGCGTCACTGGCAGGTGTATCTGGCCGTGTTCGCGGCATCGCTGGCACTGACCCTGCCGTTCGTGCTCTGGTCCGAGAAGAGCCGCCGACCGGGCTGGCCGCTCGCATCCGCCGCGGGGATCCTGGTGCTCGCGCTCCTTGGCCTCGCCTTCTGGCACAGGGACCTGCGCCTGCTCGCCGCGGCGCTCGCGGCCTACTTCGGCGCCTTCAACTTCCTCGAGGCGCGGCTGCCGGCGATGCTCACCCAGGCGGCGGGGGAGGCCTCGCGCGGCGCGGCGCTCGGCGTCTTCGCCACCTGCCAGTTCGCGGGGGCCTTCGCCGGCGGCGCCGCGGGGGGAGCGCTCCTGGGCAGCACCATCGCCCTGCCGGGGGTCTTCCTCGCGGCCGCGCTCGCAGCCTTCGCCTGGCTGCCCCTCGCCCTCAGGGCCGAATCCCGATGATCCCGGCCCATTTCCGCTGCGCCAGCGGGCGCCCGGCGATTACAATGTGGCATCCAGAACGATAAGCGGGGGCAGCCATGGCACGCGGCGTCAACAAGGTCATCCTGATCGGTCACCTGGGGCAGGATCCCCAGCAGCGCGCGATGCCGTCCGGCAAGGCGGTGGTCAACCTGCGCCTCGCGACCACCGACCAGTGGCGCGACAAGCAGACCGGCGAGAACAAGGAAGCGACGGAGTGGCACAACGTCGTGATGTTCGACCGGCTCGCGGAGATCGCCGCGGAA
>DATBLN010000078.1:0-7828 GCA_036555345.1 Steroidobacteraceae bacterium
CCCGGTGGTGCGCTTCGCGACCAGCTCCTCGAGGCCGACGCCGTCCACGATGTCGAGCGGGTCGATGACGTTGCCCTTCGACTTCGACATCTTCTGGCCTTCGTGGTCGCGGATCAGGCCGTGCACGTACACCTCGCGGAATGGCACCTGCCCCGTGAAGTGCAGCCCGAACATGATCATGCGCGCGACCCAGAAGAAGATGATGTCGAATCCGGTGACGAGCACCGAGGTCGGGTAGAACGTGCGAAGCTCCGGCGTGTCGTCCGGCCAGCCCATGGTCGAGAACGGCCACAGCGCCGAGCTGAACCAGGTGTCGAGCACGTCCTCGTCCTGCGCGAGCGCCGCGCCCGCGGCGATGCGGTGCCTCTCGCGCACCTCCGCTTCGCTCCGCCCCACGTACACGGCGCCGTCGGGCCCGTACCAGGCCGGGACGCGGTGTCCCCACCAGAGCTGGCGGCTGATGCACCAGTCCTTGATGTTCCGCATCCATTCGAAGTAGGTCTTGTCCCAGTTCGAGGGCACGAAGCGGATGCCGCCGTCCTCCACCGCGCGGATGGCCCGCTCGGCGAGCGGCGCGATGCGCACGTACCACTGGTCGGTCAGCCACGGCTCGAGCACGGCGCCGCTGCGGTCGCCGCGCGGGACGGTCAGGCGGTGCGGCTCGACGCGCTCCAGCAGGCCCGCGGCCTCGAGGTCGGCGACGACACGCGTGCGCGCCTCGAAGCGGTCGAGCCCGCGGTAGCGCGCGGGCGCTGCGTCGCCGATCTTCGCCTCCGCGGTCAGCACGTTGATCAGCGGCAGCCCGTGGCGCTGCCCCACCTCGTAGTCGTTGAAGTCGTGGGCGGGCGTGAGCTTCACGCAGCCCGAGCCGAACGCCGGGTCCACGAAGCCGTCGGCGATCAGCGGGATCTCGCGCTCCGCGAGCGGCAGACGGAGCTTGCGGCCGGCGAGGGCGCGGTAGCGCCCGTCCTCCGGGTGGAAGGCGACCGCGACGTCGCCGAGCAGCGTCTCGGGCCGCGTGGTCGCGACCGTCACGTGCCCCGCGCCGTCGGCGAACGGGTAGCGGATGTGCCAGAGGCTTCCGTTCTCCTCCTCCGACTGCACCTCGAGGTCCGAGAGCGCGGTCTTCAGCACCGGGTCCCAGTTGACGAGGCGCTTGCCGCGGTAGATGAGCCCCTGCTCGTGCAGTCGCACGAAGGCCTCGAGCACGGCGCGCGACATGCCCGGATCCATCGTGAAGCGGTCGCGGCTCCAGTCGACCGAGGCGCCGAGGCGCCGCATCTGGCGCGCAATCGTGCCGCCCGACTGCTCCTTCCACTGCCAGACGCGCTCGGTGAACTTCTCGCGGCCGAGGTCGCGGCGGCGCACGCCCTCGGCATTGAGCTGGCGCTCGACGACCATCTGCGTCGCGATGCCCGCATGGTCGGTCCCCGGCTGCCACAGTGCCCGGTCGCCCGACATGCGGTGGAAGCGCGTCAGCGCGTCCATGATCGTGTCCTGGAACGCGTGGCCCATGTGGAGCGTGCCCGTCACGTTCGGTGGCGGGATGACGATGCACCAGGGCGGGCCGTTGCCCGCGGGTGCAAACAGGCCGGACTGCTCCCAGTGCCGGTAGACGCGCTCCTCGATGTCGGAGGGGGAGTAGGTCTTGTCCATGCAGCCGCGTGCGGCCTCATTCCCCGCCGGGGGCGAGGTGCTCCCGCAGCGCGGCCGCGACGAGCTCGGGCAGCGCCGCGCGCAGGCGGTCGATCACGCGCTCGAACATCACCGCCTCGATGTCGCGGGCCGCGGCGTGCAGCAACTCATCGGTCAGGTTCATCGTGCGGCTGACGAGCGCGGCCTGCAGCGCGGCGAGGTCCTCGGGCGTGAGCAGCCCGGCGGCGAATGGCGCCTCCGGCCCGGCGGCCGCCTCCTCGTGCTTCGGAAAGCTGCCGGTCGCGTGCAGCTCCACGACGTCCGTCAGGATCGGCAGGTCGGACCCGGTCTCTCGGCTCACGGCTCGTCCTTCATGTCGTGCGTCCGCGGCTCCCACCCGCGCTCGCGGTACTGGCGGAACCGCTCGCGCCCGCGGCGCCGGCGGGCGTCGTCGGCATCCACGACTTCCGCGATGCGCTCCCAGCGCTCCGGGCCGGGCGGCGGGGCGCCCGCCAGGTTGACGACCAGATCGCCATCCGCCGGATCGGCGGCGTCGCCGACCGCAAGCACGACGGGGGCCGGCGCGGGCGGCGGCATGGCGTCGGCCGCGCCCAGGCGATGGTGGGGTACGAAGCTGCGGTCGGCGAAGGTCCAGAGCATGTCGTCGAAGGCCTCGAGATCGCCGGGATCGAGCTGCACGCGCACCCGGTGCCGGCGCAGCCAGGCCTTCTCGACCAGCCGGCAGGCGAAGCGCAGCCGTGCGGCGGGCTCGCTGGACGGCAGCACGTAGAAATCCACGCGCGGTGCCCCGGCCAACGGGTCAGTCCTGGTGCAGCAGCCAGTCCACGAGCAGCGGCACCGGGCGCCCGGTGCTGCCTTTCTGGCTGCCGGTCAGGTAGGCGGTGCCCGCGATGTCGAGGTGCGCCCAGCGCAGGCCGTCCGTGAACTTCCACAGGAAGCAGGCGGCGGTGATCGCGCCGGCCTCGCGTCCGGCGACATTCGCCATGTCGGCGAAGTTGCTCTTGAGGAGCTCCGAGTACTCCTCGGCGACGGGCATGTGCCAGGCGCGGTCGTCCGCGCGCTCGCCGGCGGCATGCAGCGCCCCGGCGAGCCCGTCGTCCGGCGAGAACAGCCCGCAGTAGTGCGCGCCGAGCGCGATCACGCAGGCGCCGGTCAGGGTCGCGATGTCCACGACCGCGCGCGGCTTGAACCGCCGCGCGTAGCTGATGGCGTCGCAGAGGATCAGCCGCCCCTCGGCGTCGGTGTTCAGCACCTCGATGGTCTTGCCGGACATCGAGCGCACGATGTCGCCCGGCTTGGTCGCGCGCCCGCTCGGCATGTTCTCGCAGGTCGGCACGATGCCGACGACGTTGACGCCGGCGCCGATGGTCGCGAGCGCCTTGAGGGCGCCGAACACCGAGGCCGCGCCCGACATGTCGAACTTCATCTCGTCCATGCCGGGCGGCTGCTTGAGCGAGATGCCGCCGGTGTCGAAGGTGATGCCCTTGCCGACGAGCGCCACCGGCGCCGCGCCCCGCCGCCCGCCCCGGTACTCGAACACGATCAGGCGCGGCGGCTCGTCCGAGCCGCGCGTCACCGACAGGAACGAGCCCATCTTCAGGCGGCGGATCGCGCGCCCGTCGAGCACGCGCACGCGGATGCTCCGGTGCGCGCGCGCGAGCTCCCGCGCGCGGCCCGCCAGGTAAGTCGGCGTGCAGACGTTCGCCGGCAGGTTCGCGAGGTCGCGCATCAGCGCCATGCCGGCGGCGATGCCACGGCCGTCGCGGATGCCGCGGCGCGCGGCCGCGAGGTCCTTCGGCGCGACCGCGATGCCGAAGCGCGAGAGCTTCGGTCGCGGCGGCTTCCTGCCGGTCTTCAGGTCGGGGATCCGGTACAGCGTGGACTCGACGCTCTCGAGCGCCTGGCGCGCGGCATAGTAGGCATCGAGCCCCGTGATCGCCTCGGTCGCGAGGTACGACACGGCGTCGCCGGCCCCGCCCTTGGCGAGCCACTGCGTCGCAGCCGCCACGGCGCGGCGGTACGCCTTGCGGTTGTAGCCCTTCTTCGAGCCGAGGCCGACCAGCAGCACCCGCTCGGCGGGCCCGCGGGCGCCGAGGATGGGCAGCACCTCGCCGGCCTTGCCACTGCAGTCGCCGCGCCTCAGGGCGCGAGCGATGGCGCCGCCCGAGGCGCGGTCGAGCTCGCGGGCGGCGGCGGTCATGGCCGCATTCTCGTGGATGCCGACGATGGCACAGCCGGTCTTCTGGCGTGCCGCGGATGCGCCTGTGGCGTGGAACTGCATGGACCCCGTCCCCTGGATGCGCCGCCGGCCCGCGCGCGGGCCGTTGAGTGCGCAGTCGCGCTGGTTTACCGTGTTGCTGCCAGTTTAATCGAAAAGGACGGATCCGCGCGCCGGGATCCCGGGCAAATCGCCTTGTTTTCCACGATTGACCGCTACGTGCTGCGCGAGGTGGCCTGGTCGCTCGGCGGGGTGACGGCGGTCCTGCTGGCGATCCTCGTGAGCTACCAGCTCGCGCGCATCCTGGGCGTCGCCGCCGAGCGGGGCTTCCCCCACGACATCGTGTTCGCGCTGATCGGCCTGACGACGCTCGAGAACCTGATGCTGCTCGTGCCGATCGCCGTGCTGCTCGGCGTCATGCTCGCGCTCGGGCGCCTGTACCACGAGAGCGAGATGACGGCGGTGCGCGCCTGCGGCGTCGGCCCGGAGCGTCTCTACCTGCCGGTCTTCGCGCTGGCGCTGCCGGTCGCGGTCGTGCTCGGCTGGCTCGCCTTCGTCGTCGGGCCGGCGGCGCGTGACGGCGCCGAGCAGCTGCGCGGCCGCGGCATGCGCGACGCCCAGTTCGGGATGCTCGAGCCCGGCAAGTTCCGCACCTATGCGGACGGGCAGGCCGTCTTCTATGCCGAGCAGCTGGGTCCGGGCGGCCGGCTCGAGAACGTCTTCGTGCAGCGCCTCGCGGGCGAGCGGGTCGAGGTGGCCACGGCCGCGTGGGCGGAGCATCGCGTGATGCACGGCGGCGCCATGCAGGTCGTGGTGCTGCACGACGGCGAGCGCGTCGAGGGCGTGCCCGGCCAGCCGGGATTCCGGCGCATCCGCTTCGTCGAGCACGGCATCCCGGTCGTGGTGCCCGCGCCGGACGCGGGCCGCACCGGTCCGGAGCGCACCCCGACGGCGGAGCTGATGGGTTCCGCCAGGCCGGCCGACGTCGCCGAGCTGCAGCGGCGCATCTCGATGCCGGTCATGGTGCTCGTGCTCGCCGTGGTCGCCGTGCCGCTCGCGGCGCTGCGGCCGCGCGAGGGACGCTACGCGCGGGTCGCGATCGCGATCCTGTTCTACTTCGTGTACTCGAATCTGTTGTCGGCCGCGCAGGTCTGGATCGAGAAGGGCCAGCTGCCGCCGGCCGTCGGCACCTGGTGGGTTCATGCGCTCGTGGCGGTCATCGGCATCGCGATGCTGCTGCGCCAGAGCCCGGCTTCGGGCTGGCGGTGGCGAGCCCGGGCGGCGGCATGAAGCTCATCGACCGTTACCTGGCGCGCACCGTGCTGCTGCACACGCTGATGGTCATGGCGGTGCTGCTCGCGCTCATGTCGCTCGTCACCTTCATCAACCAGCAGGACGACATCGGCGAGGGAAGCTACCAGGTCGCGGATGCGTTCCTGGTCACGTTGCTGCTGCTGCCGCAGCAGGCCTACCAGCTGCTGCCGATCGGGGCGCTGATCGGCGCCATCACGGGGCTCGGGGCGCTGGCACGCGACAGCGAGCTGACCGTGCTGCGCGCGGCGGGCGTGTCGGTGGCGCGGATCGCGGGCTCGGCCGCGATGGCGGGCGCCGTGGTCGCCGCGGCGCTCTGGCTCATCGGCGAATACCTCGCGCCGCCCGCGGATCTCTATGCGCGCCAGTACAAGATCTTCAGCCGCTATGCGCAGCTCGAGATCGCGGGCAGCCGCAGCGCCTGGGTGCGCGAGGGCTCCTGGTTCATCAATGTGCGCCAGCAGGCCGCCGAAAACCTTTTCGGCGGCGTCTACCTGTTCGA
Source organism: Steroidobacteraceae bacterium (assembly GCA_036555345.1). Taxonomy (GTDB): domain Bacteria; phylum Pseudomonadota; class Gammaproteobacteria; order Steroidobacterales; family Steroidobacteraceae; genus SCUD01. Next base: position 5,688 of record DATBLN010000078.1, read on the forward strand.
GCTCGGCCCGGACCGCCACCTGCAGCTCGTCGGGCGCGCGGAGACGGCGCGCCAGGACCCGGACGATCGCTGGGTGCTCTCGAACTACGCCGAGACGAGGCTCGCGGGAGACCACGTCGAGACGCGGAGCGCCCGCCGCGAAGTCACGGGCGCCAAGTTCAACGCGGAGTTCCTGGGGCTCGCCGTCACCGAGCCCAGCTCCCTGCCGCTGCGCGACCTCTACGCGTACCGCAAGCACCTCGAGGCCAACAACCTCGATACGCGCGCCTGGGAGATCGCATTCTGGTCGCGCGTCGCGCGCCTCGTGGCGGCGGTCGTCGTCTGCGTATTCGCCGTGCCATTCGCCTTCGGCCCGTTGCGCTCCGCCGGCGCGGGCGCGCGCACGGTGCTCGGCATCATGGCGGGCGTGCTCTTCATCCTGCTCACGCAGACGCTCGAGAACAGCGGCCAGGTCTACGACCTGAACCCGCTCCTCGTCGCGTGGGGGCCGACGTTCCTGATGGCGGCGGTCGGCGCCGCCGCGATCTGGCGCACGCGCTAGCGCCGCGCGACGCGCGTGTCGCTCGCCAGGTCCTGCAGGCTGCGGCCCTCGGGGTCGAGGAGCGCCCACAGCAGGTTCGCGACGGGCGGCGACAGCAGCAGGATGGCGCCGGCATCCGTCAGCGACCATCCCGGCGCGCGCAGGAACCAGAGGCCGAACCCCGCCATGAGCGCCATCGCCGCGCCCAGCGTGAAGCGCACGACGGCATCGAGCCAGCCCGGCGCGCCGCCCGCGGCGCGCTCGAGGCGGATGCGCCATGCGCGCATGCCGAGCGTCTGGCCGCCCCGGGTCCAGGACAGGCCGAAATAGGCGAAAGCGACCGCGACCAGCCAGGCGCGGTAGAGGTAGCCGACGAAGCCGGAGGTGCGCGGCGTGATCGCCTCGCCGCCGGTGAGGGCGAGCCACGGAATGGTCGCGACGAACAGGAGCGCCGCGACCACGAGCAGGTCGTAGAGCAGGGCGGCGAGGCGGCGGCAGATGCCGGCGGCCCGGGCGCCCGTCGTGGATGGATCATCCATGAGGGCGCGAATTCTAATGCGTCAGTGCTTGTCCTGCGCGACGATGCGCTGCTCGATCGCGCCCTTGCTGCTGCGCAGGATCTGGCGCACCTGCTGGGCGTCCGGGCGCCCGGCGATGCGCGCGATGGCCTCCGGCAGCTCGTGCCATTCGCGCCCCCAGGAGAGCAGGCGGGCGGCGTCCTTGACGACGGCCGTGACGGTCGTGTCGTTGACGGGCTTAGGCGCGCGGGCCGCGGCTTTCGGGCGCGGCGCCGGCGGGCGCCCGGGCTTGATCGCCGTGGACGTCGAGGTACTGCCGCTCGCCTTCTTCTTCGCCGGCGGCGCCGGCGCGTCGAGTTGCCGCTCGCGCTCGGGCTCCGCGATCGGCACGAACCGCTCGACGTGCTGGGAACCGACCAGGTTCGTCAGGAAGGACATCAGCTCGAGGCCCTCGGACAGCGACTGGTCGCCGGCGGCGAGGCGCGTCTGCACGATCTTCTGCAGGTCGGCGAGCCGCTGGCGCGCGAGGTCCACGACCCACTTGGTCGGGCGCTGGTGGTTGGGCCAGGGCTGCACGAGCCAGTACTGGTCCTCCGGCAGGTCGGCGTATCGCGCGTGCAGGTCGAGGCTCTTCTGCCACTTCGAGAGGAGCGCGAGCACGCGTTCGTCGGCCGGCGTCATGCAGTCAACATAAGCCCCGGCCCGCGGGAGCGCAGCGCTTTTGCCGCAGTCCTTGAAGCGCGTCACACCGGGCCGGGGCCCGGGATCACGGTTCGGGACAGTCCTCGGCAGGCGGGGGCAGGGCGAGCGCGACCTCGAGGTCGGGGCCCAGCACCGTCTGCCAGGAGCCGTACATCGGGTTCGGTACCTGGAACCAGCGCGTGCCCCACCAGCCGCGATGCGCGCAGCTCGCGCGCGCGCGTTCCGCGACCGTCTGACGCCGCACGCCCGGCAGGAAGTCCCCGAAATCATCGCCGACGTTCAGCACGATGCGATGGCCGCGCGCGACCTCGCGCCGCCGCGGTTCCTTCTCACTGGGCCAGTCCGCGCGCTCGCCCTTCAGCATGAGGTCCTCTTCGAGCGTCGGCGCGTCGAGGCCGAGC
>DATBLN010000105.1:0-4961 GCA_036555345.1 Steroidobacteraceae bacterium
CAGAACGTTCTGGACAGGTCAACCGGAACAGGGAATAGCGAAAATAGGGACAGGTACACATTTCCCCGGCGCGCTGGGAAAAGTGTACCGGTCCCTATTTAGAGCCAGCCGCGGCGGCGGAAGAAGTAGTAGGGCAGCAGCGCCGAGACCAGCATGATCGCGAGCGCGAGCGGATAGCCGAAGGGCCAGTCCAGCTCGGGCATGAAGTGGAAGTTCATGCCGTAGATGCTCGCGATCAGCGTCGGCGGCAGGAACACGGCCGCCGCGACCGAGAAGATCTTGATGATGTTGTTCTGCTCGATGTTGATCAGGCCGAGCGTCGCCTGGAGCATGAAGCTCGACTTGTTCGCCAGGAACGAGGCGTGGTCGGAGAGCGCGAGCACGTCGCGCGACATGCTGCGGTAGCGCGCGACCAGGTCCTTCGGCATCTGCACGGCCGTGGACTGCTGGATGAAGGTGAGCTGGCGGGCGAGCGTCACCAGGCTCTCGCGCGCCTTCGACGTCAGGTCGCCGTCGCGGCCGATGCGCTCCATCACGCCGCGCAGGTCGCGCGCGCGGCTGGTGCCCTTCTGCTCCGCCGCGAAGACGTTCGCGGAGAGATCATCGAGGCCCTGGCCCACGCGCTCGAGCACGTCGGCGGTGCGCTCGATAATGGACTCGAGCAGGCCCGCAAGGATGCCGGGCGCGGTGGTGGCCGCCGCGGGGTGTCGCTCGGAATAGGCGATGAAGCGCCGGAACGGCAGCGGGTCCACGTAGCGGTTCGTGATCAGCCGGTTGTGCGAGAGGATGAACGTGATCGCGGCCGACTCGGGGCGGTCCGTGTCGATCTTGGTGATCACGGTCGCCGTCATGTACAGCGTGCCGTTCTCCTCGTAGAGGCGCGACGACGTCTCGATCTCGCGCATTTCCTCGCGCGAGGGCACGTCGATCGCGAGCAGCCGCTCGACCGAACGCTCCTCGGCGAGCGTCGGCTCGAGCAGGTCCACCCAGACGCAGGCCTCGGGAATGTCGGCGGGCGGCGGGTCCAGCCGGTCCAGGCCCTGGCTGCCGGGAACGAAGCAGTTCAGCACGCCGGGGCTCCTTCAGGCCGGATCAGCCGCCGGCGCGTTCGCGGGCGGCGAGATCGTTGATGAGCTGGAACAACTGCTCGGCCCCGCCCGCCATCTCCTGGTCCGTGAGGTACTTGCCGTGCACGACCATCATCGGCGTGTGGTCGAGCAGATAGCGCCGCGACAGGTTTTCGGCCTGCCGCAGCTTGTTCTCGGTCGAGAACGTGCGGTAGTAGCGCGCAAAGTCGTCCGCCGAGACGCCATTCGCCATCAGGAACTCACGCGCCGCCTTCTCCGTCGCCGCCGCATCCACGCGGCCGCCGCGGATCACCGTGATCGGCCGGCCCTTCGCGTGGATCTGCCGGAAGACTTCGGCATGCAACTTGTCGAGCAGGCCGAGCCCCTCGATCGCGTAATAGAGCCGCGCATCCTCGCGGGTGACCTCGTTCCAGATCACGGGCAGGCGGCGCAGCCTGATCCACTCCGGCTTGGACTTCTCCCAGGCCTCGAGCCGCGGCTCGAGCGCGTAGCAATGGCCGCAGCCGTACCAGAATCCCTCGACGACCTCGACGCTGCCGGGCGGCGTCGTGACCGGTTGCGCGACTGCATACGCGGTGTAGTTCTCCCCTTCCTTCCAGCGTCCGGGATCCGCGGCCGGCGACGCCGGCGTGCTCGCGGCGACCGCCGCGGCGACCGGGCTCGTGGCGCTGGTCGCGGACTCGACCGTCTCGCCGTCGCTGCTGCCGACGGGCTCGTCCATGTCGGGGGGCGGATTCAGCGGCTCGGCCTCCGAGGCAGGCACGGACTGCTGTTCCGGCGGCGCCTGTTCCGCCTGCGGTGCGGCGGCGGGCGCGGCGGATTCGTTGCCGCAGGCGGCGAATGCCAGCATGGCCGCGAGTGAACAGAGCAGGGATCTCATCATCGGTGCGGTCTCCAGAAATCGTTGCGTTTTCAGCGCAGGCCCTGCGCATACGACGCCAGCGCGCGCATCTCCTCGTCCGTCAGCTTCGATGCGATTAGGGGCATCATGTCGCTGCCGGGCGTCTTGCGCCGGCCTTCCGCATAGGCCTTCAATTGGGCGTAGGTGTAGACCGCGTGCTGCGAGCGAAGTGCCGGATATCGCGCCGGGCCGTTGCCCCTGGCCTGCGGGCCGTGACAGGAGATGCAGGCGGGGAGTCCGCGTGCCGGGTCACCCCCGCGATAGAGCTTCTGCCCGATCTGCCAGTTCGACGGGTCCGCCTCCAGGCCCGCGGGCGTCTGGGCCGCGAAGTAGGCGCCAAGATCCTGCATTTCCTGTTCAGTGAGCGCGACCGCCATCGGCATCATGAGCGCGTTTTCGCGCACTCCCTGCTTGAAGAGCGCGAGCTGGGCGGCGATGTAGCTCTCGTGCTGCCCGGCAAGGTTCGGCCATTCGGGGTTGACACTCGATCCCGTCATGCCGTGGCAGGCACCGCAGACCCCGGCCTTCTGGGCGCCGGCCGCGGCATCACCCGCCTCCGCGCGGGCGGCGACCAGCGAACAGGCGAGCAGCACTCCGATCCATGCAGGCTTCATGTGGACCCCAACTGTTAGACTCCCCCGCGGGCCCGGAATTATACGCAAGGCAGCGGTCCCGCCGTCCACCCGCCGATGTCCAGATACCCCCAGGCCCGGTTCCTCAAGAGCGCCGATTCCGCCGCCGGATTCGGCGACGATTCCGGCGTGGAAGTGGCCTTCGCCGGCCGCTCGAACAGCGGCAAGTCGAGCGCCATCAACGCCATCGTGGGCCGCAAGGACCTGGCGCGCGCCAGCCGCACGCCGGGGCGCACGCGGCTCGTCAACCTCTTCGAGCTGGTGCCCGGGCGGAGGATCGTGGACCTGCCGGGCTACGGCTATGCGAAGGTGCCGCCGGCGATGCGCGAGCACTGGCGCCAGCTCATGGACGCCTACTTCCGCCGGCGCGAATCGCTCGCCGGGCTCGTCATCGTCGTGGACGCGCGGCGCGGCTTGAGCGAGAGCGACGAGGTCATGCTCGAGTACGCCGCGGCGCGCGGATGCCCGGTGCACGTGCTGCTGACGAAGGCGGACAAGCTGTCGCGGAGCGGGGCCGCGCAAGCCTTGCGAGAGGCCCGGGCACTGCTCGGCGATCGTGCCGGGGTTCAACTCTTCTCGGCGGAGACCCGCGAGGGCGCGGACGCGGCGCAAGGGGCGCTTGACGCCCTGCTTTCCGGCCGGTTCGGGACCGATGCAGTCTGACGGCTTCGGGTCGAGGGCATACCGGGCCTATGTCCTCAACATGCTGCTGCTGGTCTATGTGCTCAACTTCATCGACCGGGGACTGCTCGCCGTGGTCGCCCGGCCGCTCAAGGCCGAGATCGCCATCTCCGATACGGCCTGGGGCCTGCTGACCGGCTTCGGATTCGCGCTCCTGTACACGACCGCGGGGTTGCCCATCGCGCGCCTCGCGGACACCCGCAACCGGGTCTGGATCATCGCGATCTGCCTCGCGTTCTGGTCCCTCATGACGGCCGCCTGCGGTCTCGCCGCGGACGTCGCGGTCGGCGGCATCGTGATCGGCGCCTTCTGGGTGCTGCTGGCCTGCCGCATCGGCGTCGGGCTCGGCGAGGCGGGCTGCACGCCGCCGGCGAATTCCCTCATCGCCGACTACTACCCGCCGCGGCGGCGTTCGACCGCCATCGGCTACTACTCCATGGGCGTCACGCTCGGGACGATGCTTGCCAACATGATCGGCGGCCCGGTGGCCGACTGGTTCGGGTGGCGCGCCGCGTTCCTGATACTCGGCCTGCCGGGCGTCGCCGTCGCGGTCGTGTTCCTGCTGACGACCCGCGAACCGCCGCGCGGGCATACCGATCCGCCGCATCTGCCGAAGCCGGAGCAGGTATCGCTGCGGGACGCCTCTCGCGAGCTCCTGTCGAAGCCGTCCTACTGGTGGATGACCGTCGGCGCGACGATCGCGGCGTTCTGCGGATACGCCATCTGGAATTTCCAGTCGCTCTTCATCCAGCGCACCTTCGACCTGACGACCGGCCAGGCCGCGCTGTGGTTCAACACGCCGTCCGCGGCCGCGGGCGCGGTCGGCACGGTCCTGCTCGGGTGGATGGCCCAGAAGCTGAGCGGGCGAATCCCCGCCGCGATCGCATGGCTCGCGGCGGCCGGACTGTTCGCCTGCTTTCCGCTCTACGTCATGGCATTCACGACCTCGAACCTCTGGCTCTGCGCGGTGGGTCTCGCGCTCGCCAGTTTCTCGAAGTACGGCTACATCGGGGCGCAGTACACGATCAGCCAGGGCGTCGTCTCCCTGCGGGTCCGCGCGACGGCGACGGCGGTGATGCTGTTTCTCGTCAACCTGCTGGGCTACGGGCTCGGTCCGCTGTTCGCGGGGCTCCTGAGCGACTTCCATTTTGCGAGGGAGCAGGCGGGCTCCAGCGCGGGCGCTGCGATCATTCGGCCGATGTGCGATGCGGCCCAGCAGTACCTCTCGGACGCCGCCCAGAAAGGCGGCGCTGCACTCGATGCCTCCCAGGTCGAGGCGGCGCTCGCGGTCATGCCGCAGCCGATGACGGCGGCCCAGTACGACTTCTGCCTCACCGCCAATGCGGCGAGCACCCAGGCTTCCATGCTCTGGATCTGCGCCATCTACGTGCTTGCCGGACTCGCCTTCGTCGCTAGCGCCCGCCGCCTCAGGCGCGACCTCGTGGTCTGACGCCGGCGGCAAGGCGAGCACGCCGGCGCTTCACGCGCAAAAAAAAGCCCGATGGTCCGTGAGGACCACCGGGCGGATACCCGGCTTGGGGATGCAATCCGGGCGACCCGCTCAGGGAGGGAAGCGGGGAGCGTCTCACGGCGCTCAAAACCTTAGATGGGGTCGAATAAGACAAGTTCCAGAACGTCCAGCGCCCTGATTTTTCTCGG
>DATBLN010000114.1:0-11239 GCA_036555345.1 Steroidobacteraceae bacterium
CCGGCGCCGAGCACCGCGCCGAGCCCGCTCTGGCCGATCACCTCGCGGATGGCGCTCTGGCTGACCTCGCCGAGCGTTTCCTCGGGGTCGCGCACGTTGAAGGCGAATTTGACCGGATCGGAACGGCGGTACTGGACGGCGAACCCGACGTCCACCAGCGACTCGTCCTGCGTCAGCATGCGCGCCTGATTCGCGAAGCTCTGGATCTCGGTCACGTTGACCACGGTGCGGCGGTCGATCGGCCAGGGATAGCGCAGGTTGAACCCGCCCGCGGTCGTCTTGATGTACTTGCCGAAGCGGGTGATGACCGAGCGCTCCGCGGCCTCGTTGATGTAGCCCGAGCCGAACACCGCCCAGGCCGCCAGCACGATCACGAGGATCCTGCGCAGGCCGAAGCCGCCGCCCTGCCCGGAGCCGTTGCCCGGCCCGCGCCCGCCGCCAAAGATGCCGCGCAGCTTCTTCTGCAGCCGGCGCAGCGCCTCGTCGAGGTCGGGCGGGCCCTGCTCGGGCCGGCGCTGCCAGGGATTCTCGTTCTTGCCGGGATCGTTCCAGGCCATGTTTGCTCTTGCTCGGGGGTCAGGCGGCGGAAATCGCGCTGTCGCGTCCGAATTCTACGAAGCCCTCCGCGGGCAGACAAGGCGAGACCGCCTGCGCGAAGTCGACACCCGCCGCCCGGCACAGTTCCTCGAGCCGGCGGTGCGAGCATTCGACGATGAGCTCGACGCCGCCGTCGGCGGCCGGCGCTTCCTCGCGCACCACGCCTTCCGCATACAGCTGCGCGCGCAGGCGCCCCTGGGAGGGAGGCAGCCGCACGGCCATGCGCAGCGCCGTCTCGCCGAAGATCTCGCGCAGGCTGTCGCGCAGCGCGCCGATGCCGACGCCGGTCTGCGCCGACAGCCACAGTGCCGCCGGGCGGCCTTCGGCGCCGCGCGCGAGTTCCGGCGCGCGGCCGAGCCGGTCGATCTTGTTGTAGACGCGCAGCTGCGGGATGTGGCCCGCGCCGATCCCGGCGAGCACCTCGTCCACCTGCGCGAGGTGCCGTTCGCGGTCCGGATCCGCCGCGTCCACGACGTGCAGGAGCAGGTCGGCGTCACGCGCCTCCATGAGCGTGGAGCGGAACGCGCGCACCAGCTCGTGCGGCAGGTCGCGCACGAAACCGACCGTGTCGGCGACCACGATGTCGGGCGTGTGCGGCAGCCGGATGCGGCGCACCGTGGGATCGAGGGTCGCGAACAACTGGTCCGCGACGTAGGCATCGTGACCGGTCAGCGCGCGGAACAGGGTGGACTTGCCGGCATTCGTGTAGCCGACCAGCGCGACCGAGGGCACCGGCACGCGCTTCCGGACGCCGCGCCCCGTGTCGCGCTGGCGCGCGAGCTTCTCGAGGCGCGATTCCAGCGTGCGGATGCGCTTGCCGACCAGGCGGCGGTCGGTCTCGAGCTGGGTCTCGCCCGGGCCGCGCAGGCCGATGCCGCCTTTCTGCCGCTCGAGGTGGGTCCAGCCGCGCACCAGGCGCGTGGACAGGTGCCGCAGCTGCGCGAGCTCGACCTCGAGCTTGCCTTCGGCGCTCCTGGCGCGCTGCGCGAAGATGTCGAGGATGAGCCCGGTGCGGTCGAGCACGCGCCGGCCCATCAACTTCTCGAGGTTGCGTTCCTGCGAGGGCGACAGGTCGTGGTCGACGAGCACGAGCTCCGCGGCGTTCGCGAGCGCGCTCTGGCGCACTTCCTCGGCCTTGCCGCTGCCGATGAAGTAGCGCGGGTCCGGCGTGCGGCGTGAGCCCGTGAGCGTCGCGACCGGCGTGGCGCCCGCCGAGCGCGCGAGCGCCTCGAATTCCGCGAGCTCGTCGGGATCGGCCGGGGAGCCCAGGCCGATGCGCACGAGGACGGCGCGTTCGCCCCGCTCAGGCCGTTCGAACAAGTGATCCTGCCGGGGCCGGCCTCAAGCGGGCTCGGTCTCCGCGACCGCTTCCGCCTCGGCCCCTTCCGCGGCCGGCAGGCGCACGTTGCGGGCGGGCACGACGGTCGAAATGGCGTGCTTGTAGACCATCTGGCTCACGGAGTTCTTCAGGAGCACGACGAACTGGTCGAACGAGTCTATCTGGCCCTGGAGCTTGATTCCGTTCACCAGGTAGATCGACACGGGTACGCGCTCCTTGCGCAGGGCATTCAGGAAAGGATCCTGAAGGGACTGACCTCTGGCCATGGTAACTCCTTGTTTTTTATATCAATTTATGCCGCTCTCCGGGGGGACCGGCGGCTCCAATCTATACGATCGGGCAAACCATCGGACGCCAGGGGCGTCGCCCGTAAGCAACGCAGTCTAGCACCTCGGCTGGAACCGGTCTCAGGGTGTTGCGAGGAAGGTCCGGATGCGCTCCGCAAGGCGCTCGACCACCCCGGGATCGAAGGCGTCGAACCATTCCGCGCCCGGCTCGGCGCGCAGCCACGTGAGCTGGCGGCGCGCGTACTGGCGCGTCGCGACGATCGCCTGCTGGACGGCCTCCTCGAGCGTGCACTGCCCCTCGAGGTGCGCCCACAACTGGCGGTAGCCGATCAGCCGGATCGACGGCATGCCGGCGTGCAGGTCGCCGCGCGCGCGCAGGGCGCGCACCTCGTCGAGCAGGCCCTGCGCCATCATCGCCTCGAAGCGCCGCGCGAGCCGCGCGGCGTGCTCCGCCCGGTCGGCGGGCGCAAGCACGAGGCGCAGGTCCGTCGGGGTCGCGGCGCCGCGCAGGTCCTGCCGCTGCTGCGAGGAGATCGGCGCGCCCGTGATCGCGATGACCTCGAGCGCGCGCTGGATGCGCTGCCGGTCGCCGGGGCGGATGCGCGCCGCGGCGGCGGGATCGAGCCGCGCGAGCTCGGCATGCAGGGCCTGCCAGCCCTCGCGCGCGGCACGCTCGTCGATCCGCCGCCGCAGCGCCGCATCCGCCGCCGGAAGTCTCGCGAGCCCCGACTGCAGCGCGCGGAAGTAGAGCATGGTCCCGCCGGCCAGGAGCGGCGTCCTGCCGGCGGCGGCGATCTCCTCCATCGCAAGCGTCGCCTCCGCGACGAACCGCGCGGCCGAGTAGCTCTCCGCCGGGTCGATGAGGTCCACCAGGCGATGCGGCGCACGCGCCAGCAGCTCCCGCGGCGGCTTGGCCGTGCCGATGTCCATGCCGCGGTACACCATCGCCGAGTCGACGCTCACGATCCCGAGCGGGAAGCGCGCGGCGAGCGCGACCGCGGCCTCGGTCTTGCCCGAGCCGGTCGGCCCCATCAGCAGGATGGCGCGCGGCCGCGCCATCAGCGCCCGCGCAGGAACAGGCGGTCGAGCTCGGCGAGCGTCACGCGCGTCCAGGTCGGCCGGCCGTGGCTGCAGTGGCCGGAGCGCTCGGTGCGCTCCATGTCGCGCAGCAGCGCATTCATCTCCGGGACCGAGAGCGCGCGGTGTGCGCGCACGGCGCTGCGGCAGGCGATGTTCGCGAGCAGCTCGTTCTGGCGTTCCTCGATCCGGTGCGTCGCGGCGTGGCGGCCGAGGTCCGCGAGCGCGTCCCTGAGCACGCCCGCGACGTCCTGCCCCGCCAGCACGGGGGGCACTTCGCGCACCGCGAGCGTCGCGGGCCCGATGCGGTCCACGACGAGGCCGGCCGCGGCGAGCTCCGCGGCGTGCTCCGCGGCGAGCGCCGCTTCCGGCTCGCTCACCTCCACGGCCGCGGGCACGAGCAGCGGCTGCCGCGGCCCGCCGCCCGCGTCGAGCGCCGCCTTCAGCCGCTCGTAGAGGATGCGCTCATGCGCCGCGTGCATGTCCACGAGCGCCATGCCGTCCGCCGTCTGGCTGAGGATGTAGACGCCGTGCAGCTGCGCGATCGCGTACCCGAGCGGGGCCTCCGCGGCGTCCGCGGGCACCGTCTCCGCGCGGGCATCATCCGCGACCCCGGCAAAGGACCGCGGGTCGCCGAGCGGCAGCCGCGCGCCCGCGGCCGCCCCGGCGGCCGCATCGAGCCAGGTCGCGGCCGGCACCGGCGGCGCGGCGCCGGCCTCTGCGCCGCTCGCGGCCAGCGCCCGCTCGATGGCGCGGAACACGAAGTCGTGCACGCCGCGCGCGTCGCGGAAGCGCAGCTCGAGCTTCTGCGGATGGGCGTTGACGTCCACCTGCGTCGCATCGAGCGTCAGGTACAGGAGCCAGGCCGGGTGGCGGCCGCCGTAGCTCACGTCGCGATAACCGAGACGCGCCGCGTTCGCGAGCAGCCGGTCGCGGACCATGCGGCCGTTGACGAACAGGTATTGCCGGTCCGGCTGGGCGCGCGACTGCGAGGGCAGGCCGATCCAGCCCTCGAGCGCGAGCCCGCCGTGCGCGAACTCGACGTGGCGCGAGTTCGCGACGAAGTCCGCGCCGATGAGCGCAGCGACGCGCTCCTCGCGCTCGCGGCGCCCGGCGGCCGGCGGCAGCGCGAACAGCTCGCGCCGGTTGTGCGTGAGCGTGAAGGCGACGTCGAAACGCGACAGCGCGAGCCGTGCGACCGTGCGGTGCAGGTGCTGGAACTCGGTCGACTCCGAGCGCAGGAACTTGCGCCGTGCCGGCACCTTGTGGAACAGGTCGCGCACCTCGACGGTCGTGCCCGGCGGATGCGCCGCCGGCCGCGGCTTGCCGATGCGCCCGTTGGCAGCCACCACCTGCATGGCGGTCGCGGCGGCGGCCGGGCGCGAGGTCAGGGTCAGCTGCGAGACCGAGGCGATCGACGGCAGCGCTTCGCCGCGGAAGCCGAGCGACGCCACGCGCTCGAGATCCTCCATGGAAGCGATCTTGCTCGTGGCGTGGCGCGCGAGCGCGAGCGGCAGCTCGCCGGCCGCGATGCCGGCGCCGTCATCGCGCACGCGGATGAGCTTGATGCCGCCCTGCTCCACGTCGACGGCGACCCGGCGCGCGCCCGCGTCGAGCGCGTTCTCGATCAGTTCCTTGGCGACCGAGGCCGGGCGCTCGATGACCTCGCCGGCGGCGATCTGGTCGATGAGCGGGTCTGCGAGGATGCGGATCGGCATGGCGCGCCTCGGTGGCACGCCAGTCTAGCAGGGGGATTCCGCGGTCAGGTCCCGCCGACGGCGGCGACGCTCGCCCCGGTTGCGACCTGCTCGCCCGCGCGCTCGCGGGCGGCCAGCATCGCGATGCGCGTGCCGGGCGGCGGATTGTCGTAGAAGAAACGCCGCACGCCCGAGTGGATCGCGCCCGCGAGCCTGCCCTGGTGCGAGGGATCGCGCAGGCGCTTTTCCTCGTCCGGGTTCGAGATGTATGCGGTCTCGACCAGCATGGACGGCACGTCGGGAGAGGTCAGCACGATCAGGCTCGCGTGCTGCACCTCGCTCTTCTTGAGCTGGCCGACCCGGTCGAGCTCCGCGAGCACGCGGGCGGCGGCCTCGCGGCTCGCGCTGATCGAGGCGTTCTGCGACAGGTCGAGCAGCACCGAGGCGAGCACGTCGGTCTTGTCGTCGAGCGACACGCCTCCGATCAGGTCCGCCGCGTTCTCGCGGTCCGCGAGGATGCGCACCGCCTCGCTGCTCGCGCGGCGCGTCGACAGCACGTACACCGAGGAGCCGCGCACACTGCGGTTCACGAAGGCGTCCGCATGGATCGACACGAACAGGTCGGCCTGCTGGTCGCGCGCGCGCCTGATGCGCTCGCGGAACGGCACGAAGTAATCGCCGTCGCGCGTCAGCACCGCGCGCATGCCCGGCTCGGCATTGATGCGCTCCGCCAGCTTCCGCGCGACCGCGAGCACGACCGTCTTCTCGCGCGTGCCGCTCTTGCCGATCGCGCCCGGGTCCTCGCCGCCGTGGCCCGCGTCGATCGCGATCACGATGTCGCGCTGGCCCTCGAGCGTCGCGACCTTGACCGGCTTCGGCGCCTGCTCGTGGCCGAGGTCGACGACGAGGCGATGGCCGTAGGCCTCGTTCGGCGGCGTCAGGAAACTCGTCGGCTTCACCTTCGCGCCGACGTCGAGCACCACGCGCAGGCCGCCGCCCTCGCGCTCGCCGAGCCGCACCGCGCCGACGAGCCCCGTGCCGGCGGGCGTCGCGATGCCGTTGGCCGTGAGCGTCGTCTGCTCGAGGTCGATGACCACGCGCTCGGGATCGGCGAGCGAGAACATCGAGTAGCTGGTGGGCGCCGAGAGATCGAGGACGATGCGCGTGGAGTCCGGGCTCGCCCACAGGCGGATGTCCTGAAGCTCGGCCGGCTCCGCCCAGGCGGTGGCCGACGCGAGCATCAGGACGATGGCGCACGATCCGAGCGACAGGCGCATGCGGAACCCGGGCAAGGAAGCCTGCCGGTTACTCTAGACTTGCGTCTCCAAACATTCAAGCATTTCAGTCAGATACGTGACTAAGCTACAGCGGAACGCGACCAGGCGGCGAGCCATTGGGTCCCGGCGGCGGTGCCCGCCCGCGCCTCAAGGCCGCGTCCCTCGGCCAGGTGTTCGAGCGCGAGCGACAGATCCGGCGTGCCGAGCGCCGCACCGCCCCGCTCCGGCCACTCGACGATCACGAGGCCGGGCTGTGCACGCAGGTCGCGATAGCCGAGCGCTTCCAGTTCCGCCCCGCCCGGCTTCAGGCGATACAGGTCGAGGTGATGGACGGTGCCGGCCTCGGTCTCGTAAGGCTCGACCAGCGTGAAGGTGGGGCTGCGGATCGTGCCGGTGACGCCGAGCGCGCGCAGCAGCGCCCGCGCGAACGTGGTCTTGCCGCTGCCGAGTTCGCCCGCGAGCCCGAGCAGCAGGTTCTGCCGGCGGATGTCGGGCAGGCAGCGCGCGAGCGTCGCCCCTGCCGCCGCGGTCGCCGCTTCCCCCGGCAGTCTCAGTTCCATGGCGGCTGCGCCGCGCGGCGCAGCTCCGCGATCAGGTCGCCCGCGATCACGCCGCGCTCGCCGGGCACGGCAGCGCGGTCGCCCGCGATCGCGTGCAGCAGCACGCCGGCGGCAGCGGCCAGTTCCGGGTTTGCGCCGCCCGCGAGCAGCGCGGCGATGACGCCGGTCAGCACGTCGCCCGCGCCCGCAGTCGCCATGCCCGGATTGCCGCGGTCGCAGATCCACGGCGGCCCCGTCGCCGAGCTCACGAGCGTGCCCGCGCCCTTGAGGACGCAGATGCCGCCGTAGCGCTTTTCGATCGCGCCGAGCGCGGCGAGGCGATCTCGTTGCACGACGGCGGTCGTCGATCGCAGCAGGCGCGCCGCCTCGCCCGCGTGCGGCGTCAGGATCCAGCGGTCCCGCCGGCGCGGGTGCTTCGCGGCGAGGGTCAGCGCGTCCGCATCCACGACGCAGGGCTTGCGCGCGGCGAGCGCGCCCTCGAGCAGGAGCTTTGCACGCCGGTCGAGGCCGAGGCCGGGGCCGATGGCGACCGAGTCCGCGGCCGCGAGCAGCGGTCGCAGCCTCGCCGCGGTCGTCACCGCGTGGCAGATGAGCTCCGGCCGGCGCCCGACGATCGCGGTCGCTGCAGCCGCCGTCGTCGCGACCGCGACGAGGCCCGCCCCCGCGCGCAGGGCCGCCTCGCCCGCGAGGCGCGCCGCGCCCGCCATCGCGTGGCCGCCCACGACGAGCACGCGCCCGTGGTCGCCCTTGTGCGCGCCGCGGCGGCGCTTCGGCAGCGCGGCGGCGAGCAGCCCGGTTTCCATGCGGCGCAGCACGGGCGTCATGCCCCGGCGGGCCGTCGCCGGCACGCCGAGCCCGGCGAACTCGAGCGCGCCCGTGAACTCGCGCGCCTCGCCCAGGAACAGGCCGGTCTTGAGACCGACGAAGGTGATCGTGCGCGTCGCGACGATCGCCGCGCCCCGGGCATGCCCGCTGTCCGCATCGAGGCCCGATGGCACGTCGAGCGCGAGCACCGGCAGGCCGCTCGCATTCACCGCGCCGATGCAATCGCGCAGGGCGCCCGCGACCGGCCGGTCGAGGCCGGTGCCGAGGAGCGCATCCACGACGAGCGCGCAGCCGGCGAGCGCCTGCGGCGAGTACGGCTGCGGACGGCCGCCCGCCGCCGTGAAATCGGCGAAGGCCTTCGCCGCATCGCCCGACAGTCTCGAAGGGTCCACGAGCGCCGCGACCGAGACCCCGAGACCCGTGGCCTGCGCGAGGCGCGCGAGCACATAGCCGTCACCGCCATTGTTGCCGGCGCCGCAGACGATGGCGATGCGCCGGGCATCGGGCCAGGCGCGGCGCAGGCACTCGAGCGCGGCGGCGCCCGCGCGCTGCATCAGCGTGTAGCCGGGAATGCCCGCGACCTCGATCGCGTGGCGGTCCATCGCGCGGACCTGCGCGGCCGAGTGGACCTCGACGGGCAGCGTTTCCATCGCCGCGATTATACTGGCCGCCCGCCCCGCGGCCCGGCCATGCCACGCGCCTTCACCGCCGACGAGCTCGACGCGCTCCGCGCCCGCCTGGAGGGGCTCGCGGCGGAACTCGGCTTCGACCAGGTCGGCGTCGCCGGCATCGAGCTGCCCGCCGACGAGGCCAACCTCGAGCGCTGGCTCGCCGAGGGCCGGCACGGCGACATGCGCTACATGGAGCGTCACGGCCGGCGGCGCAGCCGGCCGGCGCTGCTCGTGCCGGGCACGGCGCGCATCATCAGCGTGCGCATGGCCGCGACCGCGCCCGACGCGGCGCCCGCCACGGCCGTGCTCGCCGACCGCCGCCGCGCCTACGTCGCGCGCTACGCGCTCGGACGCGACTACCACAAGGTGCTGCGCTCGCGCCTCGCGCGCCTGGCGCGCGCGCTCGAGCGCGAGATCGGGCCCTTCGGCTACCGCGCCTTCGTCGATTCCGGGCCGGTCATGGAGAAGCCGCTCGCGCGCAACGCCGGCCTCGGCTGGATCGGCAAGCACACGAATCTCATCAACGAGCGCGCGGGCTCGCTGTTCATGCTCGGCGAGCTGTTCACGGACCTGCCGCTGCCGGTGGATGCGCCCGCCAAGGACCGCTGCGGCAGCTGCACGGCCTGCCTGCCGGCCTGCCCGACCGGAGCGATCACGGCGCCCTACCAGCTCGATGCCCGGCGCTGCATCTCCTACCTCACGATCGAGTACCACGGCGCCATCCCGGAGGAGCTGCGCCCGGCCATCGGCAACCGCATCTTCGGCTGCGACGATTGCCAGCTGGTCTGCCCCTGGAACAAGTTCGCGCGCACCGCGTCGCTGCCGGAGTTCCGCGTGCGCCAGGGCCTCGACGCGGCGAGCCTGGTCGAACTCTTCGCCTGGACCGAGGCGCAGTGGCTCGCGCGCACCGAAGGCTCTGCGTTGCGACGGCTCGGCTACCGGCGGTGGCTGCGCAACCTCGCGGTCGCACTCGGCAACGCCCCGCGCTCGGACGTGGCCGTCCAGGCGCTCACCGCGCGCGCGGACGATCCGGACGACATCGTCCGCGAGCACGTGCGCTGGGCGCTCGCGCGCCAGGGCGGGAGTCCCTGAACCCTAGCGTCGCACCGGGTTGACGTAGTGCCGGCCGCTCTGCGTGGTGCGGATGGTCTCGAACAGCTCGTCGAAGTCACGCGAGTTGTTGGCCGGGTCGATCTCGGCCGTGTTCACGATCAGGAGTGGCGACGCCGTGTACTGGTGGAAGTAGCGCGTGTAGGCCTCGCCGAGCCGCTCGAGGTAGGCCGCGTCGATGTACTTCTCGTAGGCGATGCCGCGCTTGTCGATGCGCGCGAGCAGGATGTCCACCGGCGCCTGCAGGAACACGACGAGGTCCGGTGTCGGCGCGTCCATCGCGAGCCGCGCGTAGACCTGGTCGTAGAGCTTGAACTCCTCGTCGTCCAGCACGATGCGCGCGAACAGCCGGTCCTTGTCCAGCATGTAATCGGCGACGCGCACCGGCGCGAACAGGTCCTGCTGCTGCAGCGCCGACAGCTGGCGCGCCCGCTGGAACAGGAAGTAGAGCTGCGCCGGGAAGGCGGCGGCGCGGCGGTCCTTGTAGAAGCGCTCGAGGAAGGGGTTCTCCATCGGCTGTTCGAACACGGTCTCGGCGCCGACCGCGGCCGCGAGCTTGCGCGCGAGGCTCGTCTTGCCGACGCCGATCAGGCCCTCGACCACCACCAGCCGGTGCGGCCAGCCTTCCTTCTTCGCTTCTGTCACCGGATCCCCGCGGAGAGCGCCTCGAGGCCTTCGCCCGGAACCACCTGCCTGAGAGTCCGCACGCGGCCGAGTCCCGGCACCCAGGCGTCCGCGGCGATTTCGTCCAGAGGATACAGCACGAAATTGCGCCGGTGCAGGCCCGGGTGCGGAAGCGTCAGTCCCGGCTCGTCGCGTGTCTCATCCCCGACCAGCAGCAGGTCGAGGTCGATCAGGCGCGGACCCCAGCGCACGACGGGTGCCGTGCGCCCCATGCGCCTTTCGATCCCGGCGAGCGCATCGAGCAGCGCGCGGGCATCGAGCGTCGTCAGCAGCCCGGCCGCGGCATTGACGAAGTCGGGCTGGTCCTGCGGCCCCATCGGGGGCGTCCGCCACAGCCGCGAGCAGAGCACCAGCCGCGAACCGGGGATTTCCGCCAGTGCGGCCAATGCGCGTTCCACCTGGCGCGCGGGATCCTCGAGATTGCTGCCGAGGGCCACATAGGCCGGCCGCCAGTTCACGCCGGCTCAGCCCTCGGTGGTCGGGGCGCGATGCCGGCGGCCGCCGCGCCGGCGGCGGCGGCGCGGGCCGCCGTCGCGAGGCGCGCCCTCGCCGGACTCCGCGCCGGCGCGCTGCAATTGCTCCGCGGGTGGCAGTGCCTGGAGCTCGGTCCACCACTGCGCGATCGCCGGGTCCTCGCCGCCCGCCTCTGCCCGCAGCACCAGGAAGTCGTAGGCGGCGCGGAAACGCGGATGCTGCAGGAACGCGACCGCGCGCCGGCCCTCGCGGCGGTGGAAGCGAGGCTGCAGCGCGAGCAGCTCGCGCATCGGGATCGAGAAGCGCTTGGGGATGCCGATGCGGCGGTTCTGCGCCGCGACGACCTCATCCGTCGCCTCGGCAATGGCCTGCCCCGGGTGCGCGCCGGTCTCGAAACGCCGCTGCGCGGCGGCCGAGATCGGCCCGAACAGCAGTACGGCAAACAGGAACATCGGCGTCACCGGCCGGTCCTCCGCCACCCGCCGGTCCGTGTTCGCGAGACCTGCGCGGATCAGGCGCAGCGACAGGCCATCCGGCTCGCTCGCGACGTGCGCTGCCGTCGCCGGGAACAGGTGCGCGAGCAATCCGTGCTGCTGCAGCAGCTCGAAGGAGCGCACACCGAAACCCGCCATGAACAGTTT
>DATBLN010000151.1:0-13429 GCA_036555345.1 Steroidobacteraceae bacterium
TCGGTGCTCGATCCCGCGCTGTTCGCCGGCTGCGCGCCGGGCGAGTTTCCGCTCAAGCCGCTGCTCGACCGTGCCATGCGGGCAGGCAGGCTCACCGGCCAGCGCCACCACGGCGCCTGGACCGACGTCGGTACGCCGGAACGCCTCGCCGCGCTCGACGCGGAACTGCGCCTCGGCCGCCGCCGCCACCCGGTGCTGTCCTCGCCGGTCGGCTAGAATGGCGGCAACCGCCCCCGCGGAAGTTCCACCAGTGTCCGAATTCAAAGGCATCAAGTTGCAGGTCGAGCCGCCGCGGCCCAGGAGCGGCGACAAGTACGTCACGCCGCAGGGTTTCACCGCGATCCGGGACGGCATCAAGCGCGCGGCCGCCGCGGAACCGGCCCGGCCCGGAGCGAAGCCCCGCTGGCTGCGCGCCCCCATGCCCGCGGGGGCGCGCTTCGACGGCGTGCGGCGCACCGTGCGCGAGCACCGGCTTGCCACCGTCTGCGAGGAGGCGCATTGCCCCAACATCGGCGAGTGCTGGAACGCGGGCACCGCGACCCTGATGCTGATGGGATCGGTGTGCACGCGGGCCTGCCGCTTCTGCGCCGTGGACACCGGCAATCCGCGCGGCTGGCTCGACCCGGAGGAGCCGGCGAACGCGGCGCGCACGGTCGCGCTGATGGGGCTCGGCTACGTCGTGCTGACGTCGGTCAATCGCGACGACCTCCCCGACGGCGGCGCCGGCCACTTCGCGGCCTGCGTGCGCGCCATCAAGGAAGCTTCGCCCGCGACGGCAGTCGAGGCGCTGACGCCCGACTTCCAGGGCGCGACGGCAGACGTCGAGACGGTGGTGGACTCGGGCGTCGAAGTGTTCGCGCAGAATGTCGAGACGGTGGAGCGCCTCACCCACCCGGTGCGCGACCCGCGCGCGGGCTATGCGCAGACGCTCGCGGTGCTCGCGCACGCCAGGCGCCACCGGCCCGGGGTGCTCACCAAGACGAGCCTGATGCTCGGGCTCGGCGAGACGGAAGCGGAGCTGCTCGCGACCATGGACGACCTGCGCGCGACCGGCTGCGACCTGCTGACGCTCGGCCAGTACCTGCGCCCGACGATGAACCACCTGCCGGTCGAGCGCTACGTGACGCCCGCGGAATTCGCGCACTACCGCGAGGAGGCGCTCGCGCGCGGCTTCCGGGAGTGCGTCTCCGGGCCGATGGTGCGCTCGAGCTACCGCGCCGAGCGCGCGCTCGCCGGCGACAACTGCGGGCTGACCTGATGCATCCCTTCCCGCACCGGTACCAGGTCCGCCTGCGCGCGACGCCGGAGGCGCCGCTCGAGCTCTCGGCCGACGGCCTGCCCGCGATCGCGTCGCTGCCGCCGCCGCAGTTCGGCGGCCCCGGCGGCTACTGGTCGCCGGAGACGATGCTGATCGCCGCCGTCGGCGACTGCGTGCTGCTGACGTTCCGCGCGATCGCGCGGGCGTCGAAGTTCGACTGGCGCGAGGCCGCCGCCGACGTCGAGGGGCTGCTGGAGCGCTTCGAGGGCAACAGCCGCTTCACGCAGATCCACACGCGCGTCCGGCTGGTCGTGCCGCCCGGCACGGACGCGGGACGCGCGCGGCTCCTGATGGAGAAGGCGGAGAAGGGCTGCCTGATCTCGAATTCACTGACCGCGGCCAGGCACCTCGAGTGCGAGGTGGTCGAGGGCGCATGAACGCGCTGCTGCGCTGGCTGGGCCGCGCGGACTACGCGCCGACCTGGCGCGCGATGCAGGCCTTCACCGATGCGCGCGGCGAGTCGACGCCCGACGAGGTCTGGTTCCTGGAGCACGACCCGGTGTTCACGCAGGGCCTGAATGGCCGCAACGAACACCTGCTCGCTCCCGGCGGCATCCCCGTGGTCGGCATCGACCGCGGCGGCCAGGTGACCTACCACGGCCCGGGCCAGCTGGTCGTGTACCCGCTCGTGGACCTGCGCCGCGCCGGGCTCGGCGTGCGCGAGCTCGTGGTCGCGCTCGAGGACGCGGTGATCGCGCTCGCCGGCAGCCGCGGCATCGAGGCCACCGGGCGGCGCGACGCCCCGGGCGTCTACGTGCGCGGGCGCAAGCTCGCCAGCATCGGGCTGCGCATCCGCCGCGGCTGCAGTTACCACGGCCTCGCGCTCAACGTGGACATGGACCTCGAGCCGTTCTCGCGCATCCATCCCTGCGGCATGGCCGGGCTCGCGATGACGCAGCTTTCGCAGGAGGGCGCGGGGCTCGGCGTGCGCGCCACCGCGGAGGCGCTGGCGCCGCAGCTGTGCCGTACGCTCCGACTCGGATGGGACGGGCGCTGGCTGGCGGCGGCGGATGGCGCGCGCGAAGCTCAGAGCGCGACCAGCACGACGCCGCTCGCCGTCAGGTCTTCGTAGATCGCGTCGAGCTGCGCGCGGCTTTCCGCGCGGATCGTGTAGGTCAGCGCGAGAAAGCGCCCCGCGCGGCTCGTGCGCTCCGTGATCCGCTCCGGCGCAAGCGGCCCCGCATGGCGCTCGACGATCGCGAGCGTCAGCGTCCGGAACGACTCCGTGTCGCGGCCCATGACCTTGACCGGGAAGTCGGTCGGGAACCGGAACAGCCCGTCCGCGTCGCTCACGACGATCCCATCGCTGCCAATTGCGGCTGGCGTGCGCGGGATCCGGCGGCGCGAGCGAGCAGGGATCGCGGCCGCGCAGGGAGGGTGCGAGCGCTGCCGTACCTGTTCATGAGGGGAGCGCGGTCGAGAATTCCGCGCGCGTCGCCAGGAAGTCCGCCTGGATCCTGCGGTACACGGGCCCCGGGCGCCCGTCGCCGACCGGGCGGCCGTCGAGCGTCGTCACCGCGCGGATGCCGCCGCCCGCCGAGGCGATCAGGACCTCGTCCGCGGCCCGCAACTCCGCCTCCGTGACGGGCCGGCGCTCGGACGGGATGCCGGCGCGCGTGGCGAGCTCGAGCAGCACGCCGCGCGTGGTGCCCGGCAGGATCGCGTTCGTCTGCGGCGGCGTGAAGATGCGCCCGCCCTTCACCACGTGGGCGCTGCTCGTGCTGCCTTCGGTGAGCATTCCCGCGCGCAACAGGATGCACTCGGTCGCGCCGGCATCCGCCGCCTGCCACCGGTGCAGGATGTTGCCGAGCAGCGAGGTCGTCTTGATGTCGCAGCGGGCCCAGCGCTGGTCCTCCGCCGTGACGGCCTGGGTGCCGTTCTCGAGGACGGCGGCCGGCTGCACCGGCAGCGGCGAGACGCAGGCGAAGACCGTGGGCGGCGTGCCCGTGCGCGGCACGTGGCTCCGGTCCGGTTCCGCGCCGCGGGTGACCTGCACGTAGAGCAGCAGGTCGCCGCCACCGTTGCCGTGGACGAGCGCGCCGAATGCGGCCAGCCAGCCGGCGCGGTCGAGCGGGGGCGCCTGGCGGATCTCGCGCAGGCTGCGGTCGAGCCGCTCGAGGTGCGCGTCCACGCGGTAGGCGCGGCCGCCGTAGACCGGCAGCACCTCGTAGACGCCGTCGCCGAACAGGAAACCGCGGTCGAGCGGCGAAATGTGCGCCTGTGCGAGGGGCAGCAGGCGTCCGTTCAGCCAGACGAGTGGCAGGGGCATCCGGGTTCCTCAGGCGAACCAGGACAGGATCGTGTCCCAGATCCTGCGGAAGATGTTGCCGCGCGGAACGTCCGCGAGCGGCGACAGCGGCGCCTCGGCGACGACCTTGCCGTCCACCAGCGCGCGCACCACGCCGGTGCGGTCGGAGGCCGACAGCGGCGCGAACACCCGGGGCGCGAGCTCGACGGCGAACGTGGCGCGCGCCGCCATCCCGCGCGGCAGCGTGACCCAGAGGTCGTCGGCCGGGCCGACCGCCGCGCGGCCGCCGCGCGCCTTGTAGATGCGCTGCACGGCGACTTCCGAACCCGCGGCCTTGAGCTTCGTGGTCTCGAAGAACGAGAAGCCGTAGTTCAGGAGCGCCAGGCTCGCGTCCTCGCGCGCCTTCATGCTGTCGGTGCCCATGACGACGGCGACGAGCCGCATGCCGTCGCGCTTCGCGGACGAGACGAGGCAGTAGCCGGCGCTCTCCGTCATGCCGGTCTTCACGCCGTCCACGCTGGGGTCGCGCCCGAGCAGGCCGTTGCGGTTCGGCTGCGTGATGTTGTTCCAGGTGAACTCGCGCTGCGAGTACCAGCGGTAGTAGTCCGGAAACTCGCGGATGATCGCGCGGGTCAGGCGCGCGATGTCGGCCACCGTCATGCGGTGCGTCGCGCCCGGCAGGCCGGTCGAGTTCTCGAAGTGGCTGCCGCGCATGCCGAGACGCTCCGCGTACTGGTTCATGAGTGCGGCGAAGGTCTCCTCCGTGCCGGCGACGGCCTCGGCGAGCGCGATGGTGGCGTCGTTGCCGCTCTGCACGATCATGCCCTGGATCAGCGCTTCGACGGGCACGCGCGTGCCGACGTCCACGAAGGTGCGCGAACCCTCGGCTTTCCACGCGCGCTCGCTGACCGGCACCCCGCCGTCGAGCCTGAGCTTGCCGTCCCCGAGCGCGTGGAACACCGCGTAGGCGGTCATGAGCTTGGTGAGGCTCGCGGGCTCGACGCTGGCGTCGGCCTCGCGGCTCGCGAGCACGGTGCCGCTGTCCTGGTCCACGAGGATCCAGGCGGTCGCCGGCAGCGCGGGCGGAGGCGGCACCGGCGCCGTTTCGGCGCGCGCGACGGCGGCCGCGAGCGAGAGCAGGACGATCGGCAGGAATCTCATGAATACCCCGTTACTGTAATGCAAGACGCGCGGATTCGATGCCCGCCGCGCGCAGGCGTTCCAGGAGCTCGTCGAACTCGGCCACGCTCGCGACCGGGCCGGCGCGCACGCGGAACAGGCGCCGCCCGTCCACGCTCGCCTCGGCGATCACGACGCCCGCAATGCCCGCGCCCTGCAGCCGTTCCGCGAGCCGCCGCGCATTGTCCTCCTCGGCGAAGGCGCCGGCCTGCGCCCAGAACCGGGCGGCGGGCGCCGGGGCCTGCGCCGGCGGCGCACCCGCGGCGAGGCTCCTGACCTCGACGAGCGCGGTGCCGCTGCCGATCATGTCGAGCCGCTCCGCCGCGGCGCGCGACAGGTCGATGATGCGGTTCTTCGAGAACGGGCCACGGTCATTCAGGCGCACGTCGACGCTCCGGCCGTTCTGCAGGTTCGTCACGCGCACCCAGGTCGGCAGCGGCAGCGTCGGGTGCGCGCCGGTCATCGCGTGCATGTCGTAGGTCTCGCCGGTCGCGGTGCGCCTGCCGTGGAAGTCCGGGCCGTACCAGGAGGCGACACCCTGCTCGACGTAGTTGGCGGCGCTCTCGAGCACGACGTAGCGGCGGCCCGCGACCTCGTAGAACGGCGGGTTGCCGTTCCGCGCGCGCGGCTCGTCGCGCGGGACGCCGGCCCCGGGCGCCGGGCGCTGCGGCTGCGACGAGCAGGCGGCGAGCGCGGCGAGCGCGAGCGTGGCGGCAAGGGTCCGGGCCGGCGTCACGGGGCGGGGGGCAGGAGCGATTCGATGCGCCGGCCGAGGTCGTGCACGGCGAGCGCGTAGAGCACACTGCGGTTGTAGCGCGTGATGACGCCGAAGTTGTGGAACCCGGCGCGCAGCTCGGGCCCGGCGTCGCCGTCCACGCGGATGAAGAGCGCGGGCGCGCCATCCTCCAGTGCCGTGTCGAAGCGCAGCCCGGCGTCGCGCAGCGCCTGGACCGTGGTGTCGGGCGCGAGCTTGCCGGCGGCGAGGCCGTCGGCCCGCGGGAACCACAGCGCGGCGGGCTCGGCGACCGGCTCGCCGCGCCGCCAGCCGTGCTCGGCCAGGTAATGGGCGATGCTCGCGATGACGTCGTCCCAGCTGCCCCACAGGTCACGGCGGTCGTCGCCATCGCCGTCCACGGCATAGGCGCGATAGCTGCGCGGCATGAACTGCGCCCTGCCCATCGCGCCCGCGTAGGAACCCTGCACGCTCGCGACGTCCACCCGGTCCTCGCGCGCGAGCAGCAGGAACTGCTCGAGCTCGCCGCGGAAGTAGGCGCTGCGAGGCGGGTAGTCGAAGGCGAGCGTCGCGAGCGCGTCCAGCACGCGGAAGCGGCCCGTGATGCGCCCGAAGAAGGTCTCGCACCCCAGGATGCCCACGATGACGTGCGGGGCGACGCCCGTCGCGCGCTCGGCCTCGGCGAGCCGGTCGCGGTGCTCGATCCAGAACTCGACGCCGGCGGCGATGCGCTCGGGCGTCAGGAAGTGCCGGCGGTACTGGTGCCAGGGCATCACCGCCTCGGCGGGACGGCTGATCAGCTCGATGATGCGCGGCTGGCTCTCGGCGTCCGCGATCACCGCGTCCAGCCAGGCCGGGTCGAAGTCGTGCTTGCGCCGCATCTCGGCGACGAAGCCGCGCACGTCCTCGCGGCCGGCGTCGAGCGCCGGGGCGGCCGGCGCGAGCAGCGCGAGGGCGAGGCACAGCGTCGGCAGCGTCCCTGTCGCGTTCATGAACCCACGAGCTTGCGGCTGGAATACAGCGACATGAGGATACCGAAGCCGGCCATCAGCGTCACGAACGACGTGCCGCCGTAGCTGACGAGCGGCAGCGGCACGCCGACCACCGGCAGGAGCCCCGTGACCATGCCGGCGTTGACGAAAGCGTAGACGAAGAACGTGAGCGCGACGCTGCCGGCGACCAGGCGCGCAAATGCGTCGCGGCACTGGGTGGCCATGAAGAGCCCGCGGCCCACGATGAAGAGGTAGCCCGCGAGCAGCGCGACGAGCCCGAGCAGCCCGAGCTCCTCGCCGATCACGGCGAAGATGAAGTCGGTCGAGCGCTCCGGCAGGAACTCGAGCTGCGCCTGGGTGCCGTTGGTCCAGCCCTTGCCGAACACGCCGCCGGAGCCGATCGCGATCTGCGACTGGATGATGTGGTAGCCGGCGCCGAGCGCGTCGCTCTGCGGGTCGAGCAGCGTCAGCACGCGCTGGCGCTGGTAGTCGTGCAGGAAGTGCCAGACGAGCGGCACGGTGGCGCCCATCAGCGCGACGCCGCCCGCGATGAACGCCCACGACAGGCCGCCCATCACGAGCACGATCAGGCCGGCCGCGGCGACCAGCAGCGCGGTGCCGAGGTCCGGCTGCTCCGCGATCAGCAGCACCGGCACGGCGATGATGGCGAGCACGACGGCGACGTCCCTGGCGGCCGGCGGCAGCGGCCGCTGGTGCAGGTACCAGGCGCACATCATCGGCACGGCGAGCTTCAGGATCTCGGAGGGCTGGAAGCGGACCACGCCGAGGTCGAGCCACCGCTGGGCGCCCTTGCCGACGTCGCCGGCGACCGCGACGACGACGAGCAGCGCGACGCCGGCCGCGTAGCCCGCCGGCGACAGCATGCGGAAGAAATGATCCGGCACCCGGGCGAGGGCGATCATGACGGCGAAACCGATGCCGAGCCGCACGAGCTGGTTGACCCAGAGCGCCGTGTTGTCGCCCGCCGCGCTCCAGAGCACGAACATGCCGAAGCAGCTCACGGCGGCGAGCGCGGCCAGCAGCATGCCGTCGAGATGCAGCGCGCGCAGCAGCCGTGCGGTCGCGGTGACCGTGCGGCGCGTGCGCGAGGCGGAGAGTTCCTCGTACATCACTCGGCCTTCGGCAGCAGGTAGGCGTCGAATATCGCGCGCGCGATCGGCGCGGCCGCAGAGGCGCCGAAGCCGCCGTTCTCGACCAGCACCGCGACCGCGAGCTTCGGCGACTCCGCAGGCGCAAATGCGATGAAGAGCGCGTGGTCCCGCAGCCGCTCCGCGACTTCCTTCTCGTCGTACTTCTCGGTCTGCCCGACGGAGAAGACCTGGGCCGTCCCGGTCTTGCCGGCGATCGAGAAAGCGGCGCCGCGGGCGGCTCGCGAGGCGGTTCCACCGGTGGTCACGGCCACCATCGCGTCGACGATGATCTCCCAGTTTTCGGGATGAGCAAGCGCGATGTCCGGCAGCGGCTGCGGCTTCCTCTCCTCGACCTCGCCGGTCGCCGGGTCCACGAGCGCGCGCACGAGGCGCGGCTGGTAGGGCTGGCCGCGCATCGCGAGCAGGGCGGTCGCCTTCACGAGCTGCAACAGCGTCGCGGTCCAGTAGCCCTGGCCGATGCCGATGATGACGGTCTCGCCCGGAAACCACACCTGCTGCTCGCGGCGCGCGAAGGCGCCCTTCTTCCACTCGGGCGACGGCATGATGCCGCCGCGCTCGCCCAGGATGTCGATGCCCGTCGGCTGGCCGAAGCCCATGCGCGCCATCGAGTCGTGAATGCGCTGGATGCCGAGCGTGTTGGCGAGCCGGTAGAAGTAGACGTCGCAGGACTTCATGACGGCCCGGTGCATGTCGACCGGCCCGTGGGTTCCCCCGCGCTTCGGCTCACGGTAGCGATGGCGCGACCCGGGCAGCGAGTAGCTGCCGGCGCAGTAGACGCTGTCGTCCGGCTTGATGACGTCGTATTCGAGGCCGGCGAGCGCCATCAGCGGCTTGATCGTCGAGCCCGGCGGATAGGTTCCCCTCAGTACCCGGTTGAAGAGTGGCTGGTCGGGGTTCTCGGTGAGCGCGACGTATTCGCTGCGTGAGATGCCGCGGGCGAACCCGTTCGGATCGAAGGAGGGCAGGCTCGCGAACACCAGCACGTCGCCGTTGTTCGGGTCGACGGCCACGACGCCGCCGCGGCGGCCGGCAAAAGCTTCCTCCGCGACGCGCTGCAGCTCGATGTCGATCGAGAGCCGCAGGTCGCGGCCGGCCTTCGGCGCGACCGTCTGCAGCTGCGTTTCCGCGCCGTTCAGGGCCTCGACCGGGCGTCCCTCCGCGTTCACCAGCACCTCGCGGTAGCCGCCGACGCCCAGCAGCTCGTCCTCGTAGGCCCGCTCGATGCCGGTCTTGCCGATCACGCCGGTGCCGAAGTAGCGCTCGCGGTCGACGCGCTCGAGGTCGTCCTCGCTGATGGTGCCGACGTAACCGAGCGCGTGCGCGCCGACCGGCCCGTACGGATAATGCCGCGCCATGCGCGTTTCGAGGAACACGCCCGGCAGCTCGTGGCGGTGCACGGCGTAGCGCGCGACCTCCTCGTCGTCGAGCTGCAGCGCGATCGGCACCGCTTCGAAGGAGCGGCGCGACAGCACGAGCCGGCGCACGCGCGGGGCGTCCTCGGGCTCGAGCAGCCCGAAGCGCCCGAGCCGGGCCAGCGTCGCGTCAAGGTCGCCCGCGCGTTCGAGCACGATCTCGAGCTGGTAGGCCGGCGTGTTCTCGGCGAGCACGCGTCCCGCGCGGTCGTACAGGATGCCGCGGTTGGGCGGCAGCGGCTCGATGCGGGCGCGATTGCCCTGTGACAGCTCGACGTAGTGCGCGTGCTGCAGCACCTGCAGCCAGAACGCACGTCCCGAGATCAGCAGCACGAGCGCGGCGACGATGCCGGCGGCGACCAGCGCGCGCTGCAGGAATACCCGCTGCTCGAGGGCGTCGTCCTTGATGCGGACCCGGCGCATCGCGACCTCAGCGGCGCGCCGCGACGCGCGCGAACAGCCCGGTCACGAGCGGCCAGCAGGCGGCGCCGACCGGCACCGACAGCCAGCGACGCCAGTCGGTCACCGGGTGGCCCGCGACGCCGTCGATCCAGAAGACGATGAATTCGTTGAGCCACAGCAGCGCGAGGATCACGGCGGTCTGCTGCAGCGGCGGGAAGGCGCGCACCTGGAGGCGCAGCTTCGAGGCGACGTAGGCGATGACGATGAATGCGAGCGCGTGCTGGCCGAGCAGGACGCCCTTGAAGGCGTCGAGCGCGAGCCCGGCGCCCCAGGCGTAGAACAGCCCGGTGAGGCGCGGGGAGAGCAGGGTGAACCAGAGCACCGTGAGCGCCACGAAGTCGGGCCGCAGCAGCTCGAGCCAGCCGGGCAGCGGCAGCACGGAGGCGGCGAGCGCCGCGAGCGTCACCGCCAGGATCCGCCCGAAGCCGAGGCTCGACCGCGTGCGGGCCATCGCTCAGCGCCCCGCGGGCGCGGCGGGGGCCGGCGCGTCCGGCTCCGCCTCCGGCCCGGGCTCCACGACGGTGCTGTCGAACCAGGCGAGCAGCACCTCCGGGTCGCGGTCGAGCGCCGCCAGCGGCTCGGCCTCGACCGCGAGCAGCGGCTGCGCCGGATCGCGCGCGACGTTCGTGATCCGCCCGACCGGGTAGCCCGGCGGGTACACGCCGCCCAGGCCCGAGCTCACCAGCAGGTCGCCGGAGACGACGTCGGAGTTCTGCGGCAGGTAGGGAAGCGTGAGCAGTCCCGACCGTCCGGTGCCGAGCGCGATCGTGCGCGCGCCGGTGCGGTTCACCTGCACCGGGATCGCGTGCTCGGGGTCCGTGATCAGGATGATCTCGGCCGACACCGGGCCCGCGCGGGTGACCTGGCCGAAGATGCCGTTGGCGTCCAGCGCCGCCTGCCCGCGGAACACGCCGTCGCGCGTGCCCTTGTTGACGAGCACGCGCTGGCGGAACGGGTCGAGGTCCACGCGCATGATCTCGGCGATGAGCGTCCGCTCCACCACGCGCGCGGTCGACTCGCGCGCGGCCCGCAGCCGCTGGTTCTCCTGCTCGAGCGACTCGAAGCGCATGAGCCTGAGGCGCAGCACGAGGTTGTCGGACGCGAGCTTCACGTTGTCGGCCTCGACCCGCGCGCGGGTCGCGAATGACTCGGTGACCGATTCCCAGGCCTGCACCGGCGCCTGCACGGCCCACTGGAACGGGTACACGACGGCGGACATCCAGTCGCGCACCGTCGCCAGGGCGTGCTGCCGATGGTCGGCCACCATGAGCCCGGCCGATGCGAGCCCGAGCACGATCAGGCGCAGGCCGAGCGCGGGCCCGCCGAGCAGCAGTGGCCGGGAATCCGGCTCGTGTGAAGTCACGGGGCCTCTAGCCGAGGCCGAACAGCCCCGGGTGTTCCTCGGACAGCTCGAGGATGCGGCCGCCGCCGCGCGCCACGCAGGTGAGCGGATCCTCGGCGATGATCACGGGCAGCCCGGTCTCCTCCATGAGGAGCTTGTCGATGTCCTTGAGCAGCGCGCCGCCGCCCGTCAGCACGATGCCGCGCTCGGCGACGTCGGCGCCGAGTTCGGGCGGCGTCTGCTCGAGCGCCTTCTTGACCGCTTGCACGATGCCCTGCAGCGGTTCCTGCAGGGCCTCGAGGATCTCGTTCGAGTTCAGCGTGAAGCTGCGCGGCACGCCTTCCGAGAGGTTGCGGCCCTTGACCGAGAGCTCGCGCACCTGCTGGCCCGGGTAGGCGGAGCCGATCTCGATCTTGATGCGCTCGGCCGTCGCCTCGCCGATCAGGATGCCGTAGTTGCGGCGCACGTAGTTGGTGATGGCCTCGTCGAAGCGGTCGCCGCCGATGCGCACCGACTCGGCGTAGACGATGCCGTTCAGCGAGATCACCGCGACCTCGGAGGTGCCGCCGCCGACGTCGAGCACCATCGAGCCGCGCGCCTCGTTGACCGGCAGCCCGGCGCCGACCGCCGCGGCCATCGGTTCCGGGATCACGTCCACGCGCCGCGCGCCCGCGCCCTCGGCGGATTCCTGGATCGCGCGGCGCTCGACCTGGGTCGAGCCGAAGGGGACGCAGATCAGCACGCGCGGCGAGGGGCGCAGCCAGCGGTTGCCGTGCACCTTGCCGATGAAGTACTGGAGCATGCGCTCGGTGTAGGTGAAGTCGGCGATCACGCCGTCCTTCATCGGGCGCACGGCCGTGATGTGCCCCGGCGTGCGGCCGAGCATGCCCTTGGCCTCGGCGCCGACCGCGACGATGGTCTTGCCGCCGCGACCGGGCTCGTCCTGGATCGCGACCACCGACGGTTCGTTCAGCACGATGCCGCGGCCGCGGACGTAAATGAGCGTGTTGGCCGTTCCGAGGTCGATCGAGACGTCGCTACTGAAGTAACCCCGGAGGCTCTTGAACATGTGCGGCTAAGTACCGGTAAAGACGAGGGAACGAGGGCGGGCAGTGTAGCCTGCGGGCGCGACTTTCCACAAGCCGACGTGTATGATTTCCGTCAAGTTTTTCCCCTATTTTTCCGCACTGGGGCGCTCGTGACGCTGACCCGCCGCGACGTCGAGAACATCGCGCACCTGGCCCGCCTCCAGATCACCGAGGCGGAGCTGCCGGTGTACGTCGGCAGCCTGTCGGCGATCCTCGCCTTCGTCGAACAGCTCTCGGCGGCGCCGACCGAGGGGGTCGAGCCGATGGCGCACCCGCTCGAGGGGCAGGTCCAGCGCCTGCGCGAGGACCGGGTCACCGAGTCCGACCACCGCGACCGCTACCAGGCGAACGCCCCGGCGGTCGAGGCCGGCCTGTACCTGGTGCCCAGGGTCATCGAATGAACCCGCACCACGCCACGGCCGCCGAGCTCGGGCGCGGGCTGCGGACCCGCCAGTTCTCGAGCGTCGAGGTCACGCGCTTCTTCCTGGACCGGATCCACGAGGCGAACGCCGCGCTGAACGCCTTCATCACGGTGACGGCGGAACGGGCGCTCGCGGACGCCGCGCGGGCGGACGCAATGATCGCGCGCGGCGAGGGCGGGCCGCTCGCGGGCGTGCCGCTCGCGCACAAGGACATCTTCTGCACCGACGGCGTGCTGACCTCCTGCGGGTCGCGGATGCTGTCCAACTTCATCGCGCCCTACGACGCCACTGTCGTCGAGCGGCTGTCGGCGGCCGGCATGGTGCTGCTCGGCAAGACCAACATGGATGAGTTCGCGATGGGCTCGTCGAACGAGACCAGCCACTACGGCCCGGTGCGCAATCCCTGGGACGGCAGCAAGGTGCCGGGCGGCTCCTCGGGCGGCTCCGCGGCGGCGGTCGCGGCGCGCCTCGCGCCGGTCGCGACCGGCACCGACACCGGCGGCTCGATCCGCCAGCCGGCCGCGCTCACCGGCCTCACCGGCCTCAAGCCGACCTACGGGCGCGTCTCGCGCTACGGCATGATCGCCTTCGCCTCCAGCCTGGACCAGGCGGGCGTGCTCGCGCAGTCGGCCGAGGACGCGGCGCTCGTGCTGCGGGCGATGGCGGGCCTCGACGCGCGCGATTCCACCAGCGTGGACGCGCCCGTGCCCGACTACGCGGCCGGGCTCGGCCGGCCCGTGAAGGGCCTGCGCATCGGCATCATCCGCGAGTTCTTCGGCCAGGGCCTCGATGCGGGCGTCGGCGCCGCGGTGCGCGCGGCGCTCGACGGCTACCAGGCCGCCGGCGCGACGCTGGTCGACGTCAGCCTGCCGAACCTGCCGCTGTCCGTGCCGACCTATTACGTCGTCGCGCCGGCGGAATGCTCGTCGAACCTGTCGCGCTTCGACGGCGTGCGCTTCGGCTACCGCTGCAAGGATCCGAAGGATCTCATGGATCTTTACAAGCGCTCGCGGGGCGAAGGGTTCGGCGCGGAGGTCAAGCGCCGCATCATGACAGGGACC
>DATBLN010000096.1:0-13175 GCA_036555345.1 Steroidobacteraceae bacterium
GGGTTGATGGAGTCCGCGAATGCCTGGCCGAAGCCGCTCGAGCCGTGGAAGTTGTGCCACGCGGTCACGTAGCCCCAGCCCGCGAACACCTGCGCGTTCCAGCGGAAGGTCCAGGAGTCGGTGATGCCGTTGTGCGGGCCGCCGTGCAGCAGGAAATACAGCGGGTATTTCTTCGACGGGTCGAACCCGGGCGGGTAGATCACCCACATCTGGATGTCGGCGCCGCCCGCGCCCGGGTAGGTCACGCTCTCGACGTTGCCGAAGGAGACGTCCGCGAGCAGCGCGTCGTTGTGGTTCGAGAGCTTCGTGGCCGCGCCGTCGCGCAGGGCCACCTTCACGAGCGTCGGCGGCTCGCTGAACGACTGGCGGATCGCGACCATCGTCGCGGGCCGGCCCGCGATCCCGAGCCCCGAGAAGGACGAGGCGCCCGTCACCGCCTGGTGTCGGCCGGTCGCCACGTCCACGCGGTAGATGCGCTGCGTGCCCGCGTCGTCGATGGGCGCGTACAGCGACTTCGAGTCCGGCGCCCACACGAAATCCTCGAGCGAGCGGTCCCAGTCCGCGGCGAGGCGCCGGCGCGAGGCGTCGCGCCGGTCGATCAGCCAGGCCTGGCGCGAGTCGGCGTAGAAGCCCTTGATGGTCTGGCGCGTGAAGAGCAGGTACCGGCCGTCCGGGCTGTACGCGGGCGTGCCGTCGTTGGCCGCGTTGTCGGTCGTCAGGTTCTTCGCCACGCCGCCGGCCGTGGGCACCACGATGACGTCGAAGTTCGGGTCCGTGCCGGTCGGGTCGATGTCGGAGGCGAAGGCGACCTCGGCGCCGTCCGGCGAGATGTCGTACGAAGAAGCGCCCGTCTCGCGACGCGAGAGCTCGAAGCCGGTCCCCAGCGTGATCGCGGCGGGCGCGCCGCCCTCGCGCGCGATCGAGAACACGTGGGCCTGGCGCTCGTCCACGAAATGGTCCCAGTAAGTGACCGGCGGCCGGTCCCAGGCCTGCGCCTTCATCCTCGACTTTTCGCGCTCCTCGACCCGCTCCTTCGCCTGGTCCCGGGAGAGGTCCGGCCAGACGCGCGAGATGAAGGCGATGCGCGACGAATCCGGGAACCACTTGGGCGTCGCGACGCCGGTCGGGATGTCGCCGACCTTCACCGCCTCGCCGCCGTCCACCGGGATCACGTAGAGCTGCGACGCCTTGTCCTCGCCGCGCTTCGCGACGAAGGCGATGAAGCGCCCGTCCGGGCTCCAGGCGGGCTCCGATTCGTTGCCGGCCATGCTGGTGAGGCGGCGCGGCTCGCCGCCCGCGGTCGGGACCACGTACAGGTCGGCCTCGCCCTTGTCCTTCTCGTCGTCGTAGGTCGTGACGGCGTAGACCGCCTCGCGCCCGTCGGGCGACAGCGCGGGATTGCCGATGCGCGCGAGTTGCCACATCGTCTCGGCCGAGAGCGGCGCGGTCTGGGCGGCGGCGACGGCGGGTGCGAGCAGGATGGCGGCCGCGGACAGTCGCAATGCAAGGATCATCGGGTGCTCCCTCGTGCCGCCGGCGGCGGCCATTCTCTGCGTGGCCGTGATTCTGCCGGTCATCGCCGAGCGCTGGCAAACCCGTTCCGGCGCGTTTTCAGACCGTTGCGCCGCAAGGGAGGATGGCGGACAGTGTCGCCATGCGCGATCTCGAGGAACTGAAGCGGCGCCAGCGCGCCTTCGTCGCGGAGCGCGACTGGGAGAAATTCCACAGTCCCAAGAACCTCGCGATGGCGCTCTCCGTCGAGGCCGCCGAGCTCGCCGAGCTCTTCCAGTGGCTCACGGAGGAGCAGAGCGGGGCCGCCGACGAAGCGCTCCGCCGCCGCGCGGCCGAGGAGCTCGCCGACGTGCTCTGGTTCCTGGTGCGCATCGCGGATCGTCTCGACATCGACCTGCTCGCGGCCGCGGAGGGGAAGTTCGCGAAGAACGAGGAGAAGTACCCGGCCGCGCGCGTGCGCGGGCAGTCGCGCAAGTACGACGAATACTGATCCGCGCGGCGCCGCTATGTCGCGGCGGGAGGCGCGGGCTCGACGGGCTTTTCCGGGGCGGTCCCCGGCTCCGGTTCCGGTTCCGGCGCGGGCACCGGCGGCGGCGCGGGGAGCGCCGGCGGCACGCGCTCGAGGAACCAGTGCGTCACGCCCTGTTCCCTCGGACCGACGTAGTGGAACCAGCGTTGCTCGATGCGGTCCGGCGCGAGGATGCGGATCTCGCCGCGGTGCACGTGGCCGTCGCGGGCGGGATCGAAGCCGCTGCCGCCGTCCAGCTCGAGCAGCAGCAGGTCCGCGGTGGAGTCCTTGCCGAGGCGGTAACTGGGCTGATTGCCGGCGCCGCTGAAGAGCGTCGCGCGCAGCTTGCCGTCGGCCAGGAAGTAGACGACCACGGATTCGAAGCTCTGGCCCGCATTCTGCCGCTCGATGACGGCGGTCCCCCCGCTGCCCACCTCGTAGCGCACGTTCGCGGGCGGTCCCGCGAGCGGGTCCTCCATGCGCCCCGCCCAGTCGCCCGCGAGTGCCTTGAGCCGGTCGAAGGCCGCCTTCGGGTCGGGCCCGTCCGCCTGCGCGGGCGGGGCGCAGACGCCCATGAGTGCGGCCATCGCCAGAAATGTGCGCAGGGGCTTGGGCATGAACGGCTCCTTGATGCACCATGATAACGGCAGCGACAGTTGCGGGGCAGGCATGGCGACGCGAAAGACACGCGAGAATGCGGATGCGGTGCAGCTGCGCCGCCTGTACATCGACAGCCGCTACGGCCAGCTGCACCTCATGACCGCCTACCCGCGAAGCGGCGGCTTCGACGAGCGCACGCCGGTCCTGATGCTGCACGGCGACGGCGGCAGCGGCGCGGGATTCCGCCACGTGGCCGCGCGGCTCGGTTCCGACCGCTCGGTCTACGCGCCGGACCTGCCGGGCAGCGGCAACTCCGACGGGCCCTCGCGGCCTTCGATCGCGAACCACGCCGCGGCGCTCGCCGACCTGCTCGATGCGCTCGGCCTGCGCGAGGTGGACGTGCTGGGTTCCGGCCGCGGCGCGCAGGCCGCATTCGAGCTGGCGGCGCTGCGTCCGCTGCAGGTGCGACGGCTCCTGATCGCGGGCACCGCGCCGCAGGCGGCGAGTTCGAAGCCCCTGCTGCAGCTCGCGTCGGATCCCGCGCAGTGCGCGGAAGACGCGGCGCCCGCGGTCGTCGCCCAGATCCGCGGATTCCTGGACCGCTAGCCAGCCGCCTACGCGGCCTGTGTGCCCGCGCGTGCGCGGCGCGCGAGTGCGATCGCGGCGAGCACCGCCGCGATGGCCGGAATCGTCGCCAGGTTGAGCGCCTGCCAGCCGATGGTCGCGAGCGCGGCGCCCGCGGCGAGCGAGGCCGCGGCCTGCGCGCCGAATACCAGGAAGTCGTTCAGCGTCTGCGCCTGGATGCGCTCGTGCGGGCGGTAGGTGCGGGTCAGCAGCGTGGTCGCCGCGATGAACATGAGGTTCCAGCCGAGGCCGAGCAGCACCAGCGCCCAGAAGTAGTGCAGCACGGCGTGGCCGGCGAAGGCCGCGATCGCGACGCAGGCGCTCATCAGCACGGCGCCCGCGGCGATGACGGGCCGGTCGCCGAAGCGCCCGATGATCCAGCCGGAGGCGAGCGAGGGCAGGTACATGGCGAGCAGGTGCGCCTGGATCACGCGCGCGGTCGCGACCTCGGCATGGCCGTCCACGACGTGCATGCTGATCGGCGTCGCCGTCATGATGAAGCTCATGACCGCATAGGAGACGAGCGCCGCGAGCACCGCGACGCGGAAGTCGGGCTGCGCGGCGATCGCGCGCAGCGGGCGCGGGGCCTCGGCGGCGGAGGAGAGCGGCACCGAGGACGGCGCGAGCCGCGCGAGCAGGAGCGCGGACAGCAGGTAGAGCCCGCTGCCGGCGAAGAAGGATCCCGCGTACTCGGCGCCGGCGACGAGGTTCGCCGCGCGCACGGCGATCTCCGGGCCGAGCCACGCGGCGGCGAGCGCGCCGCTCATGACGATCGAGATCGCCCGGCTCGCGCGCGTCGATTCGACATATTCGACGGCCGCGAAACGGTACTGCATGACGACCGCGTTGTTGGCGCCCATCAGGAAGGCGGCGGCGCAGAACCCCGCGAAGCTCCCGGCCATGATGGAGGCGCCGGCGACTACGCAGCCGATGGCCGCCTGGATCGCGCTCGCGGTGAATACGGCGCGCCGGCCGAAGCGGCGGATCAGCGCCCCGGAGGGCAGCACCGACGTGGCGAGCCCGAGGATCAGCACGGACACGGGGAGGGTGGCGAGCGCCGGGGAAGGCGCGAGACCGGCGCCGATGATGCCCCCCAGCATCACCAGCAGGAAGCTGCCGGACATGCAGAGCGCCTGGCTGAGCGACAGCATCCAGACCTGTGGCATGGGCCCGATGTTACGACATAATCAATAGGATCAATGCCTTGTGTGAGATTCGTCAGAATCGGGAATAATGGGGCCCATGGACAGGAAGGATGGGGATGCGGGCGCTGACAGCGGCATCGTCGCCGAAGACGTCACGCAGCTCGTCGAGCACATCGAGCTGACCGGGCCGCAGCGGCTGATCGACCACCCGGAGTGGGAGATGGCAACGCCCATCGCCGACCTCGACGATGCGCCCATCATGATCGAGGACGTCGGCGGGGAGATCCCGCCGGCGGACGCCTTGCCCGCGGGCGAGGACCTCGAGCTCTTCACGGAAACCCATTTCGACCTCGGCCGCCACGTGGCCGGCGAGCGCGCGACCGAAGCCGCGGCGGCGCACGCGGCCGAGCGGCTGCGCTGGCAGAAGCGGGTCGAGAGCCTGCTGATGAGCCTCGCGGAGCGCGACGAGCTGCTGGCCGAGCGCGAACAGAAGATCGAGGAGCTGACCTCGAAGATCGCGACCATGACGCTCGAGCGGGCGAGCCTCACCGAGGAATTGCAGGACGTCGGCATGGCCGCGACGGCGCTCGCGCCGGAGCCCCGGGCGATCGAGCCCGCGGATGAAGTCGCGCCGGAGCCGGCACCGGCCGTTGCGGCGGCGCCGGTCGCGGAACCCGCTGCGGCGCCGGTCCCGATCGAGGCCACCGCCGAGCTGCCCGTGATCCGCATCGCGCGCAGGGAAGACGTGCGGGCCGCGCCCGCGGTGCGCCGCTACCTGATCGGCCTCGACCTGGTGGGCGTCGCGCACGAGATCACGCGACCGCGCATCAACATCGGCCGCACGCACGACAACGACCTGCGCATCCTCGAGCCGACGGTCAGCCGCCTGCACGCGATGCTGACGCTCCGCAACGGCGAGGCGACGGTCGTGGACGCGAACAGCCGGAACGGCGTCTACGTCAACGGCATCCAGGTGCGCTACGCGAAGCTCGAGGACGGCGACGTCGTCACCTTCGGCACCGTCCGCTTCCGCTACCGCGTCGGCGCGAGCGCCGCCGGTTCCGCCTACCCCGAAGCCTGAACAGGAAACAGGGACAGGTACACTTTTCCGCGCCGCGGAAAAGTGTACCTGTCCCTATTTCGGCACACTGAGCCTGCCGATCGGCCGCAGCGCCAGCAGCGCAACCAGGCATAGCGCCAGCAGGACCACCGCGAGCGGCACCGGCGTGTGCGGCGTGAACGACGCCACCACCTGCGTCGCCGCCGCCGCCGTCACGAGCTGCAGGAACCCGAGCAGCCCCGAGGCGGCGCCCGCGATTGCGGGATCGCGCGAGATCGCGCCAATGGTCGAGGAGGGCGCCGCGATCGCATTCGCGAAGCCGATCAGCATGCCCGGCACGAACAGCGCGAGCGGATGCCAGATCCCCGCGAGCGCGAACCCGGCCATCGAAGCCGTGCCCGCGGCGGCGATGATCGCGCCAGCCTTCATCATGCGCCAGCCGCCGACACGGTTCGTCACGCGCGCCGCGAGGATGAACCCCGCGAACGAGGCGAGCGCAGGGAAGAAGAGCAGCAGGCCGAACTTCGCGGGCGACACGCGCAGTTCCTCGATCGCGACGTAGGGCGCGCCCGTCACGAAGGTGTAGATCATGCTGACCATGCAGGACCCGAACACCAGGTAGCTGAGGTACGCACGCGAGCCGAGCAGGCGCCGGTAGCTGTCCCAGAAGCGCAGTGACGGCCCTGCCGCCGGGTCCGGCGGTCGCGTCTCCCGCAGGTTCTTCACCGCGAACCAGAACACGCCGGCGCCCAGCAGCCCCGACAGCGCGAATGGCGCGCGCCAGTCGAGCCACTCAATCGCGAGGCCGCCGAGCGAGGGCGCGATCATCGGCGCGAGCAGGATCGCGGTCGCGGTCGCCGCCAGGGCGCCCGCCGCTCTCGCCGGCCCGAAGTGGTCGAGCAGCGTCGCGCGCATGACCGACATCGCGGCGCCTCCGCCAAAGGCCTGCACGATGCGCGCGAGCACCAGCCACTCGAGCGTCCGCGCGACGAGCGCCGCGGCGCTGCCCGCGATGAAGAGCCCGAGCGCGAACAGCACCACGCGCCGCCGGCCATAGCGGTCCGAGAGCGGGGCGATGGCGAGGTTGCCGGCCGCGATCGCGACGATCGACAGGCTGATGAGCAGCTGCGCGGCGGCGGCGGGCACCCGCAGCGCCTGCGCGATCGCGGGCATCGCGGGCAGCAGCACGTGCAGCCCGAAGGTGCCGATCGAGCCGATGATGGCGGAGCCGGCGATCAGCCGGCGCGAAGCGTCGCGAGTGGGCAAGCGGGACCTCGCCGGCATCTTGCGGTGCGGCAAGGCGCGCCGCAACCGACCGGTTCACGGTATCGCTTGACAAACAATTCAATATTTATTTAACTATTGAATCATGAACCGGGACCGCGCCATCGCCGCGCTTGCCGCGCTCGCCCAGGCGAGCCGCCTGGAGGCCTTCCGCCACCTGGTGCAGGCGGGGCCGGCGGGCCTCGCCGCCGGGGAGCTGGCGGAAAGGCTCGGCATCTCCCCGCCCGCGCTCTCGTTCCACCTGCGCGGCCTCGCGCAGGCGGGCCTCGTGCGCTCGCGCCAGCAGGGCCGGTTCGTGTACTACTCGGCCGCCTACGACGCGATGCAGTCGCTCGTGGGCTTCCTCACCGAAAACTGCTGTGGCGGATCGTCCTGTGCGCCCGCACGGGCGCCGTCGCGCAGGCCACCCGCCAGGAGAACCGCATGAAACGCTTCCACGTCCACGTGTCCGTGAAGGACCTCGAGGGCAGCAAGGCCTTCTACTCACGCCTGTTCGGCGCCGAGCCGGCGGTGGCCCGGCACGATTACGCCAAGTGGATGATCGAGGACCCGCGCATCAACTTCGCGATCTCGACCGGCCGCGACCGCGGCGGCATCGAGCACCTCGGCCTTCAGGCCGAGAGCGCCGAGGAACTCGCCGAGATCCGCGGGCGGCTGGAAGCCGCGGGCGCCGCCATCGAGGACGAGCCGGGCGCGAACTGCTGCTACGCGCATTCCGACAAGCACTGGACCGTCGACCCGCAGGGCATTCCCTGGGAGTCGTTCCACACGAAGGGCGCCGTCGCGCACTACGGCGACGACCACGGTCCGGCGCCGAGGCAGGAGAGCGCCTGCGGCGCCGGCGGCTGCTGCGCGCGCTGAGTCCGCGATGACCGGGGAGGCCGCGCGCCCGCGGAACGTGCTCTTCCTCTGCACGGGCAACAGCGCGCGCAGCATCCTCGCGGAGGCGCTCCTGAACCACTGGGGCAGGGGGCGTTTTCGCGCCTGGAGCGCCGGCAGCTTTCCGGCCGGGCGCGTCAACCCGTGGGCGCTCGAGCTGCTGGCACGCATGAAGATCGAGTCCGCAGGCGCGCGCAGCAAGGGCTGGGACGAGTTCGCGCGGCCGGGCGCGCCGGCACTCGACTTCGTCATCACCGTCTGCGACAAGGCGGCGGGCGAGGTCTGCCCGGTCTGGCCGGGCCAGCCCGTCACGGCGCACTGGGGCGTCCCGGATCCCGCGGTCGTCACCGGCAATGATGCGCAGATCGTCCAGGCCTTTCGCGACGCCTTTCGCGTACTCGAGCACCGGATCCGCATCTTCGTCGAGCTGCCGCTGGCCTCGCTCGACAGGCTGAAGGTCCGGCGCGAGCTGGACCGCATCGGCGCGCTGTCGCCGCCGGCCGATGACGCGCCCGCCCGCCGCTGAGCTCGGCTTCTTCGGGCGCTGGCTGACGCTCTGGGTGCTGGCCTGCATCGTCGCCGGCATCGCGCTCGGGCAGCTCGCGCCGGGCGTCGCCTCGGCCGTCGCGGGCCTCGAGCTCGCCCGCGTCAATCTCGCGGTCGGGGCGCTCATCTGGGTGATGATCATCCCGATGCTGCTGAAGGTGGACTTCGGCAGCCTGCACGAAGTCCGCCGCCACGGGCGCGGGATCGCGGTGACGCTCCTCGTCAACTGGGCGATCAAACCGTTCTCGATGGCGCTGCTCGCCTGGATCTTCATCCGCCAGCTGTTCGCGGACCTGCTGCCGGCCGGCCAGCACGACAGCTACGTCGCGGGACTCATCCTGCTGGCGGCCGCGCCCTGCACGGCGATGGTGTTCGTGTGGAGCAACCTGGCGCGCGGCGAGCCGAACTTCACGCTGACGCAGGTCGCGCTCAACGACTTCGTCATGGTGTTCGCGTTCGCGCCCATCGTCGCGCTGCTGCTCGGCGTCGCCTCCATCACCGTGCCGTGGGAGACCCTGCTGCTCTCGGTCGTGATCTACATCGTCGTGCCGCTCGCGATCGCGCAGGCCTGGCGGCAGCGGCTGCTGCGGCAGGGCGAGGCGGCCTTCGCGGCCGCGACGCGCCGGGTCGCGCCCTGGTCCGTCGCGGCGCTGCTGGCCACCATCGTGCTGCTGTTCGCCTTCCAGGGCGAGCGCATCCTGGACGAGCCGCTCGTGATCGCGCTGCTCGCGGTGCCGATCCTCGTGCAGGTGGTGCTGAACTCGTCGCTGGCCTACCTGCTGAACCGGCGGCTGGGCGTCGCGCATGGCGTGGCCGGGCCCTCGGCGCTGATCGGCGCCTCGAACTTCTTCGAGCTGGCGGTCGCGGTCGCGGTCAGCCTGTACGGCCTCGACTCGGGCGCCGCGCTCGCGACGGTCGTCGGCGTGCTGATCGAGGTGCCGGTGATGCTCGCGGTGGTGCGGGCCGTGAACGCCTCGAAACGCTGGTACGAGGCGGGAATTGCCGCGCCGGATGCGCCCCGGCGGTAGCTGCTAAAATGGCCCCGGCCGGCGCCCCCGGCGCACGATGCTGGCCTATTTCCTCATCCTGATGGCGCTCATCGTCGTGAACGGCCTGTTCGCGATGGCCGAGCTCGCGGTCTTCTCCTCGCGCAACACGCGGCTCAAGCAGCTGGCGCGCGCGGGCAGCGGCGGCGCGCGCGCGGCGCTCCACCTGCTCGACGAGCCGACGCGCTTCCTGTCGACGGTGCAGTTCTACATCACGCTGATCGGCGTGGGCATGGGCGTGTACTCGGGCGTGCACTTCGCGGAGCCTCTGGCCGCCTCGCTCGCCGGGCTCGACGTGTTGGCGCCGGTGGCCGGGTACCTCGACACCGCGTCCTACTTCGTGGTCGTCGTTGCCGTCACCTACCTGTCGCTCATCATCGGCGAGCTGGTGCCGAAGCGCTGGGCGCTCACGAACCCCGAGGCCATGGCCTCGGCGCTCGCGCGGCCGATGGAGTTCCTCGCCTGGCTGTCGGCGCCCTTCGTCTGGGTGCTGCAGGGCTCGACCAACTTCGTCGCCAGGCTGCTCGGCCTGCGCAAGTCCACGAGCCGTGGCGTCAGCGAGGAGGAGATCCGCTCCATGATCGAGGAGGCGACGCACACCGGCGTGTTCCACGTCGCCGAGCACCAGATGATCGAGGGCGTGCTGAGGCTGCCCGACCGGACGGTGCGCAGCATCATGGTGCCGCGCGGCGACGTCGTGTGGTTCGACGCCGCCGACGACCGCAAGACCGTGTGGAATGCGGTGCGCACCAGCGGCCACTCGCGCTATCCCGTCTGCCGCGGCGAGCTCGACGAGCTGGTCGGCATCGTGGAGACGGGAGATCTTGCCGAGTGGCTCGGGGACGCGAACTCCGGCGAGCTGGCCGCGCGCGTGCGCACGCCGCTCATCGTGCACGAGTCCACGCGCATCCTGCGCCTGCTCGAGCTGTTCCGCGAATCGAAGATGCACTTCGCCGTGATCGTGGACGAGCACGGCTCGATCGAGGGCGTGGTGACCCCCACCGACATCCTGACGGCGATCGCGGGCGAGCTGCCGGAGGCCGCGCGCGAGGAGGCGCCCGAGGCCGTCGTGCGCGACGAGCAGTCCTGGCTGATCGACGGCATGATGCCCATCGACGACGTCGAGCGGCTGCTCGGCGCCGGCAACATGCGCTCGGGCGACGATTACTCGACGCTTGCCGGCTTCGTGCTCGCGCAGCTCGGGCACCTGCCGGCGACGGGCGAGCACTTCCGCTGGCGCGGGCTGCGCTTCGAGGTCGTGGACCTGGACGGCCGGCGGGTGGACAAGCTGCTGGTGCAGCGGCTGGCGACGGGCTGATGGCGTACGAGGCGCGCCGGCCCGGCCGGCACGAGACGCGCGACTTCCGCGGGCTCGCGCACCATCTCATCCGCTGGGGCCCGGACTCGGACGACCCGGTGCTGTTGCTGCACGGTTACGCGGACGCGGCCGCCACCTTCCAGTTCGTCGCCGACGAGCTCTCGCCAGCGCTTCCCGTGGTCGCGATCGACTGGCGCGGCTTCGGCCACAGCGCGCGCTCGCCCGCGGGCTGCTACTGGTTCCCGGACTACTACGCCGACCTCGAGGCGTTCGTCGACGCGCTCTGCCCGCGCGGTCCCGCCCGGCTCGCCGGCCACAGCATGGGCGCCAACGTCGCGATGATCTACGCGGGCGTGCGCCCGGCGCGGGTGCGCGCGCTTGTGAACCTCGAGGGCTTCGGCCTGCCGCCCACGACGCCGGACCAGGCCCCGGCGCGCGTCGGCAAGTGGCTCGACCAGTTGCGCGAGGCCGCGGAGTTCGGCGACTACGCGGACGTGGCCGAGCTCGCGGCGCGCATCATGAAGCGCAACCCGCGCCTGGCGCGCGAGCGCGCGGAATGGGTCGCGGCGTGCTGGAGCGCCCCGAAGCCGGGCGGCGGAGTGAGGCTCCTCGCGGACCCCGCGCACCGCCTCGTGAACCCCTACCTCTACCGGCGCGAGGAGATGGAGGCCTGCTGGCGGCGCATCGAGGCGCCGGTGCTGCTCGCGGTCGGCGACCAGTCCGAGCTGGTCGCGCGGCTCGGCCTGGAGGGCGGCATCGAGACCTTCCGCCCGCTGTTGCAGAACCTTCACATCG
Source organism: Steroidobacteraceae bacterium (assembly GCA_036555345.1). Lineage (GTDB taxonomy): Bacteria > Pseudomonadota > Gammaproteobacteria > Steroidobacterales > Steroidobacteraceae > SCUD01. The sequence goes on from DATBLN010000096.1 coordinate 11,318, forward strand.
AGCGCGTGGTGGGCGCCGGCCACATGCTGCATCATGAGGAGCCGCGCGCCGTGGCGCGGCTCATCGAGTCGTTCCTCGGGGGCGCCTGATGCCGAAGGCATTTCCCTGGCCGCGCGACCTCGTCTGGATGACCGCGATGGTGGTCCCGGCGCTCGCGCTCTCGGGCGTTGAGCCGCACGACCGCCTCACCTGGTACCTCGAGATCTTCCCGGTCGCGATCGCGCTGCCGCTCCTGTACCTGACCGCGCGCCGCTTTCCGCTGACGCCGATGCTCTACTGGCTGATCGGCTTCCATTGCCTGGTGCTGATCCTCGGCTCGCACTACACCTATGCGCGCGTGCCCGTGGGATTCTGGGTGCAGGACCTGTTCGACTTCTCGCGCAATCACTATGACCGCTTCGGGCACTTCCTGCAGGGTTTCGTGCCGGCGATCGCGGTGCGCGAGATCCTGAAGCGCCTGTCGCCGCTGAAGGACGGCGGCTGGCTCGGCTTCCTCACCGTCATGACCTGCCTCGCGATCAGCGCGATGTACGAGTTCCTCGAGTGGTGGGTGGCGGAGGCCGCCGGCATCGCGGCCGATTCCTTCCTCGCCACGCAGGGCGACGTCTGGGACACGCAGTGGGACATGTTCCTGGCCGCGGTCGGCGCCACCGTCGCCGTGCTCACGCTCTCGCGCGTGCATGACCGCGCGCTCGCGCGGGCGGGATTCGCATGAGGGGGAGGCTGCGCGCCTGGCTCAGGCGCCACATCACCTATCGCTGGGCGCGGCGCATCGTCGTCGGCGTGATCGGCGGGACGATCCTCCTGCTCGGCGTCGCGATGGTCGTGCTGCCGGGCCCGGCGATCGTCGTGGTGCCGATCGGGCTCGGCGTGCTCGGGCTCGAGTTCGCCTGGGCGCGGCACTGGCTCCGGAAGCTGCGCGCGACCGCGAGCGACGTCGTGAATCGCGTGCGCGGCATGGGCAGGCCTGCGGCCGCGCCGCCGGGGCCCCGGCAGGAACCGACGCTACCGCCACCGCCGCCGGAGCGACCGCCGCCGTAAGGCGCCCGCGCGCCGCTCACCTCGCGAACAGCTGCCCCGCGATGTCCTTGAAGGCCTTGAACTCGAGCGCGTTGCCGCTCGGGTCGACCAGGAACATCGTCGCCTGTTCGCCGGGCTGGCCCGGAAAGCGGACATGCGGCTCGATGATGAAGGCGACGCCGGCGCCGCGCAGCCGCGCGGCGAGCGCCTCCCAGTCCGCCATCTCGAGCACCATGCCGAAGTGCGGCACCGGCACGTCGTGGCCGTCCACCGGGTTCAACGCGCGTGGCTCGCGCCGCCGGTCCTTGAGGTCGGCCAGATGGCACACGAGCTGGTGGCCGAAGAAGTCGAAGTCCACCCAGGTGTCGGCGCTCCGCCCCTCCGGGCAGCCCAGCAGCCCGCCGTAGAACGCGCGCGCGGCGGCGAGGTCCGCGACCGGGATCGCGAGGTGGAAGGGCGTCAGGCTCATGCCGCGAGCTTCGCGTCCATCGTGATCTCGGCGCGCAGCACCTTGCTGAGCGGGCAGTTCTCCTTGGCCTTCTTCGCGGCCGCGTCGAACCGGCCAGGATCAGCGCCGGCGGCGCGCACGGAGACGTCGAGATGCACCTTCGTGATGGTGAACCCGGCGTCCTGCTTCTCGAGCGTGACGGTCGCGGTCGTGTCGATGCGCTCCGGGCGGATGCCGGAGTCGCCGAGGATCAGCGAGAGGGCCATCGAGAAGCAGCCCGCGTGCGCCGCCGCGAGGAGCTCCTCCGGGTTGGTGCCCGGCGCGCCCTCGAAGCGCGTGCCGAAGGAGTAGGGCGCGGAGACGAGCACCCGGCTCTCGGTCGAGATCGTG
>DATBLN010000045.1:0-16233 GCA_036555345.1 Steroidobacteraceae bacterium
CGAGTACGTGGGCGAGGGGCTCGTGGCCGCGGGCATCCCGATCGTGCAGCCACCCGGCGGCCATGCCGTCTACATCGACGCCGCCGCGCTCTGCCCGCACATCCCGCGCGCGCAGTTCCCGGGCCAGGCGGTCGTCTGCGCCCTGTACCGCATCGGCGGGGTCCGCGCCGTCGAGATCGGCTCGGCCATGTTCGGCGAGCGCCCGCCGCCCGCGCTCGAGCTCGTCCGCCTCGCGATGCCCCGGCGCGTGTACACGCAGAGCCACATGGACTACGTGGTCGAGGTCTGCGCGGAGCTGGCGTCGGTGCGCGGCTCGCTGCGCGGCTTGCGCATGGTGCACGCGCCGCCGGTGCTCAGGCATTTCACCGCCCGCTTCGAGGAACTGTAGACTGGCGCTCGATGTTCGAGCGTCTGGCAATCGACCGCGGCGCGATCCTGTTCGATCCCGAGCGAGTCCAGGCCCCGGACTGGCGGCTGTTCGACCGTGACCAGTGGCGCGCACGCGGCGCGCTGGCGGCCCAGCCGGGCGGGCGCGGTTCCATCCATTTCATCGAGGACGGCGCGCGTCACTGGGTGCTGCGGCGCTACCTGCGCGGCGGCCTGGCCGCGTCGGTCGCGCGCGACCGGTACGTCTTCCTGGGCGAGGAGCGCACGCGTCCGTTCCGCGAGTTCCGCCTGCTCGGCAGGCTGCGGGCGCTCGCCCTGCCGGTGCCGGTGCCGGTCGCGGCGGGCTACCGGCGCGGCCGGCTGACCTACGTCGCGGAGCTGATCACCGAGCGGCTGCCGGGCACGCAGTCGCTGGCGGAGACGCTGCGCAGCGGGCGCATGGACGGCGCGCGCTGGGAGGCCGTCGGCCGCTGCCTGCGGCGCTTCCACGACGCCGGCGTGCAGCATGCCGATCTCAATGCGCACAACATCCTGCTGGACGGCGGCGGGCAGGTCTGGATCGTGGACTTCGACCGCGGCCGGCTGCGCGGGCCCGGCGCGTGGCGCGCGCGCGTGCTCGAGCGCCTGGCGCGGAGCCTCGCCAAGGTGAGCGGCGGCAGCATCGCCTGGCGGGATGGCTTCGCGGGGCTCCGCTCCGCCCACGACGCCTGAAACGCGATGCGATTCCTCTACAACGTGCTCGTCTATCTGCTCGCCGCCCCGGTGGCACTCGCGATGCACCTCTGGCGCGGCCTGCGCGACCCGAGCTATCGCGAGCGCATCGGCGAGCGCTACGGCTTCGGCGCCGCCTTGCCCGGGCGGCCGATCTGGATCCACGCGGTGTCGGTCGGGGAGGTGCAGGCCGCGGAGCCGCTGGTGCGCCGCCTGCTGGAACGCCACCCGGGCCAGAAGATCGTGCTCACCACGGTCACGCCGACCGGCGCCGCGCGCGCGCGGCAGCTCTACCGGGACCGCGTGCAGCACTCCTACGTTCCCTTCGACCTGCCCGGCTCGGTGCGGCGCTTCTTCGACCGCGTGCAGCCGCGCCTGGCGATGATCCTCGAGACCGAGCTGTGGCCCAACCTCTACTCGGAGTGCGGCAGGCGGGACGTGCCGCTCGTGCTCGCGAGCGCGCGCCTGTCGCCGCGCTCGGTCGGCCGCTACCGCCGGCTGGTGCCGCTGTTCCGGCAGGCACTCTCGCACGGCATCGTGATCGCCGCGCAGAGCGAGGCGGATGCGGCGCGCTTCCGCTCGATCGGCGCGGCGCCCGGGCGCACGCACGTCACCGGCAACATCAAGTTCGACTTCGAGCCGCCGGCGGACGTCGAGGCGCGCGGCCGGCAGTGGCGGGAGCGCGCGGTGCCCGGCCGGCCGGTCTGGGTCGCCGGCAGCACGCACGAGGGCGAGGAGGAGGCCGTGCTGGACGCCCACCGGCGCGTGCTCGGGCGCTTCCCCGAGGCGCTCCTCATCCTGGTGCCGCGCCACCCGCAGCGCTTCGAGGCGGTCCGCGACCTGCTGGGCCGGCGCGGCGAGGCATTCACGAGCCGTTCCTCGGGCAATGCGATCGCACCGGCCGCGCAGGTGCTGCTCGGCGACACCATGGGCGAGCTCATGATGTTCTACGCGGCCTCCGACGTCGCTTTCGTCGCCGGCAGCCTGGTTCCCGTCGGCGGCCACAACCTGCTGGAGCCGGCCTCGCTCGGCCGGCCCGTGCTGACGGGCCCGCACAACTTCAACAGCGAGGAGATCGCGCAGCTCCTGCTCGAGGCGGGCGCCGCGCGCACGGTCGCGGACAGCGGCGAGCTCGCCCAGGGCGTCGTCGAGCTCCTCGGCGACGCGGGACTGCGCGCCGCGATGAGCGCCGCGGGCCGGGCGGTGCTCGACGCGAATCGCGGTGCCATCGACCGGCTGCTGGCGCTCGTGGATCCGCTGCTAGACTGACGCCCGCGGCATGAACACGAACCTGCGGCTCGGGTCCCCCTACACGCCCGCGGCGCTCTCGGCGCTGGTCGGCAAGTTCGGCTCGCCGCTCTTCGTCATCGACTGCGACGTGATCCGCCGCCAGTACCGCGCCCTCGCCGCGGCGCTGCCGGGCGTGGACCTGCACTACGCGCTGAAGCCGCTGCCGGACCGGACGGTCGTCCGGGTGCTGGCGAAGGAGGGCGCCTGGTTCGACCTCGCGACCAATGGCGAGGTGGACCTGGTGCGCAAGGCGGGCATTCCACCCGAGCGCTGCATCCACACGCACCCGATCAAGCGCGACGCCGACATCCGCCACACGCTCGACTACGGCGTGACGACCTTCGTCGCGGACAACCCGGACGAGATCGACAAGTTCGTCTCCTACCGCGATCGCGTGCGGCTGCTGCTGCGGCTTTCGTTCAGGAGCCCCGAGGCGATCGTGGACCTGTCGCGCAAGTTCGGCTGCGACGCGGAAGCCGCGCTCGAGCTCGCGAAGCGCGCCGCCCGGGCCGGCATCCGGGTCGCGGGCTTCTCGTTCCACGTCGGCTCGCAGGTCGCGCGCGCCGACAAGTACGTGGAAGCGATCGAGACCTGCGCCCGGCTGATGACCGGGACCGGCCGCCGCGGGCTGGGCCCGTTCGAGGTGCTGGACATCGGCGGCGGCTTCCCGATCGACTACCTGGAGCCGGCCGCCCCGATCGGCGAGTTCTGCGCGCCCATCCGCGAGGCGCTCGCGCGGCTGCCGAAGACGATCCGCGTCATCGCGGAGCCCGGGCGCTTCATCTGCGGGCCGGCCGCGATCGGGCTCGCGACCGTCATGGGCCGCGCGAAGCGGGACGGCCGCTGGTGGTACTACCTCGACGACGGGCTCTATGGCACGTTCAGCGGCCAGCTGTACGATCACTCGCGGTTCCCGGTCGAGCCCGTGCTGGCGCACGATGGGGAGCGCGAGCATTGCGTGGTCGCGGGGCCCACCTGCGACAGCATCGACGTCGTCTCCGAGGACATCATGCTGCCCGAGCTCGACATCGGCGACCTCGTGGTCGCGCGCCAGATCGGCGCCTACACCATCGCCACAGCGACCGACTTCAACTTCTTTCCGCGCGCCAAAGTGCTGGCCGTCAACGTGGCGCGTACCGGGTGACGACCTCCATTCATCGACGCGTGGACGCGCTGCGCGCCGGGACCGACCTGACCTTCGTCGCGCGGCTCGCCTCCGGCTGGGCCGTGCTCGGCGAGCGGCAGGTGCTGCCCGGCTACTGCCTGCTGCTGCCGGACCCGGTCGTGCCGACTTTGAATGCGCTCGCGGGAGCCGACCGCGCCGCCTTCCTCGCCGACATGGCGGCGCTGGGCGACGCGGTGCTCGCGGCCACCCGCGCGGTGCGCATCAACTATGCGATCTTCGGCAACCAGGACCCGGCGCTGCACGCGCACGTGATCCCGCGCTACCACGACGAGCCGGCGCCCCAGGTCGCGTCGCACCCGTGGAGCTACGATTGGGGCAAGGCGCCGGCCTTCGACGCGGAGCTGCACCACGAGCTGCGCGACCGGATCCATGCGGCGCTGGGCGGGGTGAGATGAGCGTCAGCGACGGCTTTCGCGACTTCGTGCTCGAGCAGCTCGCGCCCGCGGGGCGCGTGAGCGCGCGGCGCATGTTCGGCGGCGTCGGCCTGTACCTCGAAGGGCTCTTCTTTGCGCTGATCGACGACGACACGCTCTACTTCAAGACCGACGGATCGAACCGGCCGCGCTTCCAGGCCGCGGGATCGCGACCCTTCTGCCCGTATCCGGACCGGCCGGAATACCAGATGGGCTACTGGCAGGTGCCGGCGGAGGTCCTCGAGGAGGCTGACGAGCTGAAAGTCTGGGCGCGCGAGGCGCTGGCGGTCGCGTTGCAGTCGAAGTCCCCTCGCAAGCCGGGGCGGAAGCGCGCGGCAGCCGCGCGGCCGCGCAAGCCCAAGTGACCGCGCTCGATCGCCTGCGGCGGGAATGGGAACCGCGCTTCATCGGCTTCCTCGACGGCCACCCGGACCCGGATCCCGGCCACGGCATCGTGCACCTGAAGCGCGTGGTCGCGACTGCGCTGCAGCTCGCCAAAGAGGAGGGCGCACGCCTGGAAGTCGTGCTCCCGGCCGCCTGGCTGCACGACTGCGTGAACGTGGCGAAGGACTCGCCGGACCGCGCGCGCGCCTCGCGCATCGCGGCGGAGCATGCGGTGCGCTTCCTGAAAGACGCCGGCTACGCGCCCGAGTTCCTCGACGGCATCGCGCACGCGATCGAGGCGCACAGTTTCTCAGCGGGCATCGCGCCACGCACGATCGAGGCGCGCGTGGTGCAGGACGCCGACCGGCTGGATGCGCTCGGCGCCATCGGCCTCGCGCGCTGCATCGCCGTCGGCGCCGCGCTCGGGCGGCCGTTGTATGACCCCGACGACCCGTTCTGCGAGAATCGCGACCCGGATGACCGGGGTGCCTCGGTGGATCATTTCTACACGAAACTGCTCAAGCTCGCCGGCACGATGCAGACCGCCGCAGGACGCCGCGAGGCCGCGCGGCGCACCGAGTTCCTGGAGACGTTCCTGCGGCAGCTGCGCTCGGAGGTCGCACCGTGAGCCGCGGCGTCGCGGCCGCGGAGGCGCTCACGCGCCTGCGCGAGGGCAATGCGCGCTTCGCCGCCAACGTTCGCGGCCCAGGCTCGCTGCTCTCCGCCGAGCGGCGCGCCGCGCTCGCGGTCGCGCAGGAGCCTTTCGCCATCGTGCTCGGCTGCTCGGATTCCCGCGTGCCGGTCGAGATCGTCTTCGACCAGGGGCCCGGAGACCTGTTCGTGATCCGCGTGGCCGGCAACATCGTGGCGCCCTCGCTGATCGGCAGCGTGGAGTTCGCGGCGGAGCGCTTTGGCACGCGGCTCGTGGTGGTCCTCGGCCATTCCTCCTGCGGCGCGATCGCGGCGACGCTCGAGGAGCTGCACCGGCCCTCGGCGAACCAGTCGCCGAACCTGAAGGCGATCGTGGACCGCATCCGCCCGGCCATCCGGGACATCGACGACGAACAGGCAGCGATGCGCGCCAACATCCTCGCGTCCGTGCACCAGCTTCGCCACGGATCCGCCATCATCGAGGGGCTGCTGGGAGCGAACGGGCTCCTGATCGTCGGCGCCTGGTACGAGCTGGAGACCGGACGGGTACGGTTCCTCGAGGAAACCCTACCGGCCTAGGGCCTTGCAGAAGGTCTCCGGGTCCACGTTGCCGCCGGTCACGAGGATCGCCGTGGTCCGACCGCGCAGCGGCAGTCGGCCGGCCAGCACCGCGGCGAGGGCGACCGCGCCGCCCGGCTCGACTACGAGCTTCAGCACGCGGAAGGCGTAACCCATCGCGGCGAGCACCTCGTCGTCGCTGACCACGAGGCCACCCGCGACGTGCTGGCGCATGAGCGCGAAGGGAATGGCGCCGCAGGGCGAGGACATCAGGGCGTCGCAGATGGTGCGCGCCTCCGGCGGGTTCGCGAGCCGCCGGCCAGCCGCCAGCGAGCGGCGGATGTCGTCGAAAGCGGCTGGCTCCACGGCATGCACCTCCGTCGCCTGCGACAGCGCGCGGATCGCGAGGGCGGAACCGGAGAGCAGCCCGCCGCCGCTCGCTCCGATCAGCACCTGGTCGGGCGTGAACCCCAGTTCTTCCGCCTGCTGCATCAGCTCGAGCCCGGCGGTGCCCTGGCCCGCCACGACGTGAGGGTCGTCGAACGAGGGCACCAGCGTGCCGCTGCGCTCGCCGAGGACCCGCGCGGCGACGGCTTCGCGGTTCTCGCGGTAGCGGTCGTAGAGGACGACCTCGGCACCCAGCGCCCTCGTGTTCTCGAGCTTGAGGCGCGGCGCGTCCGCGGGCATCACGATGGTCGCGCGGATGCCGAGCATCCTCGCCGCTCCCGCGACGCCCTGGGCGTGGTTGCCGGATGAGAATGCGACCACGCCGGCCCGCCGCTCGGCGGCGGAGAGCTGCGAGAGGCGGTTGTAGGCGCCGCGGATCTTGAAGGAGCCGTAGCGTTGCAGCGATTCCAGCTTGAGCAGCACCCGACCGCCGGTCAGCTCGTCGAGCGGCGTGCCGGCGAGGAGCGGCGTGCGCAACGCCACGCCCGTCAGGCGCAGCGCGGCCGCCTGCACGTCGACGAACGTGGGCAGGGGCGCGGGTTCGAGCTCGGCGTTCACGGGATGCTATGTTACGCGCGGCGGCGGGTCTTCGCCCGGGGGAGGGGACATGCAAGGCAGCCTGCGGATGAGCCACCTGGCCGTCGGCGCGATCGCGGTGGTCGCCTTCCTCATCACCGGACAGGTCATGGGGCGCCACGACCCGCCGGTCGGCGACATGGAATGGGCCGAACGGCTGCTGTTCCGTTCGCGCCACATCTATCTGCTCGCCGCAGGCCTCGTGAACCTGGCGCTCGGCATCCACTACCTGCTGCCGAACGGTGCCGCCCGCCGGGGCGCCGCCATCGCGGGCTCGCTGCTCGCGCTCGCGAGCGCCCTGCTGCTCTTCTTCGCGTTCTTCGCCGAGCCCATGGCCGGGCGCTGGCCCGGGGCGCTCAGCATGCTCGGGCTCCAGGCGATGTTCGCCGGCGTGCTGCTGTATGCCGCCGCCTCGCTGCTCCGCCGCGGGAAGGGCACCGCATGAAAGCCGACCCGATCTGGCTGCCGGTCTGCGGCCTGGTGCTCCTGACCGCGCTCATCTGGGTGAAGCTCTACGCGGATCGCCTGTCGGAGATGCGCGCGAAGCGCATCGCGCCGCAGGAACTCGCGAGCGTCCGCGCCGCTGCGGGCCGGCTCGAGAAGACGGCGGCCGCGGACAACTTCCGCAACCTGTTCGAGGTCCCGGTCCTCTTCTATGCGCTCTGCATCGCCATCGCGGTGACGGGCGCCTCGACGCCCGGGTTCGTGGCCGCGTCCTGGGGCTATGTCGCGCTGCGGGCGCTGCACAGCCTGATCCACGTGACCTACAACCGCGTGGTGCACCGGTTCCTCGTCTACGTCGCGAGCACGCTCCTCCTGTTCGGCATGTGGATCGCCTTCTTCCTGGGGCTGCCGACATGAGCGATTTCGAGGGGCGGTGCCTCTGCGGCGCGGTGAAGTTCGCGGTGACGCCGCCCTCGCTCTTCTGCGCACACTGCCACTGCCACTGGTGCCGCAGGGCGCATGGGGCCGCGTTCGTCACCTGGGTGGGCGCCGCGGAAGCGCGGTTCCGCCTGCAGCCGGGTTCCGCCGAGCCGCGCTGGTTCCAGTCATCCGCGCAAAGCCGCCGCGGTTTCTGCGGCGAATGCGGCACGACGCTTTTCTACGCCTCCACGCTGTGCCCCGGGGAGATCCACGTCGTTCGCACGGCCTTCACCGGCGCGATCGACCGCGAGCCCGCCTGCCACGTCTTCTACGAGCAGCGCGCGGACTGGTTCGCGGCGGGGGACGCGTTGCCGAAGTACACGAGCGAGGAGCCGGGCCTCGCCAAGTTCAAGGCGGTGCGGAGCTGAGGTCCCCCAGCAGGGCCGGCAGCGAGTCGATCGGCTCGGAACAGACCGGCCCCCGGCACCGGTAGGCGACCGCGTCGCCGCGCGGCAACTTGGCGGCCAGCGAGTCCGGCAACCCGCCGGCATCCGACGGAATCGCGATCGCCATGCGCCGCGGCGCGTACCGCGCGCCGAACGCGCGCGACCATTCGCCGATCGCCGGGTGTTCGCCGCGGATCACGACGATTTCGACGGGCTCGAGGTACTCCTCGAGCGCCTGCAGCATGGCCGTGTGCGCCTGCGGCGCGCGCGACAGCGAGTCCCATCCCGCCTGCAGGGCCGCCTCCGCCGCGTCGAGATAGCGCGTCTCGCCGAGCAGCCAGCCGAGGCGGGCGAGCGCCCGGGCCGCGACGCCGTTGCCCCCGGGCGTGGCGTCGTCGGCGAAGCTCTTGGGGCGGTGCAGCGGCGGGTCCTGCCCCTCGGCGGTGAACCAGAAACCGCCGCGCCCGCGGTCCGCGAACTTCGCGAGCAGTGCTCCGGCGAGATCGCGCGCGAAGGCGAGGTCGTCGGCACGGAAGCGCGACTGCAAGAGCTCGATCAGCGCATCGAGCAGGAACGCATGATCGTCGAGGTAAGCGGGGAAGCGCGCCTGCCCGTCCTTCCACGCCGCGTACAGCGTGCCGTCCCGCCAGCAGTTCGCGCGCAGGAAGTCGACGGCGGCACAGGCAGCGTCGAGATGGGCGGGCTCGCCGAGGATCCGGCCGCTGATCGCGAGGCCCCGGATCATGAGCCCGTTCCATCCCGTGAGGATCTTGTCGTCGCGGCCCGGTCGCATGCGTCCCTCCCGCGCGGCGAGGAGCCTGGCGCGGCCCGATCGGAGCAGTTCCGCTGCGCGCACGGGCTCGAGCCCCGCTTCCTTCGCGATCTCCGCGAGCGGGACGAAGCAGTGCAGGTGCCAGGCGCCCTCGAAGTTCGGCTCGCGGTCGAGGCCGTAGCGCCGCGCGAGCACGCCGAATTCCTCCGGCGTCAGCAGTGAACGCACTTGCTCGCGCTGCCAGGCGTAGAACTTTCCCTCGTGGCCCTCCGAGTCGGCGTCCAGCGCGGCGTAGAAGCCGCCTTGCGGCGCGCGCATCTCGCGCAGCGCCCAGGCTGCGGTGTCCCGAGCGACCTGCGCGAACAGCGGGTCGCCGGTGGCCGCCGCGGCCTGCGCGTAGAGCGCGAGCAGCACGCCGTTGTCGTAGAGCATCTTCTCGAAGTGCGGGATCATCCAGTAGCGGTCCACGGAATAGCGGCAGAAGCCGCCGCCCAGCTGGTCGAAGAGCCCGCCCTCGGCCATGCGCGTGAGCGAGAGCGTCGCCATCCACAGCGCCTTGAGGTCCGGCGCGGGGCCCTGCGCGCCCGCGTGCCAGTCGCGCAGCAGCCGCTCGATTCCGCCTGCGTGCGGGAACTTCGGCGCGCCGCCGAAACCGCCGTACTCGCCGTCGAAGCCGCGCTCGAGGTCCCGGCGCGCGGCTTCGAGCGGCAGGCCCGAGAGCGCGCGGCCTGCCTGCGGCGCGGGCGGGATCATGTCCGCGAACACGCCGCGCAGGGACTCGTTCTGGCGCTTCACGCTCGTGCGCTCGTCGCGGTAGAACGCCGCCACGCGCTCGAGCAGGTCCGCGAATGCCGGCATGCCGTAGCGCGGCTCTCTCGGGAAGTAGGTGCCGCCAAAGAAAGGCGTCAGGTCGTCGGGCGCCAGGAACATGGTGAGCGGCCAGCCGCCGCCCCGCTGCGCGAGCACCTGGTGCGCCAGCTGGTACACGCGGTCGAGGTCGGGCCGCTCCTCCCGGTCCACCTTGACGTTGACGAAGAGCCGGTTCATGACGGCGGCCGTCGCCGCGTCCTCGAAGGACTCGTGCGCCATCACATGGCACCAGTGGCAGGCGGAATAGCCGATCGACAGCAGGATGGGCTTGTCCAGGGCGCGTGCGCGCGCGATCGCCTCGTCGCCCCAGGGATGCCAGTCCACGGGATTGTCCGCGTGCTGCAGCAGGTAGGGGCTGGTCTCGGCGGCGAGCCGGTTCTTCGGCCGCCCGGTGGAAGAAGCGGTCATCGCGACGCGGCCGTGGTCGGTTAGAATTGCGGCCACTATAGCCACGGCGCTGCGATCCCGCGAATGTCCGTCCAGACCGCCATCACCGACGCCGTCGCCGGTCCGGAGCTCCCGCCGCTGCTCCTGAAGCCGCAGGAGGAGCGCCGCATCCAGGCCGGGCACCTGTGGGTGTTCTCGAACGAGATCAACGTCGGCGCCACGCCGCTCACGGCCTTCCAGCCGGGCGACCACGTGCAGCTGCGCTCGAGCCACGACCGCTTCCTCGGCTACGCCTACGTCAACCCGCGCACGCTCATCAGCGCGCGCCTGCTCGGCCGCGACCCGGACTACCCGCCCGGCAAGTCGCTGCTGGTGCACCGCTTCAAGGTGGCGCTCGCGCTGCGCGAACGGCTGTACGCCGCGCCTTTCTACCGGCTCGCGTTCGGCGAGGCCGACCTGCTCCCGGGGCTGGTCGTGGACCGCTACGGCGACGTGCTGGTCGCGCAGGTCGGCACGGCCGGCATGGAGGCGATGAAGGACGGGATCCTCGAGGCGCTCGCGAAGGTGCTCGATCCCGCGGGCGTCCTGTGGAAGAACGACTCCGCGATCCGCGAGCTCGAGGGCCTCGACCGCTACGTCGAGACCGCCTTCGGCCTGGTGCCGGACTACGTCGAGGTGCCGGAAGGCGGCGTGCTGTTCCGCGTGCCGCTGGCGGCCGGGCAGAAGACCGGCTGGTACTTCGACCAGAGCGCGAACCGCGCGATGATCGCGCGCCACGTCGCGGGGCTGCGCGTGCTCGACCTGTTCAGCTATGCCGGCAGCTTCGGCCTGCAGGCGGCGAGAGCCGGGGCGGCGGAGGTCACCTGCGTGGACTCGTCGGCGCCGGCGCTCGAGGCGGCGGCCGCGACCGCCGAGGCCGGCGCGATCGACGTGGAACTCCTGCAGGGCGACGCCTTCGACGCGCTCGAGCAGTTCGTCGCCGAGCGCCGCCGCTTCGACGTCGTCATCGTCGACCCGCCGGCCTTCATCAAGCGGCGCAAGGACCATCCCAAGGGGCTGGCCGCGTACCGCCGCCTGAACCAGCTGGCGATGCAGGTGCTGGACCGCGACGGGCTGCTGCTGTCCTGCTCCTGCTCCTATCACCTCGCCCCGGGGGAGCTGACCGACTGCGTGCAGCGCGCCGCGCGCCATCTCGGGCGCTTCGCGCAGCTCATCGGCGTCGGCGCGCAGTCCCCGGATCACCCGGTCCACCCGGCGATCGAGGAAACCCGCTACCTGCGCGCATTCCTGTTCCGCGTGACCGACTCGTGCTGACCTATCCCGCCATCGACCCGGTCGCGTTCGCCATCGGCCCGGTCAAGGTGCACTGGTACGGGCTCATGTACGTGGTCGGCTTCGTCGCGGCCTGGTGGCTCGCGCGCAGGCGCGCGGCGGCGCCGGGCTCCACCTGGAAAACGGCGGACGTGGACGACCTCATCTTCTTCGCCGCCCTCGGCGTGATCCTGGGCGGGCGGCTCGGCTGGGTGCTCGTCTACGGCTTCGAGGCGCTGCGCGCCGACCCGCTCGCCATCTTCCGCGTGTGGGAGGGCGGCATGTCTTTTCACGGCGGGCTCGCGGGCGTGATGATCGCGATCGCGTGGTTCGCGAAACGGCGCTCGCGCCGCGTCGCGGACGTGTTCGATTTCACGGCGCCGCTGCCGGCGATCGGCCTCTTTTTCGGGCGCCTCGGCAACTTCATCAACGGCGAGCTCTGGGGCAAGCCGACCGACCTGCCCTGGGGCTTCCTGGTCAACGGCGAGGTGCGCCACCCGTCGCAGCTCTACGAGGCGGCGCTCGAAGGCGTCGTGCTGTTCGCGCTCGTCTGGTGGTACACGTCGAGGCCGCGCGCGAGGCTCGCGCCGTCGGGCCTGTTCCTGGCGGGCTACGGGGCCTTCCGCTTCGCGGTCGAGTTTGTGCGCCTGCCCGACGCGAACATCGGCTACCTGGCGTTCGGCTGGCTGACGATGGGCCAGTTGCTGTCGCTGCCGATGCTGGCGGCGGGACTCGCGATGCTCGCCTGGGCCGCGAGGCGGCGCGAGCCGTCCGGGAATCACGCCTGATGCGGCAGTACCTCGACCTGATGCGCCAGGTGCGCGCGCACGGCGTCCGCAAGGCCGACCGCACCGGCACCGGCACGCTGTCGGTCTTCGGCCACCAGATGCGCTTCGACCTGGCCGCGGGATTCCCGCTCGTGACCACCAAGCGCGTGCACGTCAAGTCGGTGATCGCGGAGCTGCTGTGGTTCCTGCGCGGCGACACCAACGTGGAGTGGCTGCACGGGCAGGGCGTCACGATCTGGGACGAGTGGGCCGACGCGAATGGCGACCTCGGCCCGGTGTATGGACGGCAGTGGCGCGCCTGGCGGACCGCAGACGGGCGGGAAGTGGACCAGATCGCGCGCGTGCTCGACCAGCTGCGGCGCGATCCCGACTCGCGGCGCATCATCGTCAGCGCCTGGAATGTCGGCGAGCTCGGGAAGATGGCGCTCGCGCCCTGCCACGCATTCTTCCAGTTCTACGTCGCGGAGGGCAGGTTGTCCTGTCAGGTGTACCAGAGGAGCTGCGACCTCTTCCTCGGCGTGCCCTTCAACGTCGCCTCCTATGCGCTCCTGACCCACATCCTCGCGCAGCAGGCGGACCTCGCGGTCGGCGAGCTCGTCTGGACCGGAGGCGACTGCCACCTGTACCTGAACCACCTGGCCCAGGCGGACGAGCAGCTGTCGCGCGAGCCGCGGCCACTGCCCCGGCTCGCGCTGCTGCGGCGGCCCGACGACGTCGCAGGCTACGAGGTCGCGGACTTCCAGGTGGTGGGGTATGAACCCCACGCGGCGATCCGCGCGCCGGTCGCGGTGTGACGAAGGCGACCGCCGCGGGGCCGGTCGCGATCGTCGCGATGGCCGACAACGCCGTGATCGGCCGCGGCAACCGCCTGCCGTGGCGGCTGCCGGAGGACCTCGCGCGCTTCCGGTCGCTGACCATGGGCCATGCGCTCCTCATGGGACGGCGCACGCACGAATCCATCGGCCGCCCGCTGCCGGGCCGCCGCAACCTGGTGCTCACCCGCGACCCGGCGTGGCGGGCGCCCGGCTGCGAGCCCGTGGCGAGCCCGCGGGCGGCGCTCGCGCTGCCCGGACCCGGGCAGCTGCTGTTCGTCATCGGCGGCGCGGAGGTCTATCGCGCCTGCTGGGACCTGGTGCAGCGCGTGGAACTCACCGAGGTGCACGCGGAGGTCGAGGGCGACGTGCGCCTCGAGGGGTTCGACCGCGGGGACTGGCGCGAGACTTTCCGCGAGGACCGCGCGGCGGATGCGCGGCACGCGCATGCCTACAGCTTCGTCACGCTGGCGAGGCGTTGAGCGCGTCCTCGACGATCGACACCGCGCGCCAGCAGTCCTCGAAGGAGTTGTAGAGCGGCGCCGGGGCGAGGCGGATGACGTCCGGCTCGCGCCAGTCGCAGGTGAGCCCGCGCGCGAGCAGGCTCTCGAAGAGCGCGCGCCCGGCGCCGCGCGCGCCCGCGAGCCGCACCGAGAGCTGCGCGCCGCGCCGCACGGGATCGCGCGGCGTCAGGATCTCGATGCGCTCGCCGAGGCGTCCGTCGAGCAGCCGCTCGAGGAAGCCCGTGAGCGCGCGCGAGCGCGCGGCGAGCGCCGGCAGACCGGCGGCGTCGAACAGCGGGAACGAGGCGCAGAGCGGCACCATGCCGAGCAGGGGATGGTTGCTGACCTGCCAGCCCGCGGCCCCGTGATACGGGCGGAACGACTCGTCGAAGTCGAAGCGCGTGGCGAGGTCATTTCCCCACCAGCCCGAGAGCCGCGGCGCCTTCGACCCGAAGTGGCGCTCGTGCACGAAGGCGCCGGCGGTCGCGCCGGGACCGCCATTCAGGTACTTGTAGGAGCACCAGACGGCGAAATCGGCGCCCCAGTCGTGCAGCGCGAGCGGGACGTTGCCGATCGCATGCGCGAGGTCGAGCCCGGCGACGGCGCCGACGCCCTGCGCCGCCCGGATCAGGCGCGGCAGGTCGAGGCGCTGGCCGGTCAGGTACTGGACGCCGGGCAGGAGCACGAGCGCGAGCGATTCGCCCGCGCGCTCGATCGCCGCGACCAGGTCGTCCTCGGAGAGGAGCGTCTCGCCGGGCCGCGGCCCGGCCTGCACCAGCGCATCGCGGCCGAGGCCGTGCCAGTCGAGCTGGGAGGCGACCGCGTAGCGGTCGGAGGGAAACGCGCCCTGCTCGATCAGGATGAGGCGACGGTCGCGCACCGGGCGATAGAAGCTCGCCATCAACAGGTGCAGGTTGATGGTCAGCGAGTGCATCACGACCACTTCCGGCAGGCGCGCGCCCGCGAGCGCGGCCGCGGTCGGGGCGAGCCGCTCGTGCAGGTTCAGCCAGTCGGCCTGCGGGTCGTGGTAGCCGAGCACGCCGAGGCGCTGCCACTCCTGCATGAACTTCCCGACCTCGTCGACGGCGCGGCGCGGCTGCAGGCCGAGCGAGTTGCCGCAGAGGTAGGTGACCGGCCGCCCGTCCGGCGTGACCGGGAAGTGGAAGGCCGCGCGATGCCGCGACAGCGGGTCGGCGGCATCCTGCGCGCGCGCCGACTCGAGCGAGAGCTCCGGGCTCACTCGAAGCGCACCGGGTACAGCAGCGGGCGCGAGGGCGCGGCGTCCGCGAGGAAGGCGGGGATCTGCAGGTCGAGCAGGTACCAGCCGTCGTGGATGGTCGGCGCGATCCAGGCGAGCTCCGTGATGCTCGCCTGCGGGCGCGCCGCGTCCGGCGCGTGGCGCGAGCCCGCCGGCAGACCGAAGAACACGCGATGGGCCGTCAGCCGGCCATGGTCGTCGGCCCGGTCCGCCGACGGCAGGTCGAGGACCAGGTGCAGGATGCCCTGGTCCACCACCCATTGCGCGGCCTGGCGCGACAGGTACGGCGCCGGCGCCGGCCCTTCGTAGCGGCGATGCAGCCGCGCGGAGGGGTTTGGCAGCGTGCGCAGCACGAGCGCCTGCGGCGCCGGCCCGGGATGCCGCGCTGCCGCCTCCGCCAGCGCCCGGGCGGTCACGAGCTGGTCGCCCACGGCCGGCGGCGGGTCGCTGTCCTCGGCGGCGGCGCCGGCGGGCACCGGTTGCAGCGACACGAGCAGGGCGAGCGCGAGCCCGCCCCTCAACCGGTCGCTCACGGCAATGCGCTCGTCGGTCACGTGGCCGACGCATTCGGTGTGCGTGCCGTTGCAGTGCGGGGCGAGGGTCAGCTGTTCGCAATTGCAGCTGCCGCCGGCGCGGGTGTCGCCGACAAAGCCGCCGGAACGGAATGGCCGCGCCGTGGCCGAAGGTGCGTCGAAACAGGAGGGCTGCGGTCCGCCGAAATCCAGCGGGATGGCGATCGAGAGGGGATCCCCGAGGTCGGCGCAAAGCCGCCGGCCCCCCGCCTCGAAACGCATGATCGTCATCGTGCCATTATATGCAGCCGGCGGAACCCCACCGGCCCGCGCCGGTCTCATGCTGCGGGTTGGTCGCGAGGAGTTTGACAGATGACGCTGCGTGCCGGAGTCCTGGTCTGCGCCCTGCTGGCAGCGATGCCGGCGGCCGCGGCGGACCCCGGTGACGCGAAAGCCGCGGCGGCCCCCGATTATGAGGAAGCGGCGGCGGCCTGGGAGCGCCAGGAAGTGGCTTTCGTCTACATGGGATTCACGACGCGTTATTCCTGCGGCGGCCTGAAGAGCAAGGTCAAGCTGCTCCTGAAACACCTGGGCGCCCGGCCCGACATCAAGATCAGCGAACGAGGCTGCGAGTTCGGCTTCCAGCACGTCGCGGATTTCCCGCACCTGAAGGTCGCGTTCTACGCGCCGGCCATCCCGGAGGAGGGCGCGCGCGACGTGGGCGAGCCGGTGCTCGGCGTCTGGAAGCCGGTCGTCATCAAGCGCAACGAGCCGCGGGGCCTCGAAATGGGCGATTGCGAACTCGTCGAGATTTTCCGCGACCGCATCATTTCGAGGCTCGCGACGCGCGAGATGCAGGACGACGTCAACTGCATTCCGCGCCAGCTCGTCGGCAACCGGATCAACCTCTCCTTCGAAGTCCTCACCGGCATCCAGCCGGTCGACACCGCGGCCAACGCACTGAGACCCTGACCGGCCGCTCAGCCGCCGGGCGAGCCCCGCGCGCGGCAAGGCTGCCGCACGGGTGATTCCTCGCGGTCGAGGCGTATTGCGGTCAGCGCGCCGCCCCAGACACAGCCGGTATCGAGGCAGCGCAGGCCGGGCTCG
>DATBLN010000049.1:0-3220 GCA_036555345.1 Steroidobacteraceae bacterium
GAAGTCATGGCGCGCTCGAACCGCCTCGGCATGAAGACCTTCGACCAGGCGCTGTTCGACCTGTACGAGGCCGGCACGATCTCCTACGAGGAGGGCCTGCGCAACGCGGACTCGAAGAACGAGCTGCGCCTGCGCATCAAGCTCGAGAGCAAGCGCGAGGACCGGCTGCAGGCCGAGGCTTCCAGCACGCTGAGGATCGTCGATGAGTCCAACGACGGCAAAGTCTACTAACACCGGCGGCGAGCAGCCGACCGCGGCGGTGACCGCGCCCGAGGCGGAGGACGGCCGCTTCAGCATCAAGCCGTTGCTGCGCCTGATGGCGGAGAAGAAGGCGTCGGACCTCTTCTTCACGTCCAATTCGCCGATCAAGATCAAGATCGAGGGCCTGATCTACCCGATCAACAAGCAGGTGCTGAACGCCGAGACGGTTCGCGACATCGCCTTCAGCCTGATGAGCGCCGAGCAGCTCGAGCACTTCCAGAACGAGCTGGAGATCGACTTCGCGATCTCCGAGCCCGGCGTCGGGCGGTTCCGGGCGGCGGTGTTCTACCAGCGCGGCTACCCGGCGATGGTCCTGCGCTACATCAGCGTGGACACGCCGCGCCTCGAGGCGCTCGGTCTGCCGGAAACGCTGCGCGAGCTCGCGATGCTCAAGCGCGGGCTGGTGCTGATGGTGGGCGCGACCGGCTCCGGCAAGTCGACGACGCTCGCGGCGATGATCAACCACCGCAACGAGAATTGCTCCGACCACATACTCACGATCGAGGACCCGGTCGAGTTCCTGCACCAGAACCGCAAGGCAATCGTCAACCAGCGCGAGGTGGGGCTCGACACCCGCTCGTTCGGCCGCGCGCTGCGCGCAGCCATGCGCGCCGCGCCGGACGTGATCCTGATCGGCGAGATCCGCGACCGCGAGACGATGGAGTCCGCGATCGCGCTGGCGGGTACCGGGCACCTCGCCATCGCGACGCTGCACGCCAACAACAGCGCCGAGACGCTCGACCGCATCATCAACCTGTTCCCGCGCGACCAGCACGCGCAGATCTTCCTCGACCTGTCGCAGTACCTGCGCGCGATCATCTCGCAGCGTCTGGTGCGCGGCCGCAGCAAGAAGCGCGTCGCGGCCGTCGAGGTCATGCTGAACACGCCGCACATCCAGGACCTGATCAAGAAGGGCGACGTGATCGGCGTGAAGGAGGCGATGCTGTCCTCCAACGAGCGCGGCATCCAGAATTTCGACGTGGCGCTCCTGCACCTCTACAAGGAGGGCAAGATCGACATCGAGGAGGCGCTCAGCAACGCCGACTCGCGCACCAACCTGGAGGCGCGCATCAACTTCGGCTGAGATGGATGCCGGGTGGCGCGGGGAAGCTCCCTCGCTCGCGCCGCCGGAACTTACGCGCTCGCTCGGAACTTCCCCGCGCCACCCGGCATCCGCACAGCCAGAGCCGGCCATTCCCGGCGCGCTCGTGGGCCCGCGCCCGACCGCGCGCGCAACAGGATGCGTGGCCGGCGCGGCGTGCGGCTCCCGCGACCGATCGCCGCGACCCGGCGGCAGGCGACCCGCGAGCGAGCGAAGCCGGTCGCCGGCTTGAGCGAGCATGCGGGGTCGCCTGCCGCCGGGTCGCGTCTCTCAGTCGCTGAAGACGCCCGCGGCGTCGAACACCGGCCCGTCCACGCACACGCGCTTCATCGCGGGCCCCGCGGGCGTCTGGACGAGGACGGCGCAACCCGCGCAGCCGCCGACCGCGCAGGCCATGTTCTCCTCGAGCGAGACCTGGCAGGGCACGCCAAAGCGCCGCGCGAGCGCGGCGGCCGCCTTCAGCATGGGCTCCGGCCCGCAGGAGAACACCTCGACCTCGGCGAGCGCCGCCTGCGGCAGCGACGCGAGCCAGGCCGCTGCGAGGTCCGTCACGTAGCCGCGATGGCAGCCGGCGAAACCGGCGAGGCTCGCGAGCCGGCTCGGCACGCCGAGGGCGTCGAGGCGGGCCATCGCCGCGGTCGCAGCGGCCGGCATCCCCGCCACGGAGATCGTCGAGGTCGCGACCTCGAACGGGAACGGCAGTTCCGAGCCCATCAGCACCAGTGGCCGCCAGGCGCCGCGCTCCGTCGCCAGCGCCTCGGCGAGGAACAGGAGCGGCGGGATGCCGACGCCGCCGCCGACCATGAGCGCGCGCGGCCGCGCAGCGTGCGGCTCGAAGCCCCGGCCGACCGGCCCGAGGCAGGACAGCGTCTCCCCCGGGCGGCGGCGGGCGAGCTCGGCCGTGCCGATGCCGACGACCTTGTAGAGCACCTCGATCCAGCCGGCGGCGCCGTCCGCGCGCAGGATCGAGAACGGGCGCCGCATGGGCAGCGCGGGGCCGCAGCGGAGGTGGACGAAGCTGCCGGGCGTCGCGGCACGGGCCGCGCGGGGCGCCGCGAGGCGCAGCACGAACTGCGCGCCCGCGAACTCCTCGTGGCCGAGGACCGCGGCGTCCTCCAGGAAGATGGTGCCGCGATGCGGCGGCGCCTGCACGCTCACGCGCCGCGCCCGCGACGCGCGTCCGCGACATGCGCGAGCACCGCCATGCGCACGGCGACGCCGTTCGCGACCTGGCGGCGGATCACCGACTGCGGGCCGTCGGCGACGTCGGAGGTGACCTCGACGCCCCGGTTCATCGGCCCCGGGTGCATGACGATGGCCTGCGGGTTCGCGCGCGCGAGGCGCTCCGCGGTGAGCCCGTACTGCTGGTGGTAGCGCACCGGGTCCGCCTGCGAGGCGCCGATGGCGCGCTCGCGCTGGATGCGCAGCATCATGACGACGTCGGCGCCCGCGAGCGCCTCGTCGAAGGACTCGAAGCGGCTTGCGCCCTCGAACTCCGCCGCGTCCGGCATGAACTCCGGCGGCGCGACGATGCGCACCTCCGCGACGCCGAGCGTCGTGAGCGCGCGGTGCGCCGAGCGCGCCACGCGCGAGTGGCGGATGTCGCCCGTGATCGCGACCACGAGCCCGTCGAAGCCGCCCTTGCACTGGCGGATGGTCAGCGCGTCGAGCAGCCCCTGCGTCGGATGGGAGACGTGCGCTTCGCCGCCCGAGATCACGCTGACGTGCGGGCCCACGTGGCGCGCGACGTACTCGTGGATGCCGGGCTCGGCGTCGCGGATCACGAACACGTCCACCTGCATCTCCTGCAGCGTGTAGATCGTGTCGATGATGGACTCGCCCTTGGCGCGCGAGGAC
>DATBLN010000053.1:0-11142 GCA_036555345.1 Steroidobacteraceae bacterium
AGCACGCCATTTCGACCGTCGTGCCCGCCCGCAACGTGCGCCTGCCGGCCGCGGAAGGGGCAGAGGCGGATGCGGTCGCGGAGACCGAGCCCGCTTGAGGCTGGTCCCGGCAGGAACACTTGTTCGAGCGGCCTGAGCGGGGAGAACGCGCCGTTCTCGTGCGCATCGGCCTGGGTTCCCCGGCCGATCCCGACGAACTCGCCGAATTCGAGGCGCTCGCGCGCTCGGCGGGCGCCGTGCCGGTCGCAACGCTGACCGGCTCCCGCCGCACGCCGGAGCCGCGCTACTTCATCGGCAGCGGCAAGGCCGAGGAGGTGTGCCTGGCGGCCGTGGCGAACGCCGCGGAGCTCGTGCTCGTCGACCACGACCTGTCGCCCTCGCAGGAACGCAACCTCGAGAAGCTGATGGGCCGGCGCGTGCTCGACCGCACCGGGCTCATCCTCGACATTTTCGCGCAGCGCGCGCGAAGCGCCGAGGGCAAGCTCGAGGTCGAACTCGCGCAGCTGCGGCACCTGTCCACGCGCCTGGTGCGGGGCTGGACCCACCTCGAGCGACAGAAGGGCGGCATCGGCCTGCGTGGCCCGGGCGAGACCCAGCTCGAGACCGACCGCCGCCTGATCGGCAAGCGCATACGCACGCTGGAATCGCGACTCGAGAAGCTCGCGCGCCAGCGTGACACGGGGCGCAGCGTGAGGAAGCGCGTGCCGGTGCCCTCGGTCGCGCTGGTCGGCTACACGAACGCCGGCAAGTCCACGCTGTTTCGCGCGCTCACGGGGCATGACGCCTACGTCGCGGACCAGCTGTTCGCGACGCTTGATCCGACGGTGCGCCGCATCCGGCTGCCGCACACGCCGGACATCGTCGTCGCCGACACAGTCGGCTTCGTGCGCGACCTGCCGCACGAGCTGGTGCGCGCGTTCCGCTCGACGCTCATGGAGGCGCGCGATGCGGACCTGCTGCTGCACGTCGTGGACGGCGCCGACCCGGACCGCGAACGGCACCTGGCCCAGGTGGACGAAGTGCTCGCCGGCATCGATGCAGGCCACATCCCGCAGCTGCGTGTCTACAACAAGATCGACCGGCTCGGCCGCGCCGCGGAGCTCGCGCGCGGCGCCGACGGGCGCCCGGCGACCGTGTGGCTCTCGGCGGCGGCCGGCGCCGGCGTGCCGTTGCTGCGCGACGGCCTGCAGGAGATCTTCGGCCAGGCCGCGATGCGGTTGCTGGTCCGCCTGCCGCCGTCGCAGGGCCGGCTGCGCGCCCGGCTCTACGAGCTCGGGCTCGTGCGCGCCGAGGCGTCGTCCGCGGACGGCGGCGTCGAGCTCACCGTCGAATCGTCGCACCCGCAGCTGGAGGCGCTGTGCCGCTCGGCGGGCGTCGAGTTCGGCCGCGCGGTGTCGCCTTGTCTGCCCGCGGGCGGCTTCGTAGAATTCGGTCGCGACAGCGCGAGTTCCGCCGCCTGACCCCCCTTCCTGACGACGAGTGCCTGCATGGCCTGGAATGATCCCGGCAAGAACGAGAATCCCTGGCAGCGCCGGCCCGAGCAGGGCCCGCCTGACCTCGACGAGGCCCTGCGCCGCTTCCAGAAGAAGCTGCGCGGGATGTTCGGCGGCGGCCGCGGCGCGGGCGGGGGCCCGGCCGGCGGCGGGCGCGCGCTCGGCCTCGGCACCATCGCCGCGGGCCTCCTGATCCTCTGGGGGCTGACCGGCTTCTACCAGAACGACGCGGCCGAGCGCTCGGTGATCACGCGCTTCGGCAAGTACGTCGAGACGACGCCGGCCGGCCTGAACTGGCGCATTCCCTGGCCGGTCGACCGGCGCACGGTCGTCAATGTCACCGAGTTCCAGAGCTTCACGACCACGCCGCGCATGCTGACGCAGGACGAGGCGCTGGTGGACATCAAGCTCGCGGTCCAGTACCGGCGTGCCGACCCGGTGAAATTCACGTTCAACGTCCGCGACCCCGAGCAGACGCTCGGCGAGGTCAGCGAAAGCGCCATCCGCGAGGTGGTCGGTCAGAGCAAGCTCGACTTCGTGCTGGAGGAGGGGCGACCGGACGTGACGGCCCGCACCAAGGACCTGGTCCAGCGCACCATCACGGCCTACAACACCGGCCTCGAGGTCATCAGCGTCAACCTGCAGGACGTCAGCGTGCCGCAGCAGGTGGCGCCGGCGCAGGCGGACGCGACCAAGGCGCGCGAGGACAAGGACCGCGCAAGCCTGACCGCGCAGACCTACGCCAACGACATCGTGCCGAAGGCACGCGGCCTTGCGGTCAGCACGGTCGAGGGCGCGCGCGCCTATCGCGCGCGGGTGATCGCCGATGCCGAGGGCGAGACGTCCCGGTTCCTCGCGCTCGCGACGGAATACCAGCGCGCGCCGGCCGTCACGCGCGAGCGGCTGTACCTGGAAACGATGGAGCAGGTGCTCGGCTCGTCCGCCAAGATCATCGTGGACACCCGGGGCTCGGGGAACCTGGTGTACCTGCCGCTCGACAAGCTGCTCGAGCAGCGTCAGCTGCAGCGGCCTGCGGCGGACACGCCGCCGACCATCCGGCTCGAGGACGGAACGCCGGTGGACGCGGAAGACCCGCGCGCGCGGAGGGAACGCTGATGCCGCGCCGCCTGTTCCCGGCGCTGATCGGCGTGCTGGCGGCCCTGTGGCTCGCCAACGGCATGCTGTTCCAGGTGCAGGAGACCGAGCTCGCCATCAAGTTCCGCTTCGGCGAGATCGTGCGCACGGACTACGAGCCGGGGCTGCATTTCATGATCCCCGTCGTGAACACGGCACGGAAGTTCGACCGGCGCGTGCTGACGCGAAACTACCCGGCCGAGGAGTTCCTGACCAGCGAGGGCAAGCGGCTCAACGTGGATTTTTTCGTCAAGTGGCGCGTCGCGGACGTGGCGCTCTACTACCAGGCAACGGGCGGGGACGAGGAGGTGGCGGCCGCGCGCCTCGCCGAGGTGGTCAAGGACGGCCTCAAGGGCGTGATCGCCAAGCGAACGATCCAGCGCGTCGTCGCCGCCGAGCGCGCCGAATTCATCGGAGAGATCCTGCAGGTCGCCGGCCAGTCCGTCGGGCAGCTCGGCCTCACGCTCGTGGACGTGCGCGTCAAGCGCATCGACCTGCCGGATGAGGTCTCGGAATCAGTCTATAACCGCATGCGGCAGGATTTTTTCCGTGTCGCCGCGCAGCTGCGCGCCGAGGGCGAGGAGCAGGCACAGCGGATCCGCGCCGAGGCGGACCGCGAGCGCACCGAGCTGGTCGCGGGCGGCAACCGCGACGCGGAGAAGATCCGCGGCGAGGGCGACGCCGCGGCCGCCGAGATCTACGCGCGCGCCTACCAGCGCTATCCCGACTTCTACTCCTTCCACCGCAGCCTGCAGGCGTACCGCAAGTCGCTCGGCCAGCCGAACGACGTGCTCGTGATCGCGCCCGAAGGCGAGTTCTTCCGGTACCTCAAGCAGCCGGGCCGCTGAGCCCACCATGAATATCGCCTGGTCCGACTTCGCGGCCGCGCTCGGCCTGCTGCTCGTGATCGAGGGCGTCCTGCCGTTCCTGAGCCCCGCGGGCCTGCGCCGCGCGGCGGCGCTCATGTCCACGGCGCCGGATGCGACGCTGCGTCTCGCGGGCGCGGCCAGCATGGCCGCGGGCGTCCTGCTGCTGTTCCTCGCGCGCCCCTAGGAGCCGGCCGGCATGGGCAAGGTCGTCGTCGTGGTCGGCGCGCAGTGGGGCGACGAAGGCAAGGGCAAGGTGGTCGACCTGCTGACCGAGCGCGCCGGCGCGGTCGCCCGCTTCCAGGGCGGGCACAACGCCGGCCACACGCTCGTGATCGGCGGCGAGAAGACGATCCTGTCGCTGATCCCCTCCGGCGTGCTGCGCGAGCACGTGCGCTGCTTCATCGGCAATGGCGTGGTCGTGTCGCTCGCGAAGCTGCTGGAGGAGGCAGACATGCTGGCCGCGCGCGGCGTGCCCGCGTTCGAGCGCCTGACCGTCAGCCCGAAGTGCCCGCTGATCCTGCCGTCGCACGCGGCCATCGATCGCGCGCGCGAGGCGGCCTCGGGAGCGGGGAAGATCGGCACCACCGGCCGCGGCATCGGGCCCGCCTACGAGGACAAGGCCGCGCGCCGCGCGGTGCGCGTGGGCGACCTGCTCGACCCGCCGTATTTCGAGTCGCGGCTGCGCGAACTGATCGACTGGCACAACTTCCTGCTGGTGCAACGGTTCCGCGAGGCGCCGGTCGACTTCGCCGCGACCCTGGCGGAATGTCTCGCCCAGGGCGAGCGCGTGCGGCCGCTGATCGGCGACGTCACGCGGGGGCTGCGCGGGATCCGGGCCGCGGGCGGCAACGTGCTGATGGAGGGCGCGCAGGGAACGCTGCTCGACGTGGACCACGGCACCTACCCGTTCGTCACGTCCTCGAACACGGTCGCGGGATACGCCGCGGTCGGCACCGGCCTCGGCGCGCGGGACATCGACGGGGTGCTCGGCATCGTCAAGGCCTACACCACGCGGGTCGGCGCCGGACCGTTCCCAACCGAGCTCGACGACTCCGCCGGGCGCCACCTCGCGCGCGTGGGGCAGGAATTCGGCGCCGTCACCGGCCGCGCGCGGCGCACGGGCTGGTTCGACGCGGTCGCGCTCGCGGAGTCGATCGCGAACAACGGCATCACCGCGCTCTGCGTCACCAAGCTCGACGTGCTGGACGGGCTCGAGCGCGTGAAGATCTGCGTGCGCTACGACGACGGCGGCGCGCCCGTGTACGAGGAGCTGCCGGGCTGGCAAGGCTCCACCGCCGGCCTGCGCTCGCTCGCCGAACTGCCGGCGGCGGCCGGCGCCTACCTCGCGCGCCTCGAGGAGACCTGCGGCGTCCCGGTCACGATCGTCTCGACCGGGCCCGACCGCGACGAGACCATCGTGAAGCGGCACCCGTTCGATTGAGCGGGCCGCGCCTCAGGCGAGCAGTCGCTCCAGGCGATCGAGCGTCGAGCTGAGCGTGCGCGCGACCTCGCGGTCGGCGCGGCGCTGCCGCTCGAGCGAGGACTGGAAGCTGCGCGACGGGTCCGCGAGGGCGCGGCGGTCGAGGGCGAGGCCGTGGCGCGCGAGCACGGGCGCGAGCTCGCGCGCGCGGCGGCGCAGGTCGCGGCGCGTGCTCTCGAAGGCGTGGTCCACGAGGCGGCGGCGGTCGGCGTATCGGAACACGTTCGCGAAGAACATGCGCCGGTCGCCGCGATCCGGCTCGAGCAGGATGATCTCGGCGCGCGGGAAGCGGTCGTGATAGGCGGCGACGCCCACCTGCATGCGCGAGCGGATCAGCGAGCGGAACGTCTGGCCGAGCACGACCGGCAGGCCGTGGCGCATCAGGTCGACCTCGCCGGGGCCGTCGACGTCCTCCGAGGCGTTGAACGGCACCAGCGGGTTGATGCCGAACAGCAGGTCGACGCCGGCCTCGAGCACGACCGAGGCATGCATCGTGCGCAGCAGCGCGCCGTCGGCATAGGTCCCGCCGTCGATCTCGACCGGCGAGTAGAGGCCGGGCAGGGCGGTGCTCGCCTGCACCGCGCGCGAGATCGGCACGTGGTCGAGGCCCGGCTCGCCGAAGCGCGCCGCCTCGCCGGTGTTGAGGTTGGTCGCGACGACGAACAGCCGCCGGCGCAGCTTGCGGAAGTCGTTGGTGCGGCCGCCGCTCGCGTACAGGCGGCGCAGGTAGCGCTCGAAGGGCGCGCTGTCGAGGAACCCCGCCGGCATCGCCGCCGACAGCGGCGCCAGCACCTCGGCGAGGCTCTGCGACAGCGGCGCGCGGGCGTACTGCGCGAGCGCATCGAAGGCGAGGCGCGGCAGGCGCGCGAGCCGGCGCGCGTACTCGCCGAAGGCCGGCCGCAGGAACAGGCCGGGATGCGCCGGGTCGAGGCCGGCGTCGTTGCTGATCGTGATGCGCCCGATGTCGACCGGCTTCAGGCCGTTGGCGAGCCCGGCCGCGAGCATGGATCCGGAGCTCACGCCCGCGTAGGCGTACATGTCGCAGGGGTCGAATCCCCGGACGCACTCGGTGAGCGCCTGCAGCGCGCCGAGCTCGTAGAACGCGCCGAGCGGCCCGCCGCCGGCGAGCGCGAGCCCGATCCTGCGGCGGGTGCGCGGCCGGGAGGCGGTCTGCAGGGTCAGCACGGCGCGGGTTGCCGCAGCGGAATCCGCTCAGCCGGCGCCGCGGGAACCGCCGGGATGCCGGGCGCGCTTCGGCGGCGCGCGCTTCGCGGAGGCGAGCTTCTCGACACTCGTCGCCAGCTCCTCGACCTTGCGCGCGAGCGCCGTGATCTCCTCGGCCGTCGGCATGCCGAGCTGGTGCATGGCGCGCTGGACGCGCGACTGGAAGATCTTCTCGAGGTTGTCCCAGGTCTCGGTCGCCTGCACCTTCACGTCGTCCACGCGCTTGTTGACCGACTTCTGCGCGCCCTGGAAGGCCTGCATCACGACGCTCCTGGCCGCGTCGAGCGCGCCGCCCTGGAGCTTCGAGCCCTCGCGCATCAGGTCCTCGAAGACCTTGGGCGCGCCCGCCTGCGCGCGCGACAGCGCGCCGAGCCCCGCCAGCCAGATCTGGTGGGCGGAGTAGAGCAGGTTGTCGGCGCCCTTCGGGCCCGCGGACGCGCCGAGCTTGCCCTTTTTCTTCGCGGCCATGATCCTCTCCTGTTCGCGGGACGGCCGCTCGCCGTCTTGCGTCGAAGAATACCGCTTTCCGGGCAGGAGTTCATGATGGCCGCCGCGAAATCACTCAAGTTTCCCTACGACCAGAAGCCGTACGCCTACGACGGCGACGCGCTCCGGAAGGCCTGGAACCGGCTGCACGCGGGTGATCGCGAGCCATTCCCGCAGGACGCCAGGCTGCAGGAAGCCTGGCGCGCATTCCACCGCGGCGACTTCGCGGACGCGATCGCGCAGGGCGCGAAGCTGGGCGCGAAGGGCGCGACGGTCGCGAACAAGGCGGCCGCCGTCGCCGCGACCTATCTCGAGGAGGACGACCGCCGCGCGCTCAGGCTGCTGGAGGAGGGCGCGACGCGGGCGGAGGCGGCGACGAAGCAGGCGCCCGACGACGCCAATGCCTGGTACATGCAGGCGTTCGTGCTCGGCCGCTATGCGCAGCGCATCTCGATCGTCAAGGCGCTCGCCGAGGGCATCGGCGGCAAGGTGAAGAAGGCGCTCGACCGCGCGCTCGCGCTCGAGCCCGGGCACGCGGACGCGCACATCGCGCTCGGCCTCTATCACGCGGAGATCATCGACAAGGTGGGCGCGCTGGCGGGACGCCTCACCTACGGCGCGGACGCCGCGAAATCGGTGAAGCACTTCGAGCAGGCCATCCAGCTGAACCCGGCCTCCGCCATCGCGCACATGGAGTACGCCAATGGCCTCCTGATGCTGCACGGCGACGACCGGAAGAAGAAGGCGGTGGATCTCTACCGCAAGGCCGCGGCCATGAAGCCGGCCGACGCGATGGAGAAGCTCGACGTCGAGCAGGCGAAGGCCGAGCTCGAGTGATTCTCAGGTTCCCAGGCTGAGGTAGGGGCCCATCAGGAGCGACAGCACGAGCTGCTCGAACTCCTCGTGGAAGCCCGCCGTGACCGCGCCGGGGTCGGGCACGCGCTTGTGGTCGGCGATCAGCCCGAACTGCACCTGGCCGGCGTAGGACAGGATGCTGACGCCGAGGCCGATGTCGCCGGACTGCGGGACCCAGAAGATCAGCCTCGCGATCGGGCTGCCCGCGAGGTAGAGGCGCCCCGCCGGTCCCGGCACGTTGGTCGCGACCGCCGTCGCCTTGGAGGACAGCAGGTCGATCGCCGCGGTCTCGACCTGCCCCGGCATCATGCCGAGCGCCGCCATCAACCCGAGCGTCAGCACGGGCTGGTACGAGCTCTTCAGGGCATTCATCGCCGCATGCACGGCGAACACGCGCTCGAGCGGGTGGCGGATGCCGATCGGCAGCTCGAGGAACACGAGGCCGAAGTGGTTGCCGAGCTCGGCGGCGGCGGCCGGGTCGCGCAGGTTGACGGGCACCGTCGCGCGGATCGTCACGCCGTCGGTGTCCTCGCCGTGCGCGCGCAGGTAGCGGCCGAGCGCCCCCGCGGCGGTGGACATCAGCAGGTCGTTGATCGTGCAGCCGAGCGCCTTCGCGACCGCCTTGACCTCGCCGAGCGGCAGCGGATCGGTCCAGGCGGCGATCTTGCGCGTGCCGAGGGGGCCCTTGAACCGCGTCGGCGGGTCGTCAGGCAGCGTGGCGACGCGCGCGAGCTCCGCGGCGATGCCGAGCGCATGCCTCGCGAGCTCGTTCGCCTGCTCGGGATTGCGCGTGAGGTCCGCGGCGCGCGCGAGCCACTCGGCGCCCCCGGCGTAGGCCTTGCGCACGAGGCCGAGGCCCGGGATGCCGAGCCCGCCGAGCCAGGGCGTGGAGGCGTCCCGACGCGCGCGCTTCGCGCGCTTCGGCGCCGGACCCGCGGCGGCGACGGCCTCCGCGCCGGCCTCCGGATCGGTCAGCGTGAGGAACACGCGGACCATCGCGATGCCGTCGGCATAACAGTGATGGATGCGCAGGATCACGGCCGTGCCGCGCTGGAAATTCTCGACGAAGTGGAACTGCCACATCGGCCGGCGGCGATCGAGGTCCGTGCCCGCGAGGTCGGACACGAGTTCCTCCAGCTCCGCCTGGCCGGCGGGCGCGGGCAGCGCGATCCGCACGACGTGCTGGTCGAGGTCGAAGTCGGGGTCCGGTTCCCAGCTCGCGGAGACCGTGTCCTCCACGGCGCGGCAGCGGAAGCGGGGGAACCGGAGGAATCGTTCCTGGAGCGTGGCGCGGAACCGGCCGAAGTCCACGTGCTCGTCGAACACCACGACCCCGACGATCATCATCAGGTTCGTGGGACGGTCCATGCGGAGCCACGCGGCGTCCACCGCGGACATGCGTTCCGTTTGTTTTGGCATGGGTTTAGAGTGGATGATAACCGCATTCGCGAGGGGTGCAGCAGATGGCGTACTTCGTCACCGGGGCCACCGGGTTCATCGGCCGCTATCTCGTCGAGCGGCTGCTGGCGCGCGGCGAGCGCGTCCACGTGCTGGTGCGGCCGCAGTCGATGCAGAAGTTCGAGTCGCTGCGCGGATGGTGGGGCGCGCGCGCGAGCCGCGTGGTGCCCGTCGCCGGCGACCTGTGCGAGCCGAACCTCGGCGCCTCGAAAGCGGACCTGAAGAAGCTCACCGGCAAGGTGGACCACCTGTTCCACCTCGCCGCGGTCTACGACCTGCAGGCGGGCAGCGAGGAGCAGGACGCCGCCAACATCGTCGGCACCGACCACGCGCTGCAGTTCGCGGAGACGGTGCACGCCGGCTGCTTTCACCTGACGAGCTCGATCGCCTCCGCGGGCCTCTACAAGGGCACGTTCCGCGAGAACATGTTCGAGGAGGCGACCGGCCTCGACCACCCGTACTTCCGCACCAAGCACGAGTCCGAGGCGATGGTGCGCAACCGCTGCAAGGGGCCGTGGCGCGTGTACCGCCCCGGCATCGTCGTCGGCCATTCGCAGACCGGGCAGATCGACAAGGTCGACGGGCCTTACTACTTCTTCAAGATGATCCAGAAGCTGCGGCACTCGCTGCCGCCCTGGTTCCCGCTGATCGGCCTCGAGGGCGGCTACATCAACCTGGTGCCGGTCGACTTTGTCGCGGCCGCCATGGACCACCTCGCGCACGTGCCCGGCCAGGACGGACAATGCTTCCACCTGACCGACCCGCGCCAGCGCCGCGTCGGCGAGGTGCTGAACCTGTTCGCGCGCGCGGGCCACGCGCCGACCATGGCGTTCCGCGTCGACCCGAAGCTGCTCGAGCTGATTCCGACGGGCATCACCGCGACGGTCGAGCATTACCGGCCGCTGCAGCAGGTGGTGGACACCGTGCTCAGGGACCTGCGCATCCCGCGCGACGTCATGCAGTTCTTCAACTGGGAGACGCGCTTCGACTCGAAGAACGCGCAGCGACTGCTGGAGGGGACCGAGATCCGCGTCCCCCCGCTCGAGGACTACGCCTGGCGGCTGTGGGACTACTGGGAGCGCCACCTCGACCCGGACCTGTCGCTGGACCGCAGCCTCGCGGGCGCGGTGCGCGGCAAGGTCGTGCTGATCACGGGCGGATCCTCCGGCATCGGCCTTGCGGCCGCGGAACGCTGCGCGGACGCGGGCGCCATCACCGTCATCGTCGCGCGCGACCCCGAGAAGCTCGAGGCGGCGCGCGAGCAGCTCGCGGCGCATGGCGGCCGCGTGGTCGCCTACCAGTGCGACATCGCCGACTACGCGGCCTGCGACGCGCTGGTCGCGAAGATCCTCGAGGAGCACGGCGGCGTGGACGTGCTCGTGAACAACGCCGGGCGCTCGATCCGCCGCTCGATCGACCTGTCCCACGACCGTTTCCACGACTTCGAGCGCACCATGCAGCTCAACTACTTCGCGGTCGTGCGCCTGACGATGGCGCTGATGCCGAAGCTGCTCGAGCGCGGCGGCCACGTCGTCAACATCTCCTCGATCGGCGTGCTGTCGAACGCGCCGCGCTTCTCCGCCTACGTCGCCTCGAAGGCGGCGATGGAGGCCTGGACGCGCTGCGCCGCCTCCGAGTACGCCGACCGCGGCGTGACGTTCACGATCATCAACATGCCGCTGGTGCGCACGCCGATGATCGCGCCGACCAAGATCTACGAGCAGATGCCGGTCGCGACGCCCGAGGAGGCGGCGGACATGGTCGCCGAGGCCATCATCTTCCGGCCGAAGCGCATCGCGACCAAGCTCGGCATCTTCGCCGAGGTGCTGCACCTGATCGCGCCGCGCATCACCGAGGTCGTGATGAACACGGCCTACCGCATGTTCCCGGACTCGGCGGCGGCGAAGGGCGAGCAGGGCGAGAAGAAGCCGGACGCGCCGCCGACGAAGGAGGCGGTGATGTTCGCCTCGATCCTGCGCGGCGTGCACTGGTAATGTGTCAGAATGGTGCCCAGGAGAGGACTCGAACCTCCACGCCTCTCGGCACTAAGACCTGAACCTAGCGCGTCTACCAATTCCGCCACCTGGGCACAGGTTGCGGCCGGGGCGACCCCGGCTGAGGGCGCGTCAATTTACGCAGGCAC
>DATBLN010000060.1:0-30815 GCA_036555345.1 Steroidobacteraceae bacterium
GGGTGCCCTCGGGGGCGGCGTCGTTGCAGGGCCACTGGATGCTGCCGAGGCGGTCGAGCTTCTCGTAGGTGACGCCGCGGAAGGTCGGCGTGAGGCGCGCAATCTCGTCCATGATCTCGGAGGGGTGCGCATAGTGCATCGGGTAACCGAGCGCCTGCGCGAGGCGCATGGTGACCTCCCAGTCCGCGAGCCCCGCGAGCGGCTCCATGACCTTGCGCACGCGCGAGATCCGCCGCTCCGCGTTCGTGAAGGTGCCGTCCTTTTCGAGGAAAGAGGAGCCCGGCAGGAACACGTGTGCGTAGCGCGCGGTCTCGACCAGGAACAGGTCCTGCACCACCACGCACTCCATGGCGGACAGCGCAGCCGTCACGTGCTGCGTGTTCGGGTCGGACTGGACGAAGTCTTCGCCCTGGATGTAGAGCGCGCGGAAGCTGCCGTCGAGCGCCGCCTCGAACATGTTCGGGATGCGAAGCCCGGGCTCGTCCGCGAGCGTCACGTCCCAGGCCGACTCGAACAGGCTCCGCGTGGCGGCATCCGACACGTGCCGGTAGCCGCTGAACTCGTGCGGGAACGAGCCCATGTCGCAGGAGCCCTGCACGTTGTTCTGGCCGCGCAGCGGGTTCACGCCCACGCCCTCGCGGCCGAGGTTGCCGGTCGCCATCGCGAGGTTCGCGATGCCCATGACCATCGTCGTGCCCTGGCTGTGCTCCGTGACGCCGAGGCCGTAGTAGATCGCGCTGTTCGGACCGGCGGCGTAGAGGCGCGCGGCCTCGCGCACGCGCGCGGCGGGCACGCCCGTGACCGCCTCGGTCGCCTCGGGCGAATGCCGGGCGTCGGCGATGAACTCCTTCCACTGGAGCCAGGAATCGGGCTCGCAGCGCTCGAGGGCGTAGTCGTCCTTCGCGAGGCCCTCGGTCACGACCACGTGCGCGAGCGCGTTGATCACCGCGACATTCGTGCCGGGCCGCAGCTGCAGGTGGGCGAATGCCTCGACGTGCGGGGTCCTGACGAGGTCGATCGCGCGCGGGTCGACGACGATGAGCCTCGCGCCCTGCCGCAGGCGCCGCTTGAGCTGCGACGCGAACACCGGGTGGCCGTCGGTCGGGTTCGCGCCGATGACCATGACGACGTCCGCCTTCATCACGGACGTGAAGGCCTGGGTGCCGGCGGACTCGCCGAGCGTGTGCTTGAGCCCGTAGCCGGTCGGCGAGTGGCAGACGCGCGCGCAGGTGTCCACGTTGTTGGTCAGCAGCGCCGCCCGCACCAGCTTCTGCACCAGGAAGGTCTCCTCGTTGGTGCAGCGCGAGGAGGTGATGCCGCCGACGGAGTCGCGGCCGTACTTCTGCTGGATGCGGCGGAACTCGCGCGCCGTGTGGGCGATGGCCTCGTCCCAGCCGACCTCGCGCCAGGGATCCGTGATGCGCGCGCGGATCATCGGCTTCAGCACCCGGTCCCGGTGCGTCGCATAGCCCCAGGCGAAACGCCCCTTGACGCAGGCATGGCCCTGGTTGGCGCGGCCCGCGCGGTGCGGGACCATGCGCACGACGGCCGAGTCCTTCACCTCCGCCTTCAGCGAGCAGCCGACGCCGCAGTAGCCGCAGGTCGTCACGACCGCCTTCGCCGGCGCGCCCATCGCGGCCAGCGACTTTTCGGAGAGCGCGGCGGTCGGGCACGCCTCGACGCAGGCGCCGCAGGAGACGCATTCGGAGGCGAGGAACGGCTGGTGCTCGCTCGCGGACACGCGCGAGCCGAAGCCGCGGCCCTCGATCGTGAGCGCGAGCGTGCCCTGGATCTCGTCACAGGCGCGCACGCAGCGCGAGCAGACGATGCACAGGTCCGGGTTGAAGTCGAAATAGGGGTTGCTGACGTCCGGGGTCACGCCGCGCTGCGTCCTGCCCCTTGCGTAGCGCGAACCCGTGACGCCTGTCGCCGCCGCCGCGTCCTGCAGCTCGCAGTGGCCATCCGCCGGGCAGCCGTCGCAGTCGAGCGGGTGGTCGGAGACGTAGAGCTCGACCACGCCGCGCCGCAGGCCGTCGAGCCGCGGCGACTGTGTGCGCACCTTCATGCCGGGCGCGACCGACGTCGTGCAGGACGCCGGAAAGCCCTTGCGGCCCTCGATCTCGACCAGGCACAGGCGGCAGGAGCCGAAGGCTTTCAGCGTGTCCGTGGCGCACAGTTTCGGGATCGCCGTTCCGGCAAGCGCCGCGGCGCGCATGACCGAGGTGCCCGCGGGCACGGTCACCGTCGCGCCGTCGATCTCGAGCGTGACCGGCTCGGCCGACGAGGCGGCCGGCGTGCCGAGGTCCTTGTGGTCGATCGCGTACATGTCAGTGTCCGGGCCGGCGCCGCCTGAAGTCCTCCGGGAAGTGCTTCAGCGCGCTCTGCACGGGAAATGGCGCCATGCCCCCGAGCCCGCACAGAGAGGCCTGCACCATCGTATCGCAGAGTTCCCCGATCAGCGCAAGGTTGGCATCCCGGTCCTCGCCACGCCCGATTCTGTCCAGTGCCTCCGCGCCCCGCACCGAGCCGATGCGGCAGGGCGTGCACTTGCCGCAGGACTCGTGGGCGCAGAACTCCATCGCGTAACGCGCCATCTCGAGCATGTCCACGGTATCGTCGAATGCGACCACGCCGCCGTGGCCGAGCATGGCGCCGATCGCCGCGAGCGACTCGTACTCGAGCGGCGTGTCGAACTGCGAGGCCGGCAGGTAGGCGCCGAGCGGTCCGCCGATCTGCACGGCGCGGATCGGCCGCCCGCTCGCCGAGCCGCCGCCGTAGTCCTCGAGGAGCTCGCGCACGGTGAGGCCGAAGGCGCGCTCGACGAGACCGCCGCGACGGATGTTTCCCGCGAGCTGCAGCGGCAGCGTGCCGCGCGATCTCGCCTGGCCGAATTCACGGTAGCCGGCCGCGCCGTCCGCGAGGATCGCGGGCACCGTCGCGAGCGTGATGACGTTGTTGACGACGGTCGGCGCGCCGAACAGCCCCTGTTCGGCGGGCAGTGGCGGGCGCACGCGCACCTCGCCGCGGCGTCCCTCGAGGCTCTCGAGCATCGAGGTCTCCTCGCCGCAGATGTAGGCGCCGGCGCCGAGCCGGATCTCGATGTCGAAGGCGTGGCCGCTGCCCAGCACGTCCGCCCCGAGGCAGCCGGCCGCGCGCGCCGCGGCGATCGCGCCGCCCATCACCTCGAGGGCGTGCGGGTACTCGACGCGCAGGTAGATGAAGCCGCGCGTCGCGCCGGTGGCGACGCCCGCGATCGCCATGCCCTCGATCAGCGCGAACGGGTCCCCTTCCATGAGCATGCGGTCCGAGAACGTGCCGGAGTCACCTTCGTCCGCATTGCAGGTGACGTAGCGCGGGCCCGGCGGCTGCTTGCGGACGGTCTGCCACTTGATGCCGGTCGGAAAGGCCGCCCCGCCGCGCCCGCGAAGGCCCGATTCGACCACTTCGTTCACGGTCGCCTCGGGCCCGAGCTCGAGCGCTCGCGCGAGGCCGCGGTAGCCGCCCTGCGCGCGATAGGCGCCGAGATCGAGCGGATCGATGCGCCCGACGCGCGCGAAGGTGAGCCGCTGCTGTGACGCGAGCCAGGGATGCTGCTCGATCGGCCCGAGCCGCAGCGGATGCTCCGCCCCGCTCAGCATGCCCTGCGTGACGAGGCCCGGCACGTCGGACTCGGCGACGGGACCGTAGGCGATGCGGCCGGCCGTGGTCTCGACCTCGACCAGGGGCTCGAGCCAGTAGAGGCCGCGCGAGCCATTGCGCCGCAGGCGGATCGCCGTCCCGGCGCGTCCCGCCTCCGCCGTCAGCCGGCGCGCGGTCGCCTCGGCGCCGAGCGCGAGCGCTCCGGCGTCGCGCGGAACCCAGACGGTGGTGCTCATGACTTCACATCCGCGCCCGCGTCGAGGAGCGCATCGAGGCGATCCGCGGTCAGCCGGCCGTGGACCTCCGCATCCAGCATGGCCGCGGGAGAACAGGCACAGAGCCCGAGGCAGAAAACCGGCTCGAGCGTCATCCGGCCGTCCGCCGTCGTCGCGCCGAAACCGATGCCCAGGCGTTCCACGGCGCGGCGCTCGAGCGCGCGGCCACCGGCGGCCTGGCAGGACTCCGCGCGGCAGAGCCGCAACACGTGCCGGCCCGGCGGCGCGCTGCGGAAGTGGTGATAGAAGGTCACCACGCCATGGACCTCGGCGCGCGACAGGTTGAGGGCGCGCGCGATCACGGGCACCGCGGAGGCCGGCACGCAGCCGAAGGCGGCCTGGACCTCGTGCAGGATCTCGATCAGCGGCCCGTCGCGGTGCCGGTGACGCTCGACGATCGCGAGGATGCGGCCTTCGTCCGCGGCGACGGCCGGCTGAGCGGGCCCGCTCATGCCAGACGCTCGCGGTGCGCGTACACGTTGAACGAGCCCTCGCGCAGGAACCCGACCAGCAGGATGCCGGTGCGCTCCGCCAGGTCGATGGCGAGCGAGGAGGGCGCGCCGACCGCGGCGACCACCGGGATCCCGGCGGCGGCGGCCTTCTGCAGGAGCTCGAAGCTCGCGCGTCCGGACAGCAACAGCACGCAATCCGACAGCGGCAGGTCCCCGGCCAGCAGCCGCGCGCCCACCAGCTTGTCGAGCGCATTGTGCCGGCCGACGTCCTCGCGCAGGTCGAGCAACCGGCCCGCGGCGTCGAACAGGCAGGCGGCGTGCAGGCCGCCCGTGTCGCGGAACACGTCCTGGGCCGCGCGCGCCCGCGCCGGCAGCGATGCCAGCAGCGAGGCCGGCACCTTCAGGGACGCGTCCACGCACGGCGAGGACATCATCCGCTCCACGGCGGCGAGCGACGCATGGCCGCAGACGCCGCAGCTGGAGCTGGTATAGAAGTTGCGCTGCAGGCCGGCCATGTCGGGCGCGGCGCCGGATGCGAGCTGGATCCGCACGACGTTGCCGGCGGGCCCGCACAAGCGGCGGTCGGCGACGTCCTCGGGCCCGCGGATGATCCCCTCGCCGTGCAGGAAGCCGACGGCGAGCTCGACGTCCTGGCCCGGCGTGCGCATGGTGATCGATACGGCGGTGCCGGGGCCGGACTCGCCGGCGCGCGCGACCCGGATCTCGAGCGGCTCCTCGACCACGACCAGGTCCTGGCGCGCGCTCAGGTGGTCGTCGCGCATCGCCTCGATCGATACCTGGCGGACCGGCCGGTCCTGGCGCTCTGCGTTCATCGGGGCTCGCGGTTTGGCAATGGCGCCGAAGCTTCGGGTACGCTCGTCCCCCTCAGTATGGCACGAGGTGCGGGGGATGCCAGAAAGTGATGCCGCCGCCGGCGCCCCGGGCGGAGCCCGGTTGATCGATGGCAAGGCCGCCGCGGCAAGGATCCGGGCGGAAGTCGCGCGACAGGCCGCCGTGCTCGCGACGCGCCACCGGATCATGCCGGGCCTCGCAGTCGTGCTGGTGGGAGAGGATCCCGCGAGCGAAATCTACGTGCGCAACAAGGTGCGCCGGACGGGCGAGGCGGGCATGCGGTCCTTCGAGGCGCGGCTGCCGGCGTCGGTGTCGCAGGCGGAGCTGCTCGGGCATGTGGCCCGCCTCAATGCCGATCCCGCCGTGCACGGCATCCTGGTGCAGCTGCCGCTGCCAAGGCACATCGAAGAAGCAGCCGTCACGGACGCGATCGCGCCGCAGAAGGACGTGGACGGCTTCAGCATCGTGAACACGGGCCTGCTCGCAGCGCGCGGGACCGGCATGGTTCCCTGCACGCCGCTCGGATGCCTGCTGCTGCTCAAGGAGACGCTGCCGGCGCTCGCGGGCCTGCACGCGCTCGTCATCGGCCGCTCCAACATCGTCGGCAAGCCGATGCTGCAGCTGCTGCTGCGCGAGCACTGCACGGTGACGGTCGCCCATTCGCGCACGCGCGACCTCGCCGCGGAATGCCGCCGCGCGGACATCCTGGTCGCCGCGATCGGCCGGCCGCGCATGATCCGGGGCGACTGGATCAAGCCGGGGGCGACCGTGATCGACGTCGGCATCAACCGCATCCGGGTCGACACGCCGGATGGGCCGCGCGAGAAGCTGGTCGGCGACGTGGACTTCGAATCCGCGGCCAGGGTGGCGGGCGCGATCACGCCGGTGCCGGGCGGCGTGGGGCCGATGACCATCGCCTGCCTGCTGCGCAACACCGTCACCGCCGCCTGCGCGCAGCACGGCCTCGACCCGGCCGCCCTCAGCGGCTGAAGAGGATCTCGCCCTCGTCGCTGAGGTCGAAGCGGGTCGCCATCGGATCGCGGGGCAGGCCCGGCATGCGCATGATCTCGCCGGTGATCGGGATCACGAAGCCGGCGCCCGCGGCGAGCTGGATCTCGCGCACCGTCACCAGGAAGTCCTTCGGCCGCCCGAGCAGCGACGGGTTGTCCGAGAGCGACTGCTGCGTCTTCGCGATGCACACGGGCAGCCTGCCGAAGCCCGACTTCTCGAGCTGGTCCCGGTCGCGGCGCGCGCGCGCCGTGTAGTCCACCGCCTGGGCGCCGTACATCACCCGCGCGACGGTCGCGATCTTCTTCTCGATCGGGTCATTCCAGTCGTAGAGCGGCGTGAAGGCGGGCTCGTGGGACGCGACCATGTCGCGCACGAGCGCCGCGAGCGCCGTGCAGCCGGGTCCGCCCTCGCTGAACGGCCGCGCCTCCACGGCCTCGACGCCGAGCGCCTGGCAATGCTGCCTCAGCACGCGGACCTCGTCGTCCGTGTCGGTCGGGAAATGGTTGATGGCGATGACGCAGGGCTGGCCGAAGCGGCGGATGTTCTCGACGTGCTTCTCCAGGTTGGAGAAGCCGCGCAGCATCGCCGCCGGGTCCGGCTGCCCGATCTCCGCAAGCGGCTTGCCGCCGTGCATCTTGAGCGCGCGGATGGTGGCGACCAGCACCGTGCAGGCCGGCGCGAAGCCGCCGTAGCGGCAGTTGATGTCGAAGAACTTCTCCGCGCCCAGCTCGAACGCGAACCCGGCCTCGGTCACGACCACGTCGGCGAAGGCGAGCGCGGCCTTGGTGGCCGTGATGCTGTTCGTGCCGTGCGCGATGTTGGCGAACGGCCCGCCGTGCACGAATGCCGGCACGCCCTCGGTCGTCTGCACGAGATTGGGCTTGATCGCCTGGGACAGCAGTGCGGCCATGGCGCCGACGGCCCCGACGTCGCGCGAGGTAACCGGCTTGCCGTCGCGGTCGTAGCCGACGACGATGCGGCCGAGCCGCGCCTTGAGGTCCGGGATGCCGTCCGCGAGGCAGAGCACGGCCATGACCTCGCTCGCGGCCGTGATGTCGAAGCCGGTCTCGCGCGGGATGCCTTCGCTGCGGCCGCCAAGCCCGACGATGATCGAGCGCAGGGCGCGGTCGTTCATGTCCATGACGCGCTTCCAGGTCACGTGCCGCGGGTCGAGGCGCGAGCTCTTGCCGCCGTGGTGCAGGTCGTTGTCCACCATCGCGGCCAGCAGGTTGTGCGCGCTCGACACGGCGTGGAAGTCGCCGTTGAAGTGCATGTTGATGTCCATCACCGGCAGCACCTC
Source organism: Steroidobacteraceae bacterium (assembly GCA_036555345.1). Taxonomy (GTDB): domain Bacteria; phylum Pseudomonadota; class Gammaproteobacteria; order Steroidobacterales; family Steroidobacteraceae; genus SCUD01. The sequence goes on from DATBLN010000060.1 coordinate 7,530, forward strand.
GGACGCGCCGCCGCCGGCGCCGCCGCCCTTCATGCCGAACACCGGGCCGAGGCTCGGCTCGCGCAGCGCCGCGGCGCTCTTCACGCCGATGTTCGCGAGGCCCTGCACGAGGCCGATGCTGGTCGTGGTCTTGCCCTCGCCGGCGGGCGTCGGCGTGATGGCCGACACCAGCACCAGCTTGCCGCGCCGCGGGCGGCCCGCGAACGCGGCGAGCGGCAGCTTGGCCTTGTAGCGGCCGTAGAGCTCGAGGCTGGCCGGGTCGATGTCGAGGGCGCGGACGACGTCAGTGATGGGTCTCATGACACGGTTCCCTTCTATGAACGGCGGCGGCCGGGCCGCCCGCGGCGGCCGGCGACGGTCTCGACGGCGGCGTGTTCGGGCGGCGGCGGCAACTCCGGCAGGCTGGACTGCTGCTGCAGGCCGGCCATGATGATCCGGCGCATCTCCGCGTCCGCCGCGGCGTCGGTGGCGACGGGCGCATAGGCGGCGAGACGCCGCTCCACCTGCTCGCAGGCGCGCGTGTAGAGGTCCTTCGAGCCCTGCTTGGCCCAGGTCTCGCGGTTCTCGCGGTCGATGACGGGATCGGTCAGGTAGAGTTCCTGCGGCCAGTACTTGAGCGTGTGCGGCGCGGTGATCAGGTGGTCATGCTGCCGCAGGTGGTCCACGAGGCCCGCCGCCGGCAGGTCCTCGAGCGGCCGCGCCTCGCGCACGAAGTGCAGGCACTGCCCGCAGACCTCGTTGTCGAACACGAGCTTCGGCAGGCTGAACGTCAGCACGTAGTCGAGCATGCCCGGGCCGGAAACCGAATTGACGCCGGCGAGCGCGGCGAGCATCGCGCTCGTCATGGTCTCGGCGCCTGCCTGCGCGTCCAGGAACTTGCCGTCGGAGAGCGCCATGTAGGCCTGGGTCGGCAGCCCCAGCGACTTTGCGACCGCGACATAGGCGACATTCAGGCGCTGCGCCTCGATCGCGGCCATCGGGGAGCTCGCGGCCTTCATGTGGAAGGTCGCGGGCGCGCCGCCGAACAGCACCGGGGCGCCCGGCTTCACGATCTGCGCCATCGTGATCCCGGTCAGCACGTCCACGCAGTGGAACACGAGCGCGCCGACGAGCGTCACGGGCGCGATCAGGCCCATCAGTGTGACCGGCACGATCTCGACGGCGATGCCGGCCTCGACGCAGTCGAGCAGGTTCTGGCAGGAGTCCTCGCCAAAGCGGAAGTTGCCGGTGGCCGTGACCGTGAAGATGGACATCGGCCGGGCCACGAGGTCGGCGCGGTCGCGGCGGAACAGCTGCATCATTTCCACCATGCGCGGCACGCCGTGCTCGCCGAAGGCGCCCGAGACCACCGGCTTCTTCGAGTTCGTCAGCACCATGTACAGGCGCCAGGCGTCCGAAACCTGGGACTCGATGTCGGCATTCGTGGAGAACGCGGTCGCGAGGTAGGGAATGTGCGGCAGCCCGTCGCAGAGCCTGGCGTACTCGACGAAATCGGTCGAGTTCGCGAGCCGCGTCTCGCCGGTGCGGTGGTCCATGATCTTGAGGCCGGACGATCCCGGGATGAAGTGGACGTTCCAGCCGCCGATTTCGGCATGCGGATGGCCGTCGCGGTCGAAGAGCGTGAACGACTTGGGCGCCGCAGCGATCGCGCGGTCCACGACGGCAGGCTCGAACAGCACGCGCCCGGTGGCATCCGCCTTGAGGCCCGAGTCCAGCAGGCGCTGGCGGAGCCTCGAGCCCCGGATCTCCATGCCCGTCTCGGCCATGATGCGCTTGGCCTCCGCCAGCACCGAGGCGATCAGTTCCGGGCTCAGCATCTGGATGGTCGGTCTCATGGAGCGGCTCCGGTCTCCTGCGCCACGCAGCCGGCGATGAACCGGCGGCGCCAGTCCTCCGATTGCGCGACGGCATTGAAGCAGAACAGGTGGAATCCCGCGATGCCGAGTGCGGGGTCCTCGAGCGCCGGGGCGATGCCATGGAGGAGCGCGTCCGGCCGGTAGGTCTTCGGCCCGAGCAGCCGGCCGACGACGCCGCCGCGGTGGCGCAGCTGGCGCAGCGACGCGCCGACGCCGATGCGCAGCGAAGCGGCGAGCAGCGCGCCGCGGTCGAAGACCCCCGGCAGCCCGATCCAGGCCGCGAGCGTGATCCCGCGCCCGCGGATCAGCCGCAGCCACTCGAGCAGCCCTCGCGGATCGAAGCACATCTGCGTGACGAGGTAGTTCGCACAGGTCTGCTTGGCCACGAGCTCGAGCAGCAGGCTTTCGCCGTCGGCCGCGGGATGCCCTTCCGGATGGGCGGCGACGCCGATGTGGCGCAGGCGATGGTCGTGATCGGCGATGTCGCGCAGCAGATCGAGCGCGCGGCCATAGACTCCCTGCGGCCGCGGGGCGTCTCCGCCGGGCACGAAGAGGCTGTCGATGCCGAGGTCCGCGAGCCGGCGCAGGATCTCCCCGAGATGCGCGCGGTCACGCACCATGCGCGCCGCGACGTGCGGCACCAGGCGGAAGCCGCGCGCGGCGAGCCGCGCGCACAGCTCGAGCGTCGGTCCGACCCCTTTCGTCGGCGAACAGGTGACGGCGATCCAGGCCCCGGGGTCGAGGGCGCCCAGGCGCTGCTCGACGCTCGGGCTCGGATAGATCTCCAGGTAGGTCTCGCGCACGGCGTCCGCGAGCGCGCGCCATTGCGACGGCGCGAGACGGACAGGCGGCGGCGCCGTCACGGCCGGCGCCTCGCGCGGCGGCGCGCGGCCGCGGGCGCAGGCGAACCCGCCGCCGGCAGCGCCACGACCTTCGCGAGCTCGGGAAATGCATCCGTGGCGTGCGGGATTGCCATGGCGGCGACGAAATGCCGCTGGAACGCCGGCTCGATGGCGGTCTCGACCTTCTCGACCTGGCGCACGCGCTCCTCGATGCGCGACCGCGACGCGGCGTCGAGCAGCGCGATGCGCGCGCCCGTGCCGGCCGCGTTGCCCGCGGAGGATACGGCATCGAGCGCGCAATCCGGGATCATGCCGAGCGTCATGGCGTACTTCACGTCGATGTGCGATCCGAAGGCGCCCGCGAGCCGGATGCGGTCGACGCGTGACACGCCGAAGCGGTCCATCAGGAGCCTGGCGCCCGCATAGAGCGCGGCTTTCGCGAGCTGGATTGCGCGCACGTCGTTCTGGCGGATGCGAAGCTCCGGTGGGCCCGCGCGCAGCACCCAGGAGAAGGTGCGCCCCTCGGCGACGATGCGCGGCGTGCGCGCGGCCATCGCGCCCGGGATGGTGCCGTCCGGCAACAGGAGCCCGGACAGGTACATTTCCGCGATCGCCTCGATGATGCCGGAGCCGCAGATGCCGGTGACGCCCGCCGGCGGCAGCTGCGCGGCGAAGCCGGGCTCGTCCGACCAGAGATCGCAGCCGATGACCTTGAAGCGCGGCTCGAGCGTGTCGCGGTCGATGCGCACGCGCTCGATGGCGCCGGGCGCCGCGCGCTGGCCGCCGCTGACCTGGGCGCCCTCGAAGGCGGGCCCGGTCGGGCTCGACGCGGCGAGCTGGCGCCGCCGGTTGCCGAGGATGATCTCGGCATTGGTGCCGACGTCCACGATCAGCGAGACCTCGTCACGCTCCCACGGCGCCTCGGCGAGCAGCACCGCGGCGGCGTCGGCGCCGACGTGGCCGGCGATGCAGGGCAGGGCGTAGACACGCGCGCCCGGGTGGACGCCGAGCCCGAGCGGCCCGGCCGGCAGGCTCACGGCCCCGTCGGTCGCGAGCGCGAATGGCGCGGTGCCGAGCTCGACCGGATTCAGCCCGAGGGCCAGGTGATGCATGACCGGGTTGCCGACCAGGGTCACTTCGAGGACGTCCGCGGCAGCGATCCCGGCCTGCGCCGCGGCGGAGGCGATGAGCCCGGCCATCGCCTCGCGCACCACCCGCGTGAGCTCGGCCTCGCCGCCGGGATTCATCATGACGTAGGAGACCCGGCTCATCAGGTCTTCGCCGAAGCGGATCTGCGGGTTCATGCAGCCGGCGCTGCCGATCACCGCGCCGCTCGCGAGTTCGCAGAGATGCGCGGCGATCGTGGTCGAGCCGACGTCCACGGCGACGCCATGCAGCCGCTCGCGGAACCCCGGCCACACCGCTGCGATCTCGCGCCCGTCGCGGACCGCGACGGTCACCCGCCAGTCCCCTTCGCGCAGCGCGGGCTGCAGCGACTGCAGCGCGGGCAGCGCGATCGTGAGGCCTCCCTGCTGCCATTCCGCGGCGAGCGCCGCCAGCAGCCGCTCGAGGTCGCCGCTCGGGTCGCGCATGTCGGGTCTCGCGACCTCCACGAGATACGCGCGCAGCACCGGGTTGATCTCGATGTCGTGCGCCTCATGCGGCTTGCGCACGACCTGGTGGTGCACCTGCGCGTCCGGCGGCACGTCGATCGCGACGTCCCGCCGGATGCGTGCCTGGCAGCCGAGCCGGCGGCCGGCGGCGACGCCCTGCCGCGCGCACAGCCGCGTCTCGGCCGCGCCTCGCGCGCTCAGGTGCGCCTCCCGGGAGACGATTCCGTGCTTGGCGAGCTCGCCGTCCACCACCTGGACCTGGCAGCGCCCGCAGATGGCGCGGCCCCCGCACACGGAATCGAGGTCCACCCCCAGCGCGCGCGCGGCGGCGAGCACGGTCGTGCCCGGCGGGAAACGCCCGCGCCTGCCTGAGGGCGAGAACACGACCAGCGGGTCGTGCCCGTCACTCATCGGGCGCTCACGGCGTTCCGCCCGGCGCGCGGTTGCGCCGGTTGCTGCGGCGCCCGCGCGCCTCGCCGCCCTCGGCTGCGGGCTCGCGGTAATGGCGCATCCAGGCCATGCACTGCGGGTCACGGCCCATGACGACGTTGGCGCCGCGCACCGCCTGCATGAGCTCCGCGTGCAGCGGGTTCGTGATCGCGGAGGTCATGCCGGCGCCAATCGCCATGCTGATGAAAGCGGCATTCAGGCCGTTGCGGTTCGGCAGGCCGAAGCTCAGGTTCGACGCGCCGCAGGTGGTGTTGACGCCGAGCTCGCCGCGGAGCCGGCGCACCAGCGCGAGTACCTGCGCGCCGGCGTCGTTGATCGCGCCGACCGGCATCACGAGCGGGTCCACGACGATGTCCTCGGCCGGGATGCCGTGGTCGCGGGCGCGCAGGACGATGCGCTTTGCGACCTCGAAGCGCACGTCGATGTCCTGCGAGATGCCGGTCTCGTCGTTGCTGATCGCGATCACCGCGCAGCCGTGCTTCCTGACGAGCGGCAGCACGCGCTCGAGCCGCTCCTCCTCGCCGGTCACGGAGTTCAGCAGCGCCTTGCCCTGGTAGGCCGCGAGCCCGGCCTCCAGCGCCTCGACGATCGACGAGTCGATGCAGAGCGGCGTGTCGGTCACCGACTGGATCAGCCGGATGCAGTCGGCGAGGATCCTCGGCTCGTCGGCGAGCGGGATGCCGGCGTTGACGTCCAGCACCTGCGCGCCGGCCTCGACCTGGGCGAGCGCGTCCGCCACGACGCGCGAATAGTCGCCGGCCTTCATCTCTTCCGCGAGCAGCTTGCGCCCGGTCGGGTTGATGCGCTCGCCGATCACGACGAATGGCTCGTCGAAACCGATCGTGACGGCGCGGCGGTTCGAGCCGATGACGGTGCGGGTCATTTCGCGGCGCCTCCGGCCAGACCGCCGGCCTTGACGACCGACTCGAGGACGTCCTCCGGGAATCGGGACTCGAGCGCCGCCGCGCGCTCGGCGACGAGCTGCCCGAGGTCGCCCTCGACCTCCTCGGATTCGCGGCGCCAGTCGGCGAGGTAGGCATCGCTCGAGCCGCGTCCGGCGCGCATCGCGGCGCGGTCGATCGCCTGCGCGAAACGCGGGGGCAACTCGCGCTTGAGGCGGGTGCGGCCGGCCTGGCCGATCACCTGCGCCGGGATGTCGCGCCAGAAGATGGAGGTCAGCTTCGCCACCGGATGACGTGCTCCGTGACCGCGCGGTTGAAGGGACCGAAGCCGCAGTGCCGGCGCTCGTAGGCCAGGCCGAGGTAGCGCGCGTGCCCCCGCGCCCGCGCGTCCAGGTCCGGGTCGTCCGCCTGCGACAGGTACACCAGCCGGCGGTAGTTGCCGAAGTACTGCGGCATCAGCTCCGGGTGCCGGTCGAGGCCGAGTCCCCGGCGCACCAGTCGGTCGAAATGGCGCGCCAGGAAATCAGTGAGATAAAAGGTGCCGGGCTCCTCGTCCGCGAGAGCGTGGAACGCGTCGCTGCCGGCGAGGAACTCGTAGCAGTGCGCGCCGGGCAGCCGCTCGATGCCGTACTCGGCGCAGACGCGGTCGATCCCGCCGCGGCTGCCGCAGTCCGCATAGGCGACGAACACGCGCCCGAACTCGCGCCGGCCGGCCTCGATCGCCTCGCGCAGCGCGGGCGCGATGCGCTCGGGATGGTTGTGCAGTTCGGCCGGCAGCAGCCGGAACGCGACGTGCGGCCAGCCGTTGACGCGCCGGAGTGCGACGAGCTCGCGGCCGAGCGCGCCGCAGCCGATGACGAGGACGGGGGAGGGCGCGGACACCGCACGCCCCGGGGTCAGGTGGCTCGCGCCGCGCGCCGCTCGGCGACCAGGCGCTTGGCCGTCTCGACGGCGATCGCCGCGTCGCGGCAGTAGGCGTCCGCGCCGATGGCGCGGCCGAATTCCTCGTTGAGCGGGGCGCCGCCGACCAGCACGATGTGCCTCTCGCGCAGGCCCTGCTCCTTCATCGCGTCGATGACGACCTTCATGTAGGGCATGGTGGTCGTCAGCAGCGCCGACATGCCGAGGATGTCCGGCCGGTGCTCGCGCAGCGCCTCGAGATAGCGCTCCGCGTGCGTGTTGATGCCGAGGTCCACGATCTCGAAGCCGGCGCCCTCCATCATCATGCCGACCAGGTTCTTGCCGATGTCGTGGATGTCGCCCTTGACCGTGCCGATGACCATCTTGCCGATCGGCTCGGCGCCGGTCTGCGAGAGGATCGGCTTCAGGATCGCCATGCCGGCCTTCATCGCGTTGGCGGCGAGGAGCACCTCCGGCACGAACAGGATGCCGTCGCGGAAGTCGGCACCCACGATGTTCATGCCGCCGACGAGCGCCTCGTCGAGCACGCGCTTGGCGTCCCAGCCGCGCGCCAGCAGGATGTTGACGCCCTCGACGATCTCGTCGGCGAGGCCGTCGTAGAGGTCGTCGAACATCTGCTCGACCAGCTCGCCGTCCGGCAGGTCGGCGAGGTTGAAGTCCGCGGCGGGCGTGCCCATGACCCGCTAAGTTAAACGATCGTTCAACAACAAATCAAGCCGTGCGTTGACCGGTTCCGGGCTTATGTTGTACGCTTGTTCAACAAGGATTCCTTCCGCGCCGCCGCTCCCGATGCGCATCCCGCACAACCTCCAGACGACGCCATTCTTCGCCCGTACCGCGCCCCTGATGCAGGGCCAGAACTGGCGGCGGTGGGCCGGCTTTGCCGCGGCAAGCTGCTACGAGTTCACGCACGACCGCGAGTATGCGGCGGTCCGGAACGCGGCCGCGCTCTTCGACGTCTCGCCGCTGCACAAGTACCTCATCGAGGGCCGCGACGCGACGCGCCTGCTCGACCGGGTCGTGACGCGCAACGTCCCGAAGGCGCAGCCCGGGCAGGTGCTCTACATGAGCTGGTGCGACGCGCGCGGCAAGGTGATCGACGACGGCACCATCACGCGCCTCGGCGAGCAGTCGTACCGGCTGACCTCGGCCGAGCCCAACCTGCGCTGGCTCACCCGCAACGCCTTCGGCATGGACGTGCGGATCGAGGAGGTCTCGGAGCGGCTCGGGGCGCTCGCGCTGCAGGGGCCGTTGTCGCGCGCGGTGCTGAACGCCGTCGCGCGCGACCCGGTCGACGGCCTGAGATACTTCCGCATGATGAACAACCGCGTCGCGGGCGTGGACATCCAGGTCTCGCGCACCGGTTACACGGGCGACCTTGGCTACGAGCTGTGGGTGCCGGCGGAGGGGGCGCTGCCGGTGTGGGACGCGCTCGCGAGGGCCGGCGCGGACTACGGCCTGATGCCGGCCGGCATCTGGGCGCTCGACGTCGCCCGCATCGAGGCGGGCCTCGTGATGCTCGACGTGGACTACCACTCCGCGCACCGCGCGATGATCGAGGCGCAGAAGTCCACGCCCTTCGAGCTCTCGCTCGACTGGTCGGTGACGCTGGACAAGGCGCCATTCAACGGCAGGCAGGCGCTCGTGGCCGAGAAGGCGCGCGGCCCGGCGTGGCGCTTCGTCGGCGTCGAGGTGGACTGGGACTCCTTCGAGCGGCTGTACCGGGACGTGGACCTGACGCCGGCGCTGCCGATGGTCGCCTGGCGCGCGAGCGTGCCGGTCTACCGCCACGGGCGCCAGGTCGGCTACGCCTCGAGCGGCGTGTGGTCGCCGCTCCTGAAGAAGTACCTGGCGCTCGCCCACATCGAGGCGCCGCATTTCCAGCCCGACACGGCAGTCGAGATGGAGATGACCGTCGAGCACCGGCGCCTGCGCGCGAACGCCCGCGTGCGCAAGCTGCCGTTCTTCGATCCGCCGAGGAAGAAGGCGTGAGCGCGGCGAACCGCTACGACGCCATCGTCATCGGCGGCGGGCACAACGGCCTGGTGAATGCCGCCTACCTCGCGCGCGCGGGCCGGAAGGTCGTCGTGCTCGAGCGCCGTCACCTGCTCGGCGGCGCCGCGGTCAGCGAGCAGGTGTTCCCGGGCTTCACGTTCTCGGTGTATTCCTACGTCGTCAGCCTGCTGCGCCCCGAGATCATCCGCGACCTCGAGCTGCCGAAGCATGGCATGCAGATCCTGCCGCTCGAGAGCACGGTCACGCCGCTGCCGGACGGCGATTACTTCGCCATGTGGGGCGACGCCGACCTGACGCGCCGCGAAATCCATCGCCACTCGCCCCTCGATGCCGAGGCGGTCGTCGAGTTCGGCCGGCTGATGTCGCTGATGGCGCGCGCGGTCAAGCCGATCCTCGCGATGATCCCGCCGGACCCGACCTCGCTCGCGCCGTCGGATCTCCGCGGCCTGATGCGTCTCGGCGGCCACCTGAAGTCGCTGGGCGCGGAGAGATTCCACGCGCTCTGGAAGCTCATGACCATGAGCTCGGCCGACTACCTCGACGAGTGGTTCGAGTGCGCTCCGCTCAAGGCCACCAAGTCGGCGAGCGGCATCATCGGCACCTTCATGGGCCCGCGGTCGCCGGGCTCCGCCTACGTGCTGCTGCACCACTACATGGGCGAGATCGACGGCGCCTACCGCGCCTGGGGCTTCTGCAAGGGCGGCAACGGCACGATCAGCAACGCCATCGCCGCCGCCGCGCGCGCGCGCGGCGCCGTGCTCCGCACCGAAGCGCCGGTGAAGCAGGTGCTGGTGAAGGGCGGGCGCGCGACGGGCGTCGTGCTCGAGAGCGGCGAGGAGGTCCTGGCGCCGGTCGTGGTCTCGGGCCTCGACGCGCGGCGCACCTATCTCGACCTCGTCGACAGCCGCGAGCTGCCGGAGGACCTGGTCGAGCAGGTGCGGCGCTTCCGGTTCCGTGGCTCCTCGGGCAAGGTGAATCTCGCGCTCTCGGAGCTGCCGGACTTCAGCTGCATGCCGGGCGTCGGCGTGCACCACAAGGGCGCGTTCTCGATCAGCCCGAGCGTGGATTACCTGGAGCGCGCCTACGACGACGCGAAATACGGCGAGTTTTCGCGCCGTCCGTACATGGACATCGTCTTTCCCTCCATGATCGACCCGGGCATGGCTCCGCCCGGGAAGCACGTCGCCAGCATCTTCGTGCAGTACTGCCCTTACCGCGTGAACGGCGGGTGGACGCCCGCGAAGCGCGACGCTTTCGGCGACGCGGTCGTGGACACGCTCGCCGAGTACGCGCCGAACCTCAAGCGCGCCATCCTGCACCGGCAGGTGCTGACGCCGGCCGACATCGAGGAGACGGTCGGCCTCTCCGAGGGCAACATCTTCCAGGGCGAGCTCGCCCTGCAACAGCTCTTCTTCCTGCGGCCCGCCGTGCGCTGGGCGGGCTATCGCACGCCGATCGCGGGTTATTACCAGTGCGGCTCGTCCACGCACCCGGGCGGCGGCGTGATGGGCGCTCCCGGCAAGCTGGCCGCGGAACGCATCCTGGCGGGCGCATGAGCCGCGAGTTCGACAGCGTCGTGATCGGCGCGAGCCCGGACGGCCTGGTGGCGGCGACGGTGCTCGCGCGCGCTGGCCGGCGCGTGCTCGTGCTCGAGGCGGGGCGCGAGCCGGGGGGCACGCTGGCCGAGATCGAGTTCGCGCCGGGATTCCGCGCCGCGCCGCTGGCGGCGGACCTCGGCCACGTGCACGAGGACGTGCTGCGCGCGACCGGCGCCATGCTCCCGGCGGCGGTCGCGCCCGATCCCGTCGCGGTCGCGCTCGGCGAGGACGGGCCGCTCGTGCTCGGGCGCGACTGCGCGGCGACGGCCGAGGGCCTGAAGCGCTTCTCCACGAAGGACGCCGCGGCCTGGCCGCGCTTCGCCGCGGAGATGCACGCGCTCGCGGGATTCCTCGGCGAGCTGTGCCGGCGCCCGGCATTCGCCATCGACGGCAAGGGCGCGCGCGAGGCGCTGTCGCTCGCCGGGCTCGGCCTGCGCTACCGCTCGCTCGGCCGGCGCGGCATGACGGAACTGCTGCGCGCGCTGCCGATGGCGCTCACGGACCTGCTCGACGACCGGTTCGAGAGCGGGCGCCTGAAGGGGCTCCTGGCGGCCATCGGCACGGCGGACCTGCCGCAGGGGCCGAGGGGCGGCGGCACGGCGCTCGCATTCCTGCATCGCCACGTCGGTGCCGCGCCCGGCGTGTTCGGCGAGCGGCTGCGACTGCAGACCGGGGGCACCGCGCTCCTCACCGCGTTCGCGGACCGCGCGCGCGCGGCCGGCGCGCAGGTCGAGACCGGCGCGCGCGTGGAACGCATCCTCGTACGCGACGGCCGCGTCGCGGGCGTCGCGCACGCGTCGGGCGAGGAGGTCGCCTGCCGCGACGTCCTCTCGGCGGCGGGCGTCGGCCGCACGCTGCTCGAGCTGCTCGATCCGCTGCATCTCGACGTCGAGTTCATCGACGCGGTGCGTCACATCCGCCACCGCGGGGTGACGAGCCACGTGCTGCTCGGCCTCGACGGCCTGCCGGCGGTCCCGGGCTGTCCCGGCGCACCCGCGGGCGCCTTCTGGATCGCGCCGTCGGCGGACTACGTCGAGCGCGCCCACGACGCCGCGAAGTACGGCCGCGCCGCGGACGATCCGGTCGTCGAGCTGCGCTTCCCGGGCGCGACGCAGCCCAACCTGGCGCCGCCGGGAATGCACGTCGCGACGCTGCGCGTGCAGTACACGCCGTGGGAGCTGCGAGCGGGCGGCTGGCCGGCCGCCGGGGACGCGGTGGCCGACCGCGCCGTTGCCGCGGTCGAGCGTCGGCTGCCGGGTTTCACGTCGCGCATCGTGCACCGCGCGGTGCTCTCGCCGCCCGACCTCGAGGCGCGCTTCGGCCTGCCCGAGGGCGCCGTGTCGCGCGGCGAGGTCGCGCTCGACCAGCTCCTGTTCATGCGGCCCGTCGCCGGTTTCGGCCGCCATGCGACGCCCGTGCCCGGACTGTTCCTGTGCGGTGCGGGCACGCACCCGGGGCCCGGGCTCACGGGCATGTCCGGGCTGCTCGCCGCGCGCGCGATGCTGCCGCGATGAGCGCCTTGCGCAAGCCGCGCTACGAGCGCCGGAGCGCCGACGACCGCCGCCAGGCGCTCGTCGCGGCGGCCATCGACAGCCTGAAGCGCCATGGTCACGACGGGCTGTCGGTGCGGCGCATCGCGGCGCGGGCCGGCGTCTCGATCGGCCTCATCAACCACCACTTCCCGAACAAGGACGCGCTGGTCGCCGCAAGCTACCGGCAGTTCAGCCGCCAGCTGGCGGCGGGATTCCAGGGCGCGGTCGATCGCGCGCCGCGGGAGCCGCGCGCGCGGCTGTCGGCGTTCATCGCCGCGGTGTTCTCGAAGCCGAACCTGGATCCGCAGGTGCTGACGGCCTGGGTCGTCTTCTGGGGACTCTTCCGGCAGTCGCCGGAGATGAGGCGCGCGCATCGCGAGGAAGGGCGCGGTTACGGCGCGTTGCCGGGGCTGCTGGTGCGGGATCTGCTGAAACGGGCGGGGCGATCGCGATTCGAGGCGCGCATCGCGACGATCGGGCTGACGGCGATGCTGGACGGCCTGTGGCTCGAATGGTGCCTGGATCCGAAGGGCTTCCGGCCGGCGGAAGCCGTCGCGCTCTGCGAAGACTGGGTGGACCGCGTCGCGCTGAAGGCGGCCCCGGGGACTCCGTAGTCCCCGGGGCTACCTGTCAGTACAGACCGGCCGCATGCTGCACGGTCCAGGCCGACGCGAACGCCGTGTCGATCGACACCGCAATCAGCGTGGTCACGAGACCCGCGATGACTGCGGTGAAGGGACGCCTGAAGACGAACATGGCACTTCTCCTCTGTTGACGCTGGACGAGACAATCAACCCTGCATGATCGGGGCGAGCGCGGCCTGGATCCGCGCCATCTGCGCTGCCGTCGTCATCGAGGTGAGCAGCCGCCCGAAGTGGATGTGCTGCACGCCCGAGACGATGTACTGCCAGCGGTAGGCGCCGAGCACGCCGGCCGTGAGCGCGTCGCGCTCCGCGGCGCCGAATTCGCGGCCCACGATCGCGAGGAAATACCCGACGTCCGCCGCCGCCTGCGCCTGCAGGATGCCATCCACCGCGCCGACCAGGCCGATGAGGCCGGTGACCGCCTGGTCGCGCTCGTCTGCCGACAGCTTCGCGTGCTCCGCGGTCCACTCGAGCTCGTCCAGCATCACGTGCTGGCACTCGTCCTTCCAGTGATAGAAGAACACGTCCCTGAACAGCGGGCAGATCTCCTCGCGCGGGGCGATGCTCTCGTCGTAGTGCGCCTGCACGAACAGCTCGATGTGGCAGGTCAGCGCCAGCACCGACCAGGCCGGGGCGGCGAGGACCGCGCGCGCGACGTCGTTCGGGTCCGCGACCATGCGGTAGCCCGGCGGCATCTTCCCGCCGATCATCGTCTCCATGCGGCGGAACAGCTCCTGGTGCTTGATCTCCTCCGCGGAGAAGCGCACCAGGCCCTCGAGCGCCGACTGGTCGCCCAGCACGTGCCCGCGGCTCTGCTCCAGCATCTTGGCGCTGATGAAGCGCTCGACCAGCCCGAAGACGTAGGCGTAGGTCCGGCCCTGGACCTGCGACAGCAGGCGGCCTTCGTCGCCGGAGAGGAAGGGCAGCCGGTCCACGAAGGACAGGCCGTCCGGCAGGAACTTGCGCGAGAAGTCGAACTCGCGGCCGCGGATCAGGTCGCGGTCGATCTGCCACTCGACCTTCTTCGACATCTTCACCACGCGCGCGTAGCGCGCGGCCCGGGCCGTGTCGGCGGCAACTTCCCTGGCAACAGCATTCATGACGTCGGGTCTCCGGTGGTGGGCGAAACTGCCCCTTTCACGGATACATGCGTAGAATCGCGGGAAATCGGCTCACGCGCGCGCAAGTCCTTGATCCAGAAAGACGTCACCCTGTTGCTGCAGGCCGTGTGCTCCGGAGACCGGGCGGCCTACGGTCAGCTGTATGAAGCCGTGTACGCCGAACTGCGGCGCGTCGCGGCGGCGAACATGCGTCGCGAGTCCCCCGGGCACACGCTGCAGCCGACCGCGCTCGTCAACGAGGCCTACCTCAGGCTCGCGCCGGGCGTCTGCGGCCTGGAGAACCGGCGGCACTTCTTCGGCGCGGCGGCCGAGGCGATGCGGAGAATCCTGGTGGAGCACGCGCGCCGGCGCCTCGCCGGGAAGCGCGGCGCCGGGCTCGAGCGGGTGACGCTCTCGGGGCTCGACGTGCCCGCCGACGAGGAGGGCTCGGACGTGCTCGACATCGACGCCGCGCTCGAGGAACTCGGCCGCGAGCGGCCGCGACTCGCCGAACTCGTGAAGCTGCGCTACTTCGCGGGCATGAGCATCGAGGAGGCGGCGGAAGCGCAGGGCACCTCGCCCGCGACCGCGAAACGCGACTGGGCTTTCGCGCGCGCCTGGCTCGCGGAGCGCGTCGAGTCGCGCCGCGGCGCATGAACCTCGACGCCGAACAGTCGCTGTTCGATGCCTGCCGCGACGCGGATCCCGCCACGCGTGAGCAGCTGCTCGCGGCCTGCCCCGACGCTGCGCTCGCGGCGCGCGTGCGGCGCCTGCTCGCCGCCCACGACGGGGGCGCTGCGTCGATCGAGAAGGGCGTCGCCCCGCCTTCGCCGCTCGCCATGCCGCGGCAGATCGGCCCCTATCGGGTCCTCGAGCGGATCGGCGAGGGCGCGATGGGCGAGGTGTACCTCGCGGAGCAGCAGGAGCCCGTGCGCCGGCGCGTCGCGCTCAAGGTACTGAAGTTCGGCGTCGGCACGCGCGAGGTCATCGCGCGATTCGAGCTCGAGCGCCAGGCGCTCGCGACGCTCGCGCACCCGAACATCGCGCGCATCCTCGATGCCGGCGCGACCGGCGACGGGCGCCCGTACTTCGCGATGGAGCACGTCGCCGGGATCCCCATCACGCGCTACTGCGACGACCGCGGGCTGCCGCGGGCCGAGCGGCTCGCACTGTTCGGCCAGGTCTGCGCCGGCGTGCAGCACGCGCACCTGCGCGGCATCATCCACCGCGACCTCAAGCCGTCGAACATCCTGGTCGCCGAGATCGACGGCCACCCGGCCGCGCGCATCATCGACTTCGGCATCGCGAAGGCGACGACGGCGGCCGGCGGCGACGCCGAGGCGCACACGCGCATCGGGCACCTGCTCGGCACGCCGGAGTACATGAGCCCGGAGCAGGCCCAGCTGTCCCCGCTCGACGTCGACGCGAGGACCGACGTCTACTCGCTCGGCATCGTGCTGTACGAGCTGCTGACGGGCGCGCGGCCCTACGCGGTCACGCGCGACGCGGTGACGCCGGAGGCGATCGCGCGCGAAATCGCGGTGGGCGAGCCGGTGAAGCCGAGCGCGCGGGACGCGACCCTGCGCGGCGACCTCGAGTGGATCGTGCTGAAGTCGATCGAGAAGGACCGCAACCGCCGTTACTCCTCGCCGCAGGAGCTCGCGGCGGACCTCGAGCGCCACGCGCGCAACGAGCCGGTACTCGCCGGCCCGCCGTCCTGGACCTACCGCACGGGGCGGTTCGTGCGCCGCCATCGCCTCGCAGTCTCGGCCGCCGCGGGGCTCTTCATCGCGGCGCTCGTGTTCGGCTCCGGCATGGCATGGCTCGCGCGCGAGAATGCCCGCGAGCGCGACCGCGCGAACGCGGAGGCGGAGATCGCCAGGCGCGTCACGGCCTTCACCGCCGGGCTGTTCGAGCTCGCGAGCCCGGAGGCGAGCGGCAAGAGCGAGACCACGGCGCGCGAGCTGCTGGACTCCGGCGTGCGCCGGCTGGAGGCTGAACTCGCGCGCGAGCGTCCGGAGACGCGCGCCGCGCTGCTGGAGGCCGCGGCCAACGCCTACCGCGGCATCGGCGAGCTGCAGGAATCCTCGCGGCTGATCGGGGAGGCGATTGCGCTTCGCCGCGAGCGCGCGGCGGAGGATCCCGCGGCCTATGCGGGCGTGCTGCTGCGGGAGGCGGCGCTGCGCCGCGACCAGGGCAACTACGACGCCGCGGCGGAGATCGGCCGCGAAGCGGTGGCCACCCTCGCGAAGGCGATCGCCGCGGGCGACGACTCGCTGGAGGACGCCCGCACCGATGCGGAACTCGAGCTCGCCGAGATCCTGCGGCTGGGAAGCAGGCTCGAGGAAGCCGCGCCGCTCGCCGGGCAGGCGCTGTCGCGGGTCGAGGCGGACTCCCCGCGGTCCGCCACCCACGTCACCGCGCTCTTCATGGTCGGCAGGATCCATGCGGCACGCGGCGAGGTCGCGCAGGCCGAGCCGCTCCTGCGGCATGCGCTGGCGCTGCAGGTCGATCTCGAGGGCGAGTCCTCGGAGGACACGGTCGATGCGCGCAACGGCCTCGCGGAACTCCTGGTCGTGGCCGGCAAGACGGACGAGGCGGAAACGCTCCTGCGGGCGAACGTCGAGGCCACGCGGCGCATCTATGGCGACAGGCATGCGATGCACGGCATCACCTGGAACAACCTCGGCAACGCCCTCTCGGACATCCCGGAGAAGTTCGGGGATGCCGAGCAAGCCTATCTCCGGGCCATCGACATCCTGAGTGCATCACTCGGCGTCGCGCACCCCGAGATCGCGACGACCTACCACAACCTCGGCGCGCTCTACCTCAAGACCCATGAATGGCAGAAGTCCGCGGACGTCCACCGCAAGGCGCTCGACCTGCGCACGGCGCTGATCGGGCCGGATCACCCCAACACCACCTCGTCGCGCATGGGACTCGCGCTCGCGCTGAACAAGCTCGGGAAGCAGGCCGAAGCCGAGGCGCTGATGCGCCAGGCGCAGGCCGCCTTCGCGAGGAGCCTCGGCCCGGACCATTGGCGCACCGCGAACGCGCAGTACTACCTTGGCGTCGTCCTCGAGGCAGAGGGAAAGCGGGCCGAGGCCCTGCGCGAGGTGCGGGACGCGCACGCGAGGCTGGTCGCGGCGCTCGGCGCCGACCATCCGCGCGCGCAGGCCGCGGCAGGAACGCTGGCCGAACTCATGGCAGCAGGTCCCGGAGCCTGAACCACAGCATCGCGAGGACGAGCGTGGGGCGGCGCAGCGCCATGCCGCCCGGGAAGTCGCGGTGGCGGATGCGGGCGTACACGTCGAAGCGTTCCGACTGGCCCGCCATCGCCTCCGCCAGCACCTTGCCCGCAATGCCGGTCAGCACCATGCCGTGGCCGGAGAAGCCCTGCAGGAACCAGACGTCTGGATCGAGGCGCCCGAAATGCGGGGCGCGGTTCATCGTGATGTCGATGAACCCGCCCCAGGCGTACTCGATCTCCGCGTCCGCCAGCTGCGGGAACACGTTCAGCATCCGCAGCCGCGTCGCCCGCGCCGTCCCGATCGGGTCGATGCCGGAATAGCTGACGCGCCCGCCGAACAGCAGGCGGTGGTCGGAGGAGAGCCGGAAGTAGTCCAGGATCCAGTTGATGTCGGTGACCGCCAAGTTGTTGCGGATCAGCGACCGGGCCCGCTCTGCGCCGAGGGGGCGCGTGGCGACGATGTAGGTCGCGATGCCGAGCGTCTTCTTCGCCAGCACCGGCGCGAACTCGCGCTGGCCGATGTTGCCGCAGAGGGCGGCCTGCTTCGCGCGCACCGAGCCGGCCGCCGTGCGCAGCCGGACGCTCGCGCCGCGCTCGAGGGCGGTCACGCGGCTGCCCTCGTGGATGCGCACGCCCGCGGCCTCCGCCGCCGCGGCGAGGCCGAGCACGTACTTGAGCGGATGGCAGTGGGCGGCATTGGAGTCGTGCAACCCGGCGCAATAACGGCGCGTCGCGAGCAGCCCCTCGACCTCCGCGCGCTCGACGATGCGCGTGGACGCGTAGCCGTATTCGCCGGCGAGCTCCTCCTGCCACTGCTTCAGTTCGCGGCGCTGCCGCTCCTTGATCGCCACGTGCATCTGGCCCTGGACCAGCTCGCACTCGATGCGGTGGCGCGCGATCCGCTCGCGCACGAGGTCGAGCCCTTCCAGCGTGAAGTCCCACAGCCGGCGGGCATCCGCGCGCCCGAGCTGCGACTCGAGCACGCCCTGCCCGCTCGCGTAGCCCGGCAGGAGCTGGGCGCCCGAGCGGCCGGAGGCGCCGAAGCCGATGCGCTCGGCCTCGAGCAGCACGACGCGGTATCCGCGCTCGGCGAGGTGCAGCGCCGTGGACACGCCCGCGAGGCCGCCGCCCACCACGCAGACATCCGCCTCGACGTCGCCCGCGAGCGCGGGTCGCGGCGCCGGGCGGGCGACGGAGGCCTCGTACCAGCTGCGGGCGGGCTCGCGGCTCACACGGGCTCCAGGTACCAGGCGTAGTCGAGCGCGGTCAGGCGCGTGTTGAAATCCTGCATCTCGCCGCGGCGGGTTTCCTCGTACAGCCGCACGAAGCGGTCGCCGAGGCATTCGCGCAGCACCTGGCTGCCGCCGAAACGGGCGAGCGCCGTCGGCCAGTCGGTGGGCAGCCGCGGCGCGGCGAGCCGCTGGGTGTAGGCGTTGCCGGAGAGCGCCGCGGGCGCGGCGAGCTTCCTCTCGATGCCGTGCAGCATGCCCGCGAGCACCACCGCCACGACCAGGTACGGGTTCGCGTCGGCCCCCGCGACGCGATGCTCGAGCCGGCGGTCGTCCGGGCCGGATACCGGGACCCGCACCGCGACGCCGCGGTTGTTGTAGCCCCAGGTCGCGTGCATCGGCACGTAGGTCTCCGGCTTGAGGCGGCGGTAGCTGTTCGCATTCGGCGCGAACACCGCCATGCCGTCGGCCATGGTCGCGAGCAGGCCCGCCGCGGCCTGCTTCAAGAGGTCGTTGCCGAGCGCATCCGCCGAGGCGAACACGTTCTGACCGGATTCGTCCTGCACGCTCACGTGCACGTGCAAGCCGCTGCCCGCCATGTCGCCGTAGGGCTTGGCCATGAACGTGGCCTCGAGGCCATTCCTGAGGGCCACGCCTTTCACGATGCGCTTGAAGCGGATCGCCTGGTCGCAGGCGAGGCGGGCGTCGGCGACGTGGCGCAGATTCACCTCGAACTGGCCGGGGCCGTACTCCGCCAGTGCTGCGCCCGTCGGCACGTTCTGCTCCGCGCAGGTGGAGGCGATCTCCGCGAGGATGTCGGAGACGGAATCGAGATCCGCCATCGAGTTGATCTGCGTGCGGTGCTCGCGCCGGCCGGTCAGGCGCGAGCGCGGCGGCTGCGCGAGTCCTTCCGGCGTGCGTTCCGGGTCCACGAAATAGAACTCGAGCTCGACCGCGACCACGGGCCGCCAGCCGCGGCCCGCGTAGCGCCCGAGCACCGTGTCGAGCACGTGGCGCGGGTCGCCGTAGAACGGCGCGCCATCGTGGTCCAGCATCTGCACCTGGAGCTGTGCGACTCCCGGGCCGAGCCAGGGCGAGGCGAACATCGTGCCCGGCACCGGCACGCAGGGGCGGTCGGCGTCACCCTCGTCGAAGCCGAGCCCCGTGGCCTGGATCGTGCCGCCCAGCACGTCGAGCGCGAACATCGAGCCGGGCAGGAACATGCCGCGCTCGTACACGGCCGGCAGATCGGCGACATCCACTCGCTTGCCGCGCAGCACGCCGCAGAGATCCGGCAGCAAGAGGTCCACGACCTGGACGGTGGGGTGCGCCGCGAGGAAGGCCTCGGCGTTCGAAAAATCGTCCCGGAGCAGGGCCATGATCCACCTGGCGTTTAAGATCTTGTGGCGGTGCGGCGAACAGGCCGCCCGGCAGGATAACCAGCCTGCCATCGCCCCGGCAAGGCGGCGAGGCCGCCATATGGCAAACGCAAAAAGTCAAATATGGCCGCGCAGCGGGGCTTTGTGCCCGGCCCGCGGGCGGGCGCGGGCACCCCCGGATGTGAGAGAATAGGGACCGTCGAACGGGCTGCCCTGCCGGCAGCTGTTCAAAATAATTAACAGATGCCCATGCGCAAGCCTGTCATCGGGATTCCAGCCGATCGCCGCCTGTTGGGCCCGCACTGGTTCCACTGCGTCGGCGAGAAGTACATCGCCGCCGTCGTCCAGGCGGTGGACGCGGTGCCCGTGCTCGTGCCCGCGCTCGGCGAGCGCCACCTGCAGGACTGGCTCGATTCATTCGACGGCATCCTGTTCACGGGCAGCGCCTCGAACGTGGAGCCGGAGCGCTACCAGGGACCGGCCGCGGCGCCCGGAACGCTGCACGATCCCGAGCGCGACGCGACCACGCTGCCCATGATCACGAGCGCCGTGCAGGCGGGCCTGCCGGTGTTCGGCATCTGCCGCGGGTTCCAGGAGATGAACGTGGCCTTCGGCGGCTCGCTGACCCAGAAGCTGCACGAAGTGCCGGGATTGCTCGACCACCGCGAGGACAAGTCGCAGCCCCTCGACGTGCAGTACGCGCCGGCCCACGACGTGGAACTCGCGGAGGGCGGCCTGCTGCATCGCCTGGCCGGCAAGCGCCGCCTGAAGGTCAACTCCGTGCATTCGCAGGGCGTGGAGCGCCTCGGGCAGGGGCTCATCGAGGAGGCCCGGGCGAGCGACGGCGTGGTCGAGGCCTTCCGCGTCGACGGCGCACCGGCCTTCGCGCTCGCGGTGCAGTGGCACCCGGAATGGAAGGTCATGGACAACCCGTTTTCACGGGCCCTGTTTGCGGAATTCGGCAGGGCCAGCCGCGAGCGGGCCGCGAGGCGAGCGCGATGAGCGACATCCAGCAGTTCCTGAAGGACCACGCGATCACCGAGGTCGAGGCCATCATCCCGGACATGGCCGGGGTGGCGCGCGGCAAGATCATGCCCGCGGAGAAATACGCCGAGGACGAGGGCATGCGCCTGCCCGAGTCGATCTTCCTGCAGACGGTCACCGGCGAATATCCGGAGGACGACAGCGCCATCCATCCGTCCGAGATCGACATCGACCTGGTGGGCGACCCGAACACGATCCGGGTCGTGCCCTGGGCCGCGGAGCCGACCGCGCAGGTGATCCACGACTGCTTCTACGACGACGGCCGGCCGGTGCCGATGTCGCCGCGCTTCGTGCTGCGCCGCGTGCTCGACCTGTTCGCCGCGCGCGGCTGGAAGCCGGTGGTCGCGCCCGAGCTCGAGTTCTTCCTGGTCGAGCCCAACACCGACCCGGACTACCCGCTGAAGCCGCCGGTCGGGCGCTCTGGCCGGCCCGAGATCGGCCGCCAGGCCTACAGCATCGCCGCGGTCAACGAGTTCGACCCGCTGTTCGACGACATCTACGCCTTCTGCGAGGCGCAGGACCTCGACATCGACACGCTGATCCACGAGGCGGGCGCCGCGCAGATGGAGATCAACCTGAACCACGGCGACGCCCTCGACCTCGCCGACCAGGCCTTCCTGTTCAAGCGCACCGCGCGCGAGGCGGCGCTGCGGCACAAGATGTACGCCACCTTCATGGCCAAGCCGCTGGCGGCCGAGCCCGGCAGCGCGATGCACATCCACCAGAGCGTGGTGGACTCGAAGACCGCGCTCAACATCTTCAGCGACGCCGAGGGCAAGGCGACGCCGCTGTTCGAGTCGTTCATCGGCGGGCTGCAGAAGTACCTGCCGTCCGCGATGTCGCTGTTCGCGCCGAACGTCAACAGCTACCGCCGCATCACGCGCTACAACATGGCGCCCATCAACGTGCAGTGGGGCCTCGACAACCGCACGGCCGGGCTGCGCGTGCCCGTGTCGGACGCGCAGGCCCGGCGGGTGGAGAACCGCCTGGGTGGCGCGGACGCCAATCCCTACCTCGCGATCGCGGCCTCGCTCGCCTGCGGCTACCTCGGCATGATCGAGGGCCTGAAGCCGACTGAGCCGATCACGGGTTCCGCTTACGACCTGCCGTTCGCGCTGCCGCTGACGCTCGCGGACGCGCTCGCGCTCCTGCGCGCCTGCAAGCCGCTGGTGGAGGTGTTCGGGGACCGCTTCGTCGCCGCCTATTGCGCGGTCAAGGAAAACGAGTACGAGACGTTCTCGCGCGTGATCAGCTCCTGGGAACGCGAACACCTGTTGCTGAATGTCTGACGCCCGAGGTCCCATGAGCGCGAAGCCCAGAGTCACCGAGCGAGCGACCCGCGAATGGCAGGAGCTCGACGCCCGCCACTACCTGCACCCCTTCACCGATTTCCGCGCGCTGGCGAAGGAAGGCTCGCGCGTGATCGTCCGCGCCGAGGGCGTGTACCTTTACGACTCGGAGGACCGGCAGATCCTCGACGGCATGTCCGGGCTCTGGTGCACCAACATCGGCTACGGCCGGGCCGAGCTTGCCGACGTGGCGGCGCGGCAGATGCGGGAGCTGCCGTACTACAACAGCTTCTTCAAGAGCGCCAACCCGCCGGCGATCGAGCTCGCGCGCGTGCTGGCAGAACTGACGCCGCCGCAGTTCAACCGGGTCTTCTTCACCAACTCCGGGTCGGAGGCGAACGACACGATCCTGCGCATGACGCGCCGCTACTGGGACCTGCTGGGCCAGCCGAAGAAATCCGTCGTCATCAGCCGCGTCAATGCCTACCACGGCAGCACGATGGCGGGGGCGAGCCTCGGCGGCATGGCCGCGATGCATTCGCAGGGCGGGCTGCCGATCCCGGACATCGTGCACATCGAGCAGCCGTACTGGTACGAGAACGGCGCGGACGTGAGCCCGGCCGAGTACGGCCTGCGCGCCGCGCGCCGGCTCGCCGAAAAGATCGAGGAGCTCGGGCCGGAGCGGGTCGCCGCGTTCATCGGTGAGCCGATCCAGGGCGCCGGCGGCGTCATCATCCCGCCCGAGACCTACTGGCCCGAGATAGAGCGCATCTGCCGCGAGTACGGGATCCTCCTGATCGCCGACGAAGTCATCTGCGGCTTCGGCCGCACCGGGCGCTGGTTCGGCTGCGAGCACTTCGGCTTCGAGCCGGACTTCATGACGATCGCCAAGGCGATCACCTCCGGCTACCAGCCGCTCGGCGGGGCGATGGTCTCGGACCGCGTGGCGGAGGTGCTGATCGGGAAGGGCGGCGAGTTCAACCACGGCTTCACCTGGTCCGGCCACCCGGTCGCCTGCGCGGTCGCGCTCGAGAACCTCGCCATCCTGCGCCGCGAGAAGCTGGTGGACCGCGCGCGGGAGGACATCGGGCCCTACCTGCAGGGGCGCTGGCGGGAGCTCGCGGACCACCCCCTGGTCGGCGAGGTGCGGGGGGTGGGCATGATCGGGGCGCTCGAGCTCGTCGCCCACAAGGGGAGCCGAACCTTTTTCCGAAATCGTGGCGATACAGGCTTGATTTGCCGGGACCATTGCTTCGCGAACGGCCTCGTCATGCGGGCGGTCCGGGACACGATGATCATCGCGCCGCCGCTCGTCATGGAGCGGTCCCACGTGGACGAGCTGGTCGAAAAGGCCCGCAAGTGCCTCGACCTGACGGCCCGGGACATCGGAATTCGCTGAGGGCGACATGCGGGTGGTCGCGCCCGTCGCGGTCGCTGTAGTATTGCCCTGACAAGCACCGGGCGCCGGCGCCCGGGCAACAACAGAGGGATCCGGGCGACCCCCGGCGATGGAGGCAATCATGCGCAGTGAATTCAGGGTCGGGCTCGTCGCGCTCGCCGTTCTCACGCTCGCCGCCTGCGGCGGCAAGAAGGAGGGCGAGGAGGCCGCCGCCGCGCCCGA
>DATBLN010000069.1:0-6248 GCA_036555345.1 Steroidobacteraceae bacterium
TGCCCACCTTGATGATGTCCTGGCCACCCGAGATCTCCTGCCAGACCGTCTTGCCGCCGTCGAGCGCGTCGCGCGACTGGTCGACGTGGGCGAGCCGGACCGTCGGGCCGAACCGGACCGTGCCGGCGTCCGGCTGCTCCACGCCGGTGAGGATGCGGAACAGCGTGGTCTTGCCGGCGCCATTCGGGCCGATGATGCCGACGATGCCGCCGCGCGGCAGGTTGAAGGAGAGCCCGTCGAACAGCAGGCGTTCGCCGTAGGCCTTGCGCAGCCCCACGGCCTCGATGACGAGGTCGCCGAGCCGCGGCCCCGGCGGGATATAGATCTCGTTGGTTTCGTTGCGCGCCTGGAACTCCACCGACGAGAGCTCCTCGAACTGGCGCAGGCGCGCCTTGCTCTTGGCCTGGCGGGCCTTCGGGTTGGCGCGCACCCACTCGAGCTCGTGCTGCAGCGTGCGCCGCAGGCCCTCCTGCTGCTTCTCCTCGACCGCGAGTCGCTGCTCCTTCTGCTCGAGCCACGAGGAGTAATTGCCCTGCCAGGGTATGCCGTGGCCGCGGTCGAGCTCGAGGATCCATCCGGCGACGTTGTCGAGGAAGTAGCGGTCGTGGGTCACGCAGATGACGGTGCCCGGGTACTGCTCGAGGAACTTCTCGAGCCAGGCCACGGATTCGGCGTCGAGGTGATTGGTCGGCTCGTCGAGCAGCAGCATGTCGGGCTTCGAGAGCAGCAGCCGGCACAACGCGACGCGGCGGCGCTCGCCGCCGGAGAGCTGCGCGACCTGCGCCTCCCACGGCGGCAGCCTGAGCGCATCGGCGGCGATGTCGAGCTGGTGCCCGAGGTTGTGCCCGTCGACGGAGGCCAGCAGGGCCTCGAGCTGCCCCTGTTCGGCGGCGAGCTTGTCGAAGTCCGCATCCGGCTCACTGTAGAGCGCGTACACCTGCTCGAGCCGTGCCTGCGCGTCCTTCACGGGCTGCACCGCCTGCTCGACGATCGCGCGCACCGTGGCGCCGGGATCGAGCTGCGGCTCCTGCGGCAGGTGGCCGATCTTGATGCCGGGCTGCGGCCGCGCCTCGCCCTCGATCTCGGTGTCGATGCCCGCCATGATCCGAAGCAGCGTCGACTTGCCCGCGCCGTTCAGCCCGAGCACGCCGATCTTGGCGCCCGGGAAGAAGGACAGCGAGATGTCGCGCAGGATGTGGCGCTTCGGCGGCACCACCTTGCCGACGCGGATCATCGTGTAGATGTACTGGGCCATGCCGTGCACCGCAAACGAGGGGCGCGGATTATCGGCGATGCGGAGTCCCCGCGCCAGACGGCTCCGCAACCCCGATGTGCTAGGCTCGCCGCTCTGTTTTCCCGGATGGAACCGTGACCGTGAACGGCGCATCGGACACCTGCCTGGTCGCCGGCGAGCGCATCGCGCGCTACGCCTTCGGCGATGGCCACCCGTTCGGCCCGGATCGTCACGACGCGTTCCTCCGCGAGATCCAGGCGGCCGGCCTCGATCGGCGCGTGCGCATGCTGGCGCCGCGCCGGGCGACGCGCCAGGAGCTCCTGCTGTTCCACCGGCCGGAGTACGTGGAGCTGGTCGAGGCGCGCTCGGTGACGGGCGAGGGCTACCTCGATGCCGGCGACACGCCGGCCTGGAAAGGAATGTTCGAGGCCGCCTGCGACGTCGTGGGCGCGTCGCTGGTCGCGGCGGACGCACTCATGAGCGGCCAGGCGCGGCGCGGCTTCGTGCCGATCGCCGGTCTGCACCACGCGGGTCGCGGCCATGCCGCCGGGTTCTGCGTGTTCAACGACTGCGGCGTCGTCATCGAGCACCTGAAGCGGGCGCACGGTCTCGAGCGGATCGCCTACGTGGACATCGACGCGCACCACGGCGACGGCGTGTTCTACGCGTTCGAGGACGACCCCGCGCTCGTGTTCGCCGACGTGCACGAGGACGGCCGCTTCCTGTACCCGGGCACCGGGTCGGCGGACGAGGTGGGCAAGGGCGCGGCGCAGAGCACCAAGCTCAACATCCCGCTGCCGCCCGGCGCGGGCGATGCCGAGTTCCTCGCGGCCTGGCCCGCGGTCCTCGCGCACCTCGAGCGGCACCGGCCGCAGTTCGTGATCCTCCAGTGCGGGGCGGACAGCCTGGCGGGCGATCCCATCACGCACCTGGCGTTCACCGAGGAGGCGCATGCGCACGCCGCCCGCACCCTGTGCGCCGTCGCCGACCGCTTCGCCGGGGGCCGCATCCTCGGCACCGGCGGCGGCGGCTACAACCGCAGGAACCTGGCGCGCGCCTGGACCCGGGTCCTGCAGGCCTTCGTCGAGACGGCCTGAGGCGCACCCTTTCGGGTAGACTTCACGCCTCTTTTTTTGGACGGGCGCGGCCAGACATTCCATGTTCGATTCCGGCATGACGATCCAGACCTTCGACCCGGGCCTCGCGGCCGCGATCGCCGCCGAGCGGCGCCGCCAAGAGGAGCACCTCGAGCTGATCGCATCCGAGAACTATGCGAGCCCGCGCGTGCTCGAGGCGCAGGGTTCGGTGCTCACCAACAAGTACGCCGAGGGTTACCCCGGCCGGCGCTACTACGGCGGCTGCGAGTACGTGGACGTCGCGGAGCAGCTCGCCATCGACCGCGCGAAGCAGCTGTTCGGCGCCGCCTACGCGAACGTGCAGCCACATTCGGGCTCGCAGGCGAACGCGGCCGTGTACCTCGCGCTGCTGCGGCCGGGAGAGACGCTGCTCGGCATGAGCCTCGACCACGGCGGGCACCTGACGCACGGGGCGAAGGTGAATTTCTCCGGCAAGCTGTTCCACGCCGTGCAATACGGGCTCGACCCCGCGAGCGGCGAGATCGACTACGCGCAGGTGGAGCGGCTCGCGCGCGAGCACCGCCCGCGGATGATCGTGGCCGGATTCTCGGCGTATTCGCGGGTCGTGGACTGGGGGCGCTTCCGCGCCATCGCCGATGAAGTCGGGGCTTTCCTGGTTGTGGACATGGCGCACGTCGCGGGCCTGGTCGCGGCCGGCGTGTATCCGAACCCGGTGCCGGTCGCGGACGTCGTCACGACCACGACGCACAAGACGCTCCGGGGCCCGCGCGGCGGGCTGATCCTCGCGCGCGAGAATGCGGAGCTGCACAAGAAGCTGAACTCGATGATCTTCCCGGGCACGCAGGGCGGGCCGCTGATGCACGTGATCGCGGCCAAGGCCGTGGCCTTCCTGGAGGCGCTGTCGCCCGATTTCCGCGCCTACCAGCAGCAGGTGGTCGCGAACGCCCGCGCGATGGCCGCGGCGCTCCAGGCCCGGGGCTACCGGATCGTCTCGGGCGGCACCGACAATCACCTGTTCCTGCTCGACCTGACCGGCCGCGACTACACCGGCAAGGACGCGGACGCGGCGCTCGGCCGCGCGCACATCACGGTCAACAAGAACGCGGTGCCGAACGACCCGCGGCCGCCATTCGTGACCTCTGGGCTCCGCATCGGCACGCCCGCGACGACCACGCGCGGCTTCCGCGAGGCCGAGGCGCGGCAGGTGGGCGGCTGGATCGCCGACGTGCTCGACAGGATGGGGGACGAGGGCGCGATCGCGCGCGTGCGCGAGCAGGTGCTCGCGATCTGCGGGCGCTTCCCCGTCTACGGCTGAGTGGGGGCGGGCGGCGGTGCAGTGCCCGTTCTGCAACCACGCGGACACCAAGGTGACCGACTCGCGGCTCGCGGGTGAGGGCCACCAGATCCGGCGTCGGCGCGAGTGCCAGGCCTGCGGCGAGCGCTTCACCACCTTCGAGACCGCCGAGCTCGTCATGCCGCAGGTCGTCAAGAACGACCGCACGCGCCAGCCCTTCGACGAGGTCAAGCTGCGCGGCGGGATCATGAAGGCGCTCGAGAAACGGCCGGTCGCCCGCGAGGCGGTCGAGTCGATGATCGAGCGCATCGCGCACCGGCTGCGCACGCAGGGCGAGCGCGAGGTGGCCTCGCGCCAGATCGGCGAGATCGTCATGGAGGAGCTGCGCCAGCTCGACGAGGTCGCCTACGTGCGCTACGCCTCGGTGTACCACCGCTTCCACGACGTGGACTCGTTCCGCGAGCAGATCGAGCAGCTCGGCAAGCGCCGCCAGCGCGACCCGTCGGCGGGGCAGATGTCGCTGCTGCCGGCCCAGGGCCGCGACCCGCGCGAGAAGAAGTGAGCGCCGAGGCCCGCGACCGGCGGCACATGGCGCGCGCGCTCGAGCTCGCCGCGCGCGGGCTCTATTCCACGGATCCCAACCCGCGCGTCGGCTGCGTGATCGCCGACGGCGGGCGCGTGATCGCGGAGGGTTGGCACGAGCGCGCGGGCGGGCCGCATGCCGAGGCGATGGCGCTGGCGTCGCTCGACGGAGCCGCCAGGGGCGCGACCGCCTACGTCACGCTCGAGCCTTGCTGCCATTCCGGGCGCACGCCGCCCTGCGCGGATGCGCTCGTCGCCGCGGGCGTGGGCCGCGTCGTATACGCCGTGCGCGACCCGAACCCGCGCGTCAACGGCGGCGGCGCCGCCCGGCTCGCCGCGGCCGGGATCGGGGTGACCGCCGGGCTGCTGCAGGCCGAGGCGCGGGCGCTCAATGCCGGGTTCCTGTCGCGCTTCGAGCGCGGGCGCCCCTGGGTGCGCGTGCTGCTCGGCGTGCCGCGGGGCGGCGATCCGGGAGGCGAGCGCGTGCAGCGCCTGCGCGCGCGCGCGAGCGCGGTGCTCACGGGCGTGGGCAGGGTGCTCGCGGACGACCCGCGGCTCGACCTGCAGCTGCCACAGGCGCCGCGTCAGCCGCTGCGCGTCGTCCTCGACACGCGCCTGCGCACGCCGGCGAGCGCGAGCATCCTCGCGCCGCCCGGACGGGCGCTGGTGCTGACCGCGAGCGGCGACCCGCAGCGCCGCGCGGCGCTCGAGCGCGCAGGTGCGCGCGTCCTGCGCGTCGCGGCGGGACGTGACGGACTCGACCTCGCCGCGGTGCTGCGATGCCTCGCCGGGCTCGAGATCAACGAGCTGCAGGTGGAGGCGGGCGCGACCCTGACGCGTGCGCTGCTCGCGGCGGGTCTCGCGGACGAGCACGTCTCCTGACCGCCGACGCCGCAGGGCGGACGACGCACCGCCCGCTATAATCGCGGCATGAACGGCCCGCGCAACGATCACGACGACCCGCGGGCCAGGAGCGCCGCGCGACGGCTGCTGGTGCAGGCCCTGTACCAGCGCCTGCTGGGCGGCCAGCCCTGGCAGGAACTGCACGGCCAGTATCGCGGCGATCCGGTCTTCGCGCGCGCGGACGAGGCATATTTCCGCGCCGCCCTGGAGCAGATCTGCGCGGGCACCCCGGGGCTCGACGAGGAACTGCGCCGGCACTCGGACATCGCGCCGGAACGGCTCGACCCCGTCGAGCACGCCATCCTGCTGCTCGGCCTCTGGGAGCTGATGTCGCGGCAGGACGTCCCGTACCGCGTCGTGATCAACGAGGCGGTGGAGCTCGCCAGGCGGTTCGGCGCGACCGACGGGCACCGCTACGTCAACGCGGTGCTCGACCGCGCCTCGCGTGCCCACCGCGCCCCGGAGCGCGGCGAGGTCGCCTAGGAAGCCCCGCGCCGGTGGACGAGTTCGAGCTGATCGATCGCTGGTTCACCGGTCGTGGCGCGGCGCGCCCGGACGTGCGCCTCCCCGTCGGCGACGACGCGGCGATCGTGGCGCCGCCGCCGGGCGCCGAGCTCGTGCTCGCCCTCGACACGATCGTCGCCGGCACGCACTTCCCGGCGGGCATGCCGGCGCACGCGGTCGGCCACCGCGCGCTCGCCGTCAACCTGAGCGACATCGCCGCCATGGGGGCGGAACCCGCCTGGGCACTGCTCGGGCTCACGCTGCCGGCGGTGGACGAGACCTGGGTGGCGGAGTTCTCGCGCGGCCTCGACGCGATCGCGCGCCGTCACGGCGTCGCGCTCATCGGCGGCGACACGACGCGCGGGCCGCTCGCGGCCACCCTCACGCTCGCGGGGCTGGTCCCGCCCGGGGCCGCGCTGCGCCGGCGCGGTGCGCAGGCCGGCGACGACGTCTGGGTGAGCGGCACGCCCGGGGACGCGGCTGCCGGGCTCGCGATCCTGCAGGGCGGGCTGGAGGCCGCCGGCGAGGCGCGCGAGCGGCTGCTGCAACGCTTCCTGCTGCCGGAGCCGCGCGTCGCGCTCGGGCTCGCGCTGCGCGGCCTCGCGAGCGCCTGCATCGACGTGTCGGACGGCCT
>DATBLN010000123.1:0-11600 GCA_036555345.1 Steroidobacteraceae bacterium
CCGGCGCAGCGCTCGAAGTAGATCTGCTTGGCCCGCTCGAATTCCGGCCGCGACATGGTCGGCGCGCCCGGGGAGACGACCATCTCGATCGCCGAAGCCGCCTCGCCCACCGCCGACGGCGCACCCTGGTACTTGAGCTCCGCGACCGAGGTCGCCGGGTGTTCGGTCGGCGACTGCGCGGTCTGCTTGGGCTTCGGGCCCGCCCGCACGGCCGCGACCTCGGCCGGCGACACCACGCCATAGGCGTTGCCCCAGGAATTCATCGCGTAGGTGAGCGCATTCGCGATGTCGGCGTCGGACAGCTGCGACATCGGCGGCATCACCGAGTTGTAGGTGGCGCCGTTCACCACCACGGGGCCGGTGAGCCCCTGCAGCACGTTCTTGATGGCGCGGTGCCTGTCGGCCTTCAGGTAGTCGGAGCCCGCGAGCGGCGGGAAGGCGCCGGGCAGGCCCTTGCCATTCGCCTGGTGGCAGGCCATGCAGGCCGACTGGTAGGCCTTCTCGCCGGCCTGCAGCTGCGCAGGCGCAGGCTTGCCTCCCGCCGCCGCCTCCGCCTGGTGCACGGCCACCGGGTCCGCGGTTCCCGCCAGCGTGGCGGCACCCGCGCCCGCCATCGCCAAGAGCGCGATGCCCATCGCCCACTTCCGGCCGGAACCCCTGATGCCCACACGCATGATCGCTCTCCCGTCCTGCTGCGGGCGGCGCAGCAGCGCCGCCCCACGGCAGCATTGTGGGCCGGCCCCCCGCAGGGGGCCTTGACGTGGATCAAGAGCGGAATCCGGCCGGGATCAGGCCGGGAAGAACTCGATCGGCTTGGTCGTGGTCATCGCCTCGACGTCCTTGTCCGCGAAGCGGAACATGCGGATGCGGGCGACGAGCTTGCGCTCGAGCTCGGGGTCCTTGAGCTCGCTCGAGACGATCCGGCACTGGGTCACCTCGCCCCAGGGCGCGATGGTGAGCTCGAACACGACCTTGCCGAGCAGCGCAGGATTGTCGCGCAGCGCGCGGTTGTAGAGCGCGTAGATCGCCGACTTGTTCCGGTCGAAGACGAGCTCGATCTCCTCCTGGCTGCGCGAGGCCTTCTTGCCGCCGCCCGCGCGGCTGACGTTGTCGCCGGCGCCCGAGAGCGAGTTGCCCGAGCCGGAGCCGCCGAATGGCACCTGCATGCGCGTCGTGCCGTGGCCGTCGAGCGTGCCGGTGCCCGAGCCGAAGCCGCGGCTCACGCCCGCGGTGTTGATGCCGCCCGTGAGCGTGCCGGTCCGCGCCGTGATCAGCGACCGTTCGGCACGCGGCGTGTCGCCCTCGCCCTTGGCGCTCGCGAGCGGCTTGAGGTCTTCCTTCTTCACGTCGAACTGGTCGCGGAGGTCCGCGAGCTGGTCCACGAATGGCAGCAGTCCCGCCTGCGAGGCTTTCTTCCGGGCGTTCTGCGTGCGCGCAAGGTCGGATTCAGGCCTGGGCACCGGCTTCGTGTCCGGCTTCGGCTGCATCTCCGCGCGCTCCGGCTGCGGCGGGGGCGGCGGCGGCGGCGGCGGCGTCGCGCGCTCGAGCACGAGCTGCGCGATTCGCGGGGGCACCGGCGGCGGCACGTCGAACGGCCGCTCGGGCACCGGCAGCCAGGGCATCGCGATCGAGAACAGCAGCACGACCGCGAGCGCCGTCCGCCACATCTTGCGGAAGCGGTCGCGCTCCTCCGGGTCCACGTCCCAGGGGAGCTCGTACGTGCGGTAGAAGAAGGTGATCAGCGCCGGCATTGCGTACTCCGCATCAGCCTTCCACCACGCCCGAAACGTGCATCGCGTCCTCGCGCTGGATCACGGCCAGCGACAGCTTGCCGAAGTCGGCCTCCGTGCAGGTGGCCATGACCTTCTTCAGCACGCGGTAGGGAACGTCCTTGTCGCCGAGGATCGTGATTTCGCGCGCGCTCGGGTCGGTCGCGGCGGCCTGCATCAGCCGGCGGTCCTCCTGCGCCGCGAGTGCGCGCTTGAGTGGCGCGATGATGACGCCGTCGGCGCGGTCGACATCCGCCACGCTGACGACGGGACTGTCCTGCACGAAGACGGTGTCGCCCGTGACCAGCACGACCACGGTCTCCCGCGGCTTGTCCTGGGCCACCGATTCGGGCAGTGACAGCGACTTCGGCGGTTCCATGGTCTGGATCTCGGCGGAGTTCACCAGCAGGAAGAACACGAGGATCGTGAAGATGTCCATCAAGGACACCAGCGACAGCGCCGCAGGCTTCTTGCGCGCGTGATGCCGGGCCATGCGCTTGGCGCGGGTCGAGTGGCTCATGCGCCCGCCTTCTCGAGCATCGGCGCGTCGCCGATCGAGATGTCGGGGAACAGCTCGACCTGGTACGTCTGCGGCCCGTCCGTGACCGTGCGCACCCGGGCCAGGTCCATGACCTGCACGACGGTGTCGTAGGGGATGTCGGGCTCGACCAGGATCGTGGCCGCCGCGAGCGTCGGGAACCGCGGCTTGATCTCCTCGACCAGGAACTTCGCGAGGCCCTCGTAGTCGCGCTTCCCTTCCTTGTCCGGGAAGGCGCGCAGCAGCCCGGTGCCGCGGTCGGCCACCTCGATCGTGGCTTGCCGCAGGACGATCTCCAGGTTGATCGCCTGCGGCGTCTCCGGCAGCGACTGGCTCGAGCTCGGCAGGTTCAGCTCGAGGATGGTCATGCGCGAGAACACGGCCGTGATCAGCAGGAATGGCACCAGCACGACCATCAGGTTCATGAAGGCCGTGATGGAGAGCTCCGCCGCCTCGTGGCGGCGGTGCCGGCGTGCAGCCCGGGACGTGAGACTCACGCCGCCTCCGGCCGCCGCTCGACGACCGTGTTCAGGAACTTGACCGAGGCCATCTCGAGGCTGTCCACGATCGAGGTCGTCTTCGACTGCAGCACCGAGTGCACGAGCAGCAGCGGGATCGCGACGATCAGGCCGAAGGCGGTCGTGTTCATCGCCACCGAGATCGACGCCGACAGCAGGTCGGCGCGCTCGGCGGGGCTCGCGTTCGACACGGCCTGGAAGGCCTGGATCAGCCCGATGATGGTGCCGAGCAGGCCGAGGAGCGTGGCGATGTTCGCGAAGCTCGCGAGGTAGTGGGTGCGCTTCTCGAGCTTCGGCACCACCTCCATCATGCTCTCCTCCATCGCCTTCTCGACGTCGTCGCGGCGCTTGGCCGTCTGCACGCGCGCGAGGCCATAGCTCAGGATCTGCGCGATCGCGGAGGCCGAGCTCGAGGTCGCCGAGATCGCGCGCTTGAAGTCGCCCGTCTTCAGGAACGGCGCGACCTCGTCCCAGATGCGGCGGTTGGCGCCCTCGGTGCGCCACAGGTAGAGCCAGCGCTCCAGCGCGACCGCGGCCCCGAGCGCCGCGATGAGGGCGATCGGGTACATGAACACCCCGCCCTCCTGGAAGAACTTGACGATCGTCGTGTACGTGTCCATGGGGTGACTCCTGGTGTCTCCCTAGCCGTTGTCCAAGATGCTATGGCCGCGCCGTTTCCGGCGTGACCGGATTCTCGCCCTGAGGGGTCTCCCCCTGGATTCCCTCGCTCAGGGTCTCGAAATAGCCGATTTCGCGTCGGAACACGTCGCGGTCCACCGGCGCGAGGATCTCGTCGATCAGGGACCTCGCGGGCTTGCCCGACAGGTCGCCGAGGTCCGCCTTCTTCCAGGGGACGACGTACATGACTTTCGGCAGCTCCTGGTTGCCGGTGATGGACGTCGTGCCGAGCTCGAGGCGGTCCATGGTCTTGAAGCGGGTATCGCGCGGCGCCTGGGCCGGCGGTGGGCTCTGCGCCTCCGGGGCGGCGGGGGCCGCGTCCGCCGGCTTCTGTTCCTGCGCCGCGGCGGGCGCGGAAAGCGCGAGCAGCAGCATCAGCGCGAGCATCGGTCTCATGGCGTCACCTCCGCACTCTGCTCCTCGTGGTCCGCCCGCCGCTTTACTTCCGTGATCCAGGCCGCGACCTGCGTGTCGGGCCCCCCAGCCAGGGCCTGGTAGCGCTCGAAGTCGGTGAGCGCCGCCCGTGGCAGGCCGAGGTAGAGGTCGAACAGCACGCCGCGGTTCAGCACCGGCAGCGGATCGTCCGGATCCAGCATCTGGGCCCCGTCGTACGCCTCGAGGGCCTCCGCCATGCGCCCGAGCTGGCGCCGCGCCACGCCAATGGCTGTCCAGGCCGCGGGCGCCGGCGGGGCCCGCGCCAGCAGACCCTCCGCCTCCGCGTAGCGTCCGGCGGCGAGCGCGGCGAGGCCCGTCGCGATCTCGGGGTGCGCCGCGGCGTCCGGGAGGCGCTCGGCCTTCAGGTAGCGCGCCGGCTTGAGCTCGGCGAGCGCCGCGAAGCTCGCCCGCACGCCGTCGTCGTAGATGCCGTCCAGCACGCGCGCGGCATTCGCCTCGTGCAGCTCGATCGCCTCCTCCTCGAACGGGTACGCCTGCTCCTCGAGCAGCAGCGCGTACTGTTCCTGTTCCTCCTCGCTGAGGTTCCTTGGACGCTCGGAGGCCAGCAGATCAGCCGCGAGCCGGCGGTACATCTCGGCGGTCGCGAAGGTGGCGCGCGTCGCGACGTCCGCGACGCCGTAGTCGGCCGCGGCACGGTAGGCGGTGAGCGCCGCCTCCATGGCGTCGCGCTTGGCCTTGAGCGACTTCGGCAGCGGCGCCGTGAGCGGCACGGACTCGAAGGCGACGCGCAGCGGCTCCGCCAGCTCGAGGGAGGCGCGTGCGGCGAGCGCGCGGCTCGCATCGCTGCGGTCCGCCCCCGCCTCGCGGTCGGCGTCGATGATCGCGGCCAGCCAACGCGCCCGGCCCGGCCCGTCGCCCATGTCGCGCGCGAGGTCCGCGAGTTTCTGCCGCGCCGCCATGGCCTCGTCCAGCGGCCGCGGGTGGCGCTCGACGAACCGCGCCCAGATGCGCGCGGTGGCCGCCCGGTCGCCGGTCCTTTCGTAGAGTTCCGCGGCCTGCAGCAGTGCCGTGCGACGGAAGCCGGCATCCTCGGCGGCGTCCTCCGCCACGCGCTCGAACTCGACCGCCGCTTCGTGGTGCCGGCCGGACTCCGAGTAGGCGACCGCGAGGTTCCTCGGCACGGTGCGCGCGAGTTCGTGCTCCGGGAAGTCGCGCCGGAACGCCTCGAGAATCGGGATCGCGCCATTCCAGTCGCGCTCGCGCAGGAGGAGCGTCGCGGCGTCGAACTGGGCGTTCGAGACCAGCCTGGAGCCGGGCGCCGCGGTCGCGACGCGCAGGAAGTCGGCCACGGCGCCGGCCGTGTCACCGGCCTGCTGGCGCGCCTCGCCCTGCTTGTAGATCGAGGCGCCGAGCCGCTCCGTGACCGCGCCGCGCGACGGAGCGCCGGCGTCCAGGCGCGCCAGCACCTCGGTATAGGCGCCCTCCGATTCCCCGAACCGGCCGAGCTCGAAGCTCGAGTCCGCGATCACGCTCCAGGCCGTGCGCTCGTCGTCGCGCCCCATGGGCGGCATGTGGGTCACGACCTGGCGCGCCGCGTCCGCGGCGGGCGCGTACTCGGCGAGCGCGAACAGTTGCTTGGCGCTGCGGAGCCACATGGGCCCCGATTGCGGATGCTCCGGCCAGGCAGTCGCGAAGCGGATGGCGCTGTCGATGCTCTGGCGGTGCCAGGCCGCGCGCTCGGCGCCCGCGAGCGCGGCCTCATGCCGCTCGCGCGCGACGAGCGCCGCGTAGCCCGCCGCGGAGCTGCGCGGCCCGGGCGGCTGCACGTAGGCTGTGCGCTCGTACTCGAGCGCCGCCTCGCCAAACTGGCCGCTCTCGAACAGCACGTCGGCCAGCAGGTAGTTGGTCTCGGCGGCGTCCGGCTCGTCCGGGAACGACTCGAGCAGGTCGCGGTACCAGCGCGCGGCCTGCTGGTAGTCGGAGGGTTTCTTGCTCGCCTGCGCGAGGGCGTGCTGGTGCTGCGCGACGTCGCGCAGGTGCGCCTTCAGTTGCCTGACGACCTCGGGCGCGTCCGCGCGCGTGCGCGCAGCCCAGAACGGGCCGCTGAAGCGGTACAGCTCCACGTACTCGCGCTTGCCCTGCATGGCGAGCTCGGCGAAGCCGCCCTTGCGGTAGGCCTCGATCGCGAGCGACTGCAGTTCCGGCGAGCGCAGGTGATCCGGGCGGCGCGCGGCGAATGCGCGGTAGGTATCGGCCGCATCCGTATAGCGCTCCTTCTCGACCAGCAGGTTGCCGAGCGAGGCGTGCAGCCGCCACGAGTAGACCGGCCAGCCGTGGCGCTCGAGGGCACCCGCGAGCGCGCCCGCCGGGTCGTCGGCCGCGAACTGGATGTCGAGCGCGCGCTCGGTGTCCGTGATGAGTTCGCGGTCCGCGCGCGGCAGCGACGCGAGGTCCGCGACCTCGACGCCCGCTGCGCTCTGCAGTTTGCGGTCGAGGACGCCGAGCAGCGACTTCGCGCTCTCCTCCACGCTCGACTGCTTGAACAGCGCCCAGCCGTGCTTGTAGAGCGACTGCAGGTGGAACGGCGATTCCGGCTGCATCCGGATCACCGCCGCGTAGGCGCGCTCGGACTCGGCCCAGCGCTGGGCGCTGAACAGGATCTCGCCGCGGCGGAACTGCGCCTCGTCGAGGTGGCGGCTCCGCGGGAAGCGCGCGACCAGCTGGTCGAGGTAGGACAGCGCCCTGACCGGGTCGCCCTCGGCCTCCCAGGCGCGGCCGAGCTGGTACAGGACCGAGTCGATGCGCGGGTGGTCGGGCTCCATCGCCAGCAGTTCTTCGTAGAGCGCGATGGCGGCACGCGTCTCGAGCGCGCCGGCGCTCGGCGTCGTGCCGTCCCCGCGGGCGGCATCCGCGGCTTCGAGCTCCAGGTCCGCGAGGCGGCGCAGCGCCTCCGCGCGCAATTGGGGGTCGCCGGCCTTGAGGTCAAGGAAATGGCGGTAGGCCGCGCGCACGCGCGATTCGGGCACCGGGGTCGCCGGCCCGGTCTGCACCGGCGCCTCGCGCTTGCGAAGGTCGCCGACCGTCTGCGACAGCGCGCAGGCCGCCGCCAGCAGGAGCGCGGTGCCCAGGGCGAGGCGGCTCACGGGCCCTGCCCCTGCGCGCTCGCGCGATCGTAGATGGTGGCGATCGCGTAGCGGGCCTGGACCGAGTACTCGTCCAGGCGCCGCCGCTGCGCCTCCAGCTCGCCGACCGCGATGGCGGCGAGATAGCGTTCCTGCGCGGCCTTGGCGGCCTCGACGCGCGTGGCGAGCGACGCCACCCGCGGCGCCACCGCGTCCACGCGCCGGCCGAGCTCGGCATTGCGCTCCGGCGCCCCCTGGCGCGCCCGCGAGGAGGCCGTCTGGCGCGTGCGCGCGTCGTAGACGGCGGCGTCGAGCTCGCGCATCGAGCGTCCGGCCTGCCAGGTGCGGACCTTCCAGGCCTCGTCGAGGCGCCACATCAGGACCCCGCGCGCGAGCCGCGCCTTCTCGCGCGCGTCGTCGAGGCCGGCATCGCGCGGGTGGGCGGCGAGTTCCGCGTCCACGCCGTCCAGCAAGTCGAGCCAGCCGCGCTCCTCCCCGGTGGCGAACGCGGTCACGTCGCGCCCGGCAAGGGCGGCCTCGTAGCGGGCGCGAAGCGCGTCGCGCTGCGAATTGATCGTGCCGATGTCGACCGTCGCGAGGCGCGACTCCGCGGACGGCAGCCGCGTCGCCAGCGCCTGCTGGCGCGTTTCCACCATGTCGCCGAAGGCGCCGAGGTTGTCGGTCCAGCGCGCGAGATTCGCCGACATGGCCTCGAGCGAGCGGTAGCTCTTGAGCCCCTCCTGGAACTCATGCCCGGCCATCAGGTGATAGAGGTAGCGCGACTCGGGCGAGTCCGGCACTTCTGCCAGCTGCGCGAACCAGCCCTGGCGCCCGTCGTCGCGCGTCGCGAGCGCCGCCCGCAGCAGCCGGCCCGCGCGGATCGCGGCGATGGACTCGTCGATGCGCACGCGCTCGGCGTCATAGGACGCGATCGCCTGCTCGTAGTACTCGACCGCCTGCCCGATGGCCCCGAGTTCGGCATAGGCGTAGGGCACCGCGAGATAGGATTCCTGCACCGCCCCGTCCTGAACCGCGCGCTCGTGCAGCTCGAGCCAGGGTACGAGCGCGGTGCGGTAGCCGCCCTCGGCGGCATCGGCCCAGCCGGCGCCCAGGAGCGCCTTGTTGGCCTGCGAGCCGGCGAGCTGCACGCGGTCGAGCGCGACACGCGCCGCCGCCGGACGCCCGGCCTGCAGCTGCGCGTAGCCGATCGCGACGTTCGCCTTGTCGCGCAGCTGGATCAGCTCGGCATTCTCGGTGACCAGCGCGCCCACGGCGTCCAGCAGCGCGAGGCCCCGCTCCGCGCGGCCGGCGCGCACCAGCGCCACGCCCAGGTTGAACTGAGCGTAGGCCGTCCATTCCGGCGCGCCGGTCCAGCCGTCGAGCTCCGCGACGGCCTCGTCGAAGCGGCCGCGGTACATGAGGCCCTGCGCGAGCAGCAGGCGCCGCTCCGGGTCGAGCGCCGCGGGCAGCGCCGCGGTGACCGAGCGCAGCGCGCGCCCGGATTCCTCGAACTGGCCCGCCGCGTAGAGCACCTTGCCGAGGTAGAACCAGGCCTGCGCGCGCACCGGCGGCGGAGTCGCGGGATCCGCCAGCAGGCGCTCGAAGATCTCCCGGGCCTCGCGGTGCTGGCCGAGCGAGAGCCACAGTCCGCCGCGCAGGAGCTCGGCGTCGCGCGCATGCGCGGCGAGGCGCCCCTGGTCGCGGTAGCCGGCGAGCCGCACCAGCGCGTCGAAATACTCCTGCTGGTAGAAGTGGAACAGCACGTCGCCGTAGTGCAGGTCCTGCACCTTGACCGCCGGCAGGCCACCCGCGGCCGCGCCGTCGGCGGGCGCGGCGGCGGCCAGCAGCACGGTCATCAGGACGGCAGCCGGCATCGCGCCCCTACTCCCAGACGCGGACCACGAACTCGGGTTGCAGCTTGCGCTGCTTGTCGCTGATCTTGAGCTCCACGTACTGGGCGCCGACGCCCTTGTCGATGGTGAGCGTCGCGCCGCGCTTGTAGTCGCGCTCGTGCGTGCCCTGCCCGGTGAAGAAAGCGACGATCTCGTGCTCCCCGGCCTTCAGGTTGCCGAGCCAGATGCGGTGCACGCCGCCGCGCTTGAGGGCCTCGAGCTCGCGCGCCGTGTAGAGATAGTTCGCGACCTCCTTGTCGTCCACCTTGATCTGCACCGAGTCGAGCGCGAAGAAGGTGCCGACGTCCATCGAGACGAACACGGCCACCTGGGTGCTCGCCGGGAACAGCAGGTCCTCCTCGAGCATGAACAGGTCGCGGTTGAGGTCCACGACCTGGCGGCGCAGCTCCTGCACCTCGGCGTCGAGCGCCGAGCGTTCCGCGGCGGGCGCCGCCGGCTCCTCGGCGAGCGCGGGCGCGAGCGACGCCAGCACCAGGGCCTTCACCAGCAACGCCTGCATCGTCATTCTCATGGAGTGCATCCCGTTCATTCGTCGATCAGGTCGCGCAGGCTGACCAATAGCCCGCGCTCTTCGCGCTCGTCCAGCGCATCGTGTCGCGCGCGGACGACGCCATGGCGGTCCACCAGCACCACGAGCGGCAGGTCATCGACGTCGTACGCCTTGCTCACGTCCTTCGACGCGTCGAGAAGCACCGGATAGCCGATGCCGGAAGCCGCGGCGATCGAGCGCGCCTGCGCGGCATCCTTGTCGAGGTTGACGCCGAGCACGACGAAGCCCGCGTTGGCGTAGGTCCGCCGCAGCCGCTCGAAGCGCTCGAGCTCGCGCCGGCATTCGCCGCACCAGCTCGCCCAGAACACGATCGCGACGACTTCGCCGCGGTGCTCGGACAGGCGATGGTTGGCGCCGGCCACGGAGCGCAGCGCGAAGTCAGGCGCGGCCGGTCCCTCCGCGGCCATGGCGGCGGGCAGCGGCAGCGCGAGCGCCAGGGTCAAGGCGACGCACGCTGCCGGACGGCGGCGATGACGACGGTCGTCCATAGGGACCCATGTAACATAACGCCGGCCGGGCCGGCTGGGTATATGTTTATTCAGCCGGCCCCGGCCGTCTCGTCACACGTCACGAAATGGTGCCGTTGACGATCGGATTGAACGCGATGAGGCTGTCCTGGAGGGATGCGGAACCGAGGCCGTGACCGGGGAAACGCGAGCCGAACAGGCCCTGTTCGCCGTGCAGCGCCATGTAATTCAGGAGCACGGTCTCGACCAGCAGGTTGACGTTGTTGGCCGCCGGTGTCCCCGCGGTTTCGACCGAGGCGTCGCGGCGGAACCAGCCGATCTGCTGGTGTTGCTCCGCCGGCCGGCTGTCCCCCGTGTACAACTGGGCACGCCCCGCAGGGTTGTAGACCAGGAAGAACGACGCCGCCGTCTGCTGGTTGTCGCTGGTCCACATGAACTTGCCGCGGCCGTCGGCGGTGTTGTCGACGACCCCGTCGGCCGACAGCGAGCCGTCACTGAAGACGTACAGCATGAGCGGCACGCCGCGCCGGGCGGCGTACTCGAGGCAGGCGCCCATGCAGCGCCCGGCCCGCAGGTCGCGGATCTCGCCGGTCGCCCGGCCCTGGCCGTGGTAGTCGTAGCCGCCCATCGTGATGGTGCCGGCGCCGGCGTAACCGTTGATGACCAGCTTCATGACGGCGGCGGTCTTGCGGAATTCCGAGTCGTTCTGGAATTCCTGCAGCGTGAAGATGCCCGCCGGGCCGACGATGTCCGGGTCGAGCTCGGGGTTGAGCGCCGACGGGTCGCCGTAGCGGTCGGCGAGGTCCGCGGCCTTCACGTAGTTGCAGCGGACCATGTCCTTGATGATCGCGTCGCGGGTAATCCCCGTGTCGACGCGCGCGAGCTTGCGGTCCGACAGGCGCTGGATCGACTCCATCACGCGCACCGCGTCATCCTGGTCGAGCAGGCCGACCAGCCGCCCGGTGTCCACCAGGCCCGTCACGTCGCTGGTGCGGTCCACCTTGGTCGGGCGCACCGACGGGTCTACGAGGGCCGCCGGCGCCATCGAGTTGCCGCCGGACTCCGAGCTCTGCGAGCCGATCAGCGTCAGGAGCTCGCCGTCGGCGCCCGCCCGGTAGATGCCGTACATCGGGTTGTGCGGGTTGTTGCCGGTGTCGTTCTCGGAGCGGGCCGGGATCACCGCGCCGTTGGTGTTGGCGGCCGTGGTCACGCTCACGCGCTCGAGGATGCCGCGCGCGAACGCGCTGTCGAGGTGGAAGCGGAGCCCGAGCCGGCTCTCGATGAAGTCGTTGGTCGGGCTGCCCGGATTCGGCGCGTTCGGCACCATGTCGCCCGGCAGGCCGAGCCGGCCATAGCCCGCGACCGACAGGAAGTCGAGCTGGCCGCCCTGCCCGCCCGCGAGCACGTTGGAGCCGACCATGTTGGCGCCGCCCGCGAGGTCGATGCAGATGAACGGGATCTTGCCGGCGCCCTGCACCGCGATGCCGCAGCTCTGCTTGAGCGCCTCGAGGTCGGGCGACAGCGCCGCATGGGCCGCGCGCGGGTTGGCGAACAGGCCGAAAATGGACGGCGCGAGCACGGTTGCCGCGCCCGACACGAAGCCCTGGGCGACGAACTGGCGGCGCGTGACCGGCCGGGGGTGGTCCGGC
>DATBLN010000176.1:0-9510 GCA_036555345.1 Steroidobacteraceae bacterium
GTGTTCCCGGGCGGCGCCGGCACGGCGGAGGAGATCCTCTACCTGCTCGGCATCCTGCTCGATCCCGCGAATGCCGGCCAGCCGCTGCCGCTCGTGTTCACCGGGCCGCGCGAGAGCGCGGGCTATTTCCGCCAGCTCGACCGCTTCATCGGCACCACGCTCGGGCCCGAGGCCCAGGCCCGCTACCGCATCATCGTCGACGATCCGGCGGAGGTCGCGCGCGAGATGCAGCGCGGCTTCGACGCCGTGCGTCGCTCGCGCCGGCGCGCCGGGGATGCCTACAACTTCAACTGGCTGCTGCGCATCCCGCCCGCGTTCCAGCAGCC
Organism: Steroidobacteraceae bacterium; assembly: GCA_036555345.1. GTDB lineage: Bacteria > Pseudomonadota > Gammaproteobacteria > Steroidobacterales > Steroidobacteraceae > SCUD01. The sequence goes on from DATBLN010000176.1 coordinate 327, forward strand.
GTTCGAGGTGAGCCACGCCTCGATGGCGGGACTCGCGCTCTCGATGGACCTGCCCGCGCACGAGCGCGCCGCCAACCTGCGCCGCGCGTTCTCCGGCATCGTCGCCGGCAACGTGAAGGAGCAGGGCATCCGCCTGATCGAGGAGCGCGGCCCGTTCGAGATCCATGCGGACCCCGCGATCGCGAGGCCGCTCGACGAGCTGCTGCGCGCCTTCGTGGCCAGCCGGCGCATGAAACTGGTCGGCGAATACCGGCCCAGCTACCGCATCGCCTGATTGCGTTAAATCGCGGCGCAAGGCCGCCGGGGAGCTGTGACCCAGTTCCTGTTTCCCCCGCCGCCCGGCGCGTAACTTGCGGGGCATGAGGCCTGATCAGGTTCTTTCCCCGTGAGCGACATCAAGCTGCCCGGCGACGGCCGCGCGGAGCGCGGCGCTGCCGAGGCCGCGCCGCGCCTGCCGCGCCGCGGCGCGCCGGTGTCGCGCCACGGCGCGATCTCGCGCGAGCTCACCAAGTACGCGAGCTACAAGTCCTGGGCCGACAAGGTGCGCGGCGCTTTCGCGGCCGACGCCGACGAAGAGCCCGGCGCCAACGGCGCCCACCGGCGCTGAGCCCGCCCGTGGAGCGCATCGTCCAGCTGCTCGACGAAATCGAAGACCTGGTGTGCGTCCTGCGCCACCGACTCGGCCTCTGGCCGGCGCGCCGCGACGCCCCCCGGATCTGAGCCGGCGCCGGCCCCGCCGGCGCACTTGAATCCCGCCTGACGTGCCACCATTGGCGCTCCCCGAGGGGAGGGCCCGATGGACGAACGCGCGACCGAGACCCGTGGCTTCCAGGCGGAGGTCAACCGCCTGCTGCGGCTCGTCATCCACTCGATGTACAGCCACCGCGAGATCTTCCTGCGCGAACTGGTCTCGAACGCCTCCGACGCCTGCGACCGGCTGCGCTTCGCCGCGCTGTCCGACGCCTCGCTCGCCCCCGGCGCGCCCGAGATCCGCGTGGACTTCGACTCCGGGCAGCGCACGCTGTCGGTCACCGACACCGGCATCGGCATGACGCGGCAGGAGGCCGCGGAGCACCTGGGCACGATCGCGAAGTCGGGCACGACCGAGTTCCTCGCGAGCCTCACGGGTGATGCGCAGAAGGACAGCGCGCTCATCGGCCAGTTCGGGGTCGGCTTCTATTCGGCCTTCATGGTCGCCGACCGCGTCGAGGTCCATTCGCGCCGCGCCGGCGCGCCCGCGCACGAGGCCGTGCGCTGGAGCTCCGCGGGCGACGGTTCCTACACGCTGGAGACGGTCCCGCGCGAGTCGCACGGCACGACGGTCACGCTGCACCTGAAGCAGGATGCCGCGGAGTTCGCCGACGCCTTCCGGCTGCGCGCGCTGATCCGGCGCTACTCCGACCACATCGCGTTCCCCGTGCTGCTGCGCCCCGACGGCGGCAAGGGCGAGTACGACCGGGTCAACCAGGCCCAGGCGCTGTGGACGCGCCCGCGCCAGGAGATCGGCGACGACGAGTACCGGGAGTTCTACCGCCACGTGTCCCACGACGCCGGCGACCCGCTCGCCTGGGCCCACCACCAGGTCGAGGGCCGGCGCGAGTACACCACGCTCCTGTACCTGCCGGAGAACCCGCCATTCGACCTCTACCACCGCGAGTCCGCCCGCGGCCTCAGGCTCTACGTGCGCCGCGTGTTCATCCTGGACGACGCCGAGCAGTTCCTGCCGCTGTACCTGCGCTTCGTGCGCGGGGTCGTGGACTCGGCGGACCTGCCGCTCAACGTCTCGCGCGAGCTGCTGCAGCAGGACCCGGAGACCGCCGCGATCAAGTCCGCGGTGACGCGCCGCGTGCTCGACCTGCTCGCGAAGCTCGCCGCGGACGAGCCGCAGAAGTACCGGGCCTTCTGGGCCGGCTTCGGCAACGTGCTGAAGGAAGGGGTGGTCGAGGATCCCGGCAACCGCGACCGCCTCCTGCCGCTCCTGCGTTTCGCCTCGACCACCGCCGAGGGCCAGTCGGTGGCGCTCGCGGATTACGTCGCGCGCATGCCGGCGGGCCAGAAGGACATCTGGTACCTGCTGGCCGACAGCGAGTCCGCCGCGCGCGCGAGTCCGCAGCTCGAGGGCCTGCGCGCGCGGGGCGTCGAGGTGCTGCTGCTGCACGACCGCATCGACCCCTGGCTCGTCGCGCAACTCGGCGAATTCGACGGACGCGAGTGGCGCGACGCCGGCAGCGGCGAGCTCGCGGAGGACGGGCTGCCGCCCGCGCCCGCGCCCGCGGCAGGGGAGGCGCCGGCGGAGGTGTGCGCGCGCGTGGCCGCCAGGCTCGCGGACCGCGTCGCCGGCGTGCGCATGAGCCGCCGGCTCGCGGAATCGGCGGCCTGCCTCGTGCGCGACGCGGCGGATCCCGGCCCGCAGCTGCGCCGCCTGCTCGAGGCCGCCGGCCAGAAGCTGCCGCCCGGCAGGCCGTGGCTCGAGCTCAACCCCGCGCACCCGCTCATCGCGCGGCTTGGCGCGCTGCCCGAGGGGCCGGCGTTCGACTCGCTCGCCGCGCTTGTCGCCGACGAGGCGACGATCGCCGACGGCGGCGCGCTGCCGGACCCGGCGGGCTTCCTGCGGCGCCTCAACGAGTGGCTGCTCGGCCGGCACTGAGCGCGGACTGCCCGCCGGCGCCAAAGCTGCTATATTTTTTTCGATGAACGGAAGCTGTCATTGCCTCGTTGCGGCGCTCTTCTTCGCGATACCCGCGCCGGCGCAGGAGGCGCCCGTGACGCCGCCGGCGCCCGCGGCGGCGCCCGCCGAGACGCTGCTCGTGACGGACCTGGTGACGGGCATCGGCGACGAGGCGCTGCCCGGCATGATCGCGATCGTGCACTACACCGGGTGGCTGCACGATCCCGCGGCGACCGGCCAGCGCGGCAAACAGTTCGACAGCTCGCGCGAGCGCGGTCAGCCGTTTTCGTTCCCGCTCGGCGCCGGCCGCGTGATCCGCGGCTGGGACCAGGGCGTCCCCGGCATGAGAGTCGGCGGGCGGCGCCTGCTCGTGATCCCGCCCTCGCTCGCCTACGGCGCGCGCAACATCGGCAATGGCCTGATCCCGCCGCATTCGACGCTCGTGTTCGAGATCGAGCTGCTCGCCGTCGAGACCGTGACCCTGACGCCCCAGGCCCAATGACATGAGGAACTGCCCGATGCGACTCCTGGCCACCGCGGCGCTCGCAACCTGTGCGTGCGCGGCCGACGCCGCCACGCTGATCCATGCCGGCCGCCTGATCGACGGCGTCGCGGACAGCCCGCGCGAGCGCGTCACGATCGTCGTGGACGGAAACCGCATCACGGCCGTCGAGCCGGGCTTCCGCGCGGCCGGCGCCGGGGACTCGGTCGTCGACCTCTCCGGCGCGACCGTGCTGCCGGGCCTCATGGACATGCACGTGCACCTGACCTCGGAACACAGCCGCCGCAGCGAGCTCGACAACGTCAAGAAAGGCGAGGCGGAGCGCGCCTTCGACTCCGTGGTGTATGCCGAACGCACGCTGCTCGCAGGCTTCACGAGCGTGCGCAACCTGGGCGACCAGTGGGGTGTCTCGATCGCGCTGAAGCGCGCGGTCGAGCAGGGCAAGGTGAAGGGCCCGCGCGTGTTCACCTCCGGCCGCTCGATCGCCACGCGCGGCGGGCACGCGGATGCGAGCAATTCCTGGGGGCCGTTCCTGTACAGCGAGGATCCCCGCCTCGACACGGTCTGCAACGGCCCGGACAGCTGCCGCGAGGCGGTGCGCAGGCGCTACCAGGACGGCTCCGATTCGATCAAGATCACGGCGACCGGCGGCGTGCTGTCCATCGCCAAGTCCGGTACGGCGCCGCAGTTCACCGACGAGGAGCTGGCGGCGGTGGTCTCGACCGCGCACGACTACGGCATGAAGGTCGCCGCGCACGCGCACGGCACGGAGGGCATCAAGCGCGCGGTGCGCGCGGGCGTGGACTCGATCGAGCACGGCACCTTCATGGACGACGAGGCGATGCGCCTCATGAGGCAGAAGGGCACCCACTACGTGCCGACGATCTCCGCGGGCCGCTGGGTCTATGACAAGGCCCAGGATCCCGGCTATTTCAACGAGCTGGTCCGCCCCAAGGCGCTCGCCGTCGGCCCGCAGATCCAGGACACCTTCGCCAAGGCGTGGCGCGCCGGGCTGACGATCATGTTCGGCACCGACTGCGGCGTCTGCGAGCACGGCACGAACGCGAGGGAGTTCGCCTACATGACCGAGGCCGGCATGCCCGCGATGGCCGCGATCAAGTCCGCGACGATGGTTCCGGCGACGTATCTCGAAGTCGCCGATCGCCTCGGGTCCGTCGAGACGGGGAAGCTGGCTGACATCATTGCGGTGCCCGGCAACCCCCTGGAGGACATCAGCGTTCTCCAACGAGTCACCTTCGTCATGAAAGACGGAGTGATCTACAAGCGTTGAACGACAGCCGCGCCGTGGAAGCGCATGCGAATGGCGGGCGGCAAGCTCGCCTGCTCGCGCCGCCGGAACTTACGCGCTCGCAGACGACTTGCCGCCCGCCATTCGCCTGAGATTCCATGACACGGCATTCGCCCATCGCTGAGAGCCTCCTCCTTCAGGGCGGTGCTGGTCCGGTAGAGGCCTTGCTCGAGAAGCCCCCGGGAGCGCGAGAAGACATCATCGCGGTTTGCTGCCATCCCCATCCGCTTTACGGCGGGACGATGCAGAACAAGGTCGTGCATACCCTCGCGCGCGCTTGCCACGACGTGGGCGTCGCCAGCCTGAGGTTCAATTTCCGCGGCGTTGGCGCGAGCGGCGGGAAGCACGACCATGGCGAAGGGGAGAGCGAGGACGCAGCCTGGCTCGCGGACTGGGCGCGGCGCGAGCGCGGCTACCGGGCGATCTGGTCGCTGGGGTTCTCGTTCGGGGCGTGGGTGGCGTTCCGGCTTGCGACGTTGCGCGACGCGGGCCTGCTCGTGACGGTGGCGCCGCCGGTCCAGCGCTTCGATTTCTCCAGGCACGCTGCGCCCAGCTGCCGCTGGCTGGTGGTGCAGGGCGACGCCGACGAACTCGTGAACCACGAGGCGGTGCTCGGCTGGACGCGGGCCGTGTCGCCGGCGCCGGAGGTCATGATGGTCGCCGGCGCCGAGCACTTCTTCCACGGCCGCCTCACGGAGCTGCGCGCGCGGGTCGGCGCGTGGCTCGCGGCGCGGCTTCCCGGCGCCTGAGGGCGCATTCACGCGGCGCCACAAAAACGAACGGGGCGGCCAGGCCGCCCCGTCGCCAGACAGAACTGAGGACGGGAAGGCGGGCTTCAGCCCACCATCTCGTTGAGGTTCTTGAGGGCGCGGATGCGCACCTTCTTCGAGGCCGGCTTGGCCTTGATCATCATCTTCTCGCCGGTGAAGGGATTGACGCCCTCGCGCGCCTTGGTGGCGGGCTTCTTCACGACGCGCATCTTGCAGACGCCGGGAAGCGTGAAAACGCCGACGCCCTTCAGCGCCTTCTTCATCTGGCCCGTCAGGGCCTCGAGCACGGCGCCGACCTGCTTCTTGCTGAGGTCGGTCTGCCCCGCCACCGCCGCAACGATCTGCGACTTCGTCGGAGCCGCATTCTTTTTCGCCATTGAGCTATCTCCTGTGGTTTGTCACGAGCGGGGCGAACCCGCCTGAGTCGATGTCGGCGCGCACCATACCACGGAAAAACCCGCTGCATAAGTGGTCGACGACGGTTTCGCTCGGTATTTTACGGCATTCGCGGCATGCCGGCGCGTCAATCGAGATGAAATGTCCGCGTGAAGCGGGCCGCGATCTCCGGCCCCCCGTCCTGCGCTCGCGCCCGTATCTCGATCGTCACCGGCTCGCGGTCGCGGATCGCGACCGTCGCGAGCCAGGTCGGGCCGGTCGCGGCGTCGTGGCGCGCGAGGCCGAGGGCCTGGCGCAGGCCCGTGAGCGACACCGCCGTCGCCGCGAGGGAGCTCGCGTCGCGCGGCGTGCCGTCGCGCGCGGTGATCACGATCGTCAGCAGAGCTAGATTGCGTCTCTGCACAATGCCGTAACTGCCTGCAATCTCTGATGGCAGCGCGGTCGTCGGCGTCAGGGCGTAGTGGAGCCGGGAATCGCCCGCATCCACGAACCCCGGGTCCGTGTAAGGAGGCGCGGGCGGGGGCGGGACGGCTTCCGGCCCGCAGGCCGCGAGCAGGATGCAGGCGCCGGCCGCCGCGGCGGCCCGCGCGAGCGCCACGGTGGCGCCGTCAACCGCCATCATCGACGCGGGCGGCCAGTGCGGGCGGCAGGACTCGCGCCCCGTCCACCGCCAGCAGCTTGTCGCGGGACCTTTCGCCCTGCAGCAGCCGCACCGCTCCGGCGGGCACGCCGAAGATTTCCGCCATGAAGCGGCACAGGCGCCGGTTGGCGGCGTTGGCCACCGGCGCGGCCGCGATGCGCACCTTCAGGCGCCCTCCCTGCACGCCGCAGACACGGTCGGCGCCGGCGCGCGGCTGCAGGCGGATCGCCAGGCGCAGTCCCGACGGCTCCCGCCGCCACCAGCTCGCGGCCACGGTCAGCTGATCAGGAGGCGCAGCGCCTGCAGGCCGACGATCGCGACCAGCGGCGAGAAATCGAGGCCGCCGACGATGGGCAGCACGCGGCGCAAGGGCATCAGGACCGGCTCGCACAGCGAGGCGAGCAGCGCCGTCGCCGGGCTCCTGACGCCCGGCGCGACGAAGGAGAGCAGCGCGTAAATGAAGATCAGCACCGTGTACAGGAGCAGCACGTGCAGCGCGAGCGAGCGCAGCGCCGTCACCACGAGCGGCACGACGGGCAGCAGGGCGCCGGCCTGGAGCCGGAACAGGGCCAGGGTGGCCGTCACCTGCACGGCGAGCAGCGCGACGACCGAGGCCGTGTCCACGCGCCCGACCGGCGGCAGGATGCGCCGCAGCGGCCTGACGAGCCAGCTCGTCAGCGCCAGGATGGCCTGCGACAGCGGGTTGCGGAAGTCCGCGCGGGCGAGCGGCAGCAGGACCCGGAGCAGGAAGGCGTAGACGAGGAACGTCAGGACCGAGTCGACGATGAAGACGAGCGCATCCACCGGCTAATTCTAGTGCGGCCGGGCGCGACCGGCGCAATAATGCGGCCGGTCGGGTCAGCCGGGGAGTGCCTGAACATGAAGCTCAGCGTCAATGGCCGTGAACACGAGACCGACGCCGCGCCGGAGACGCCGCTGCTCTGGGTGCTGCGCGATCACCTGAACCTCACGGGCACGAAATTCGGTTGCGGCATCGCGCTGTGCGGCGCCTGCACCGTGCACCTCGACGGCCAGCCCGTGCGAGCCTGCCAGACGCCCGCCGCCGCGGCGGAGGGCAGGCAGGTCACGACCATCGAGGGGCTGTCGGCCGACCGCAGCCATCCCGTGCAGCGCGCCTGGCTCGAGCTCGACGTGCCGCAATGCGGCTACTGCCAGTCGGGCCAGATCATGTCGGCGGTCGCGCTCCTCGCCGCGAACCCGTCGCCGACCGACGCCGACATCGACGCGGCCATGGCCGGAAACATCTGCCGCTGCGGGACCTACCCGCGCATCCGCAAGGCGATCCATCGCGCCGCGGAGCTCGCGCGCGAGGGAGGTGCGTCATGAGCGCCGTGATGGACGATCCGGGTCGCCGCGACTTCCTCAAGCTCACCGCCTTCGCGGGCGGCGGACTCGTCATCGCGCTCACGCTGCCCGGCTGCGGAAAGAAACCGCTCGGCTCCGCCGTGGGCGGCATGCCGAACGCCTGGCTCAGGATCGGCGGCGACAACTCGATCACGGTCCTCGTGGACCGTTCCGAGATGGGGCAGGGCGTCTACACGGCGTTGCCGATGCTGATCGCCGAGGAGCTCGAGGTGCCGCTCGCCGCGATTGCGGTCGAGGCGGCGCCGCCGGGCGAGGCCTACGTCAACAAGCTGCTCGGCATCCAGGTCACGGGCGGCAGCACCAGCGTGCGCGACGCCTGGGACAAGCTGCGCCAGGCGGGCGCGACCGCGCGCGTCATGCTGGTGCAGGCGGCCGCCGCCGCCTGGGGCGTGGACGCGTCGGAATGCCGCGTCGAGGGCGGGCAGGTGTTCAATGCGGACGGCGACGCGCTCACCTACGGCGCGGTGGCGGAGGCGGCGTCGAAGCTGCCGGTGCCGCAGGAGGTGGCGTTGAAGCCGCCGGCGGACTTCGGGCTGATCGGCACGCGCGCGAAGCGCACCGACTCGGCGGGCAAGGTGGACGGCAGCGCGACCTATGGCATCGACGTGCGCCTCCCCGGCATGCTGTACGCGTCGGTCGCGATGCCGCCGGCCCTCGGCGGCAGGGCGGCGGCCGTGGATGCCGCGGCGGCGGAGGCGATGCCGGGCGTGCGCAAGGTCGTCGCCACCTCGCGCGGCGTGGTCGTCGTCGCCGATCACTTCTGGCAGGCGCGCCAGGCGCGCGACGCCCTGAAGGTCACCTGGGACGACGGCCCGAACGCGCGGCTCGACAGCGCCGCCGTGTTCGCGACGCTCGCGAAGGCGGCGAGGCCCGGCGCCGGCATCGCGGTGCGCAGCGACGGCGACGCGGCCGCGGCGATCGCGGGTGCGCGCAGGAAGCTGCGGGCCGTATACAGGCTGCCGCTCCTCGCCCACGCGACGCTCGAGCCACAGAACTGCACGGCCGACGTGCGCGCCGACGGCTGCGACCTGTACGTGCCGACGCAGGTGCAGGGCGTCGCGCAGGCGACGGCCGCTGCGGCGGCGGGACTCGAGCCCGGGCAGGTGAAGGTGCACACGACGCTCCTGGGCGGAGGCTTCGGCCGGCGGCTCGACGTGGACTTCATTCCGGCCGCGGTCGAGGCCTCGAAGGCCGTCGGCAAGCCGGTGCAGCTCATCTACACGCGCGAGGACGACACCGCGCACGACAACTACCGCCCGCCGGCGCACGACACGGTCGAGGGCGCGCTGGATGCCGACGGCGCGCTCATCGCGTGGCGCCTGCACCTGTGCAGCCCCTCGATCACCGCGCGCTGGGCCCCGGCGGTCGTGGCCGATCCCAAGGTGGCGGACCCGTTCGCCGTCGAGGCGGCGCAGAACTACCCCTACGACGTGCCGAACGTGTCGGTCGAGTACCAGCGCCAGGAGATCGGCATCGACGTCGGCTACTGGCGCTCGGTCAGCCACGCGCTCAA
>DATBLN010000020.1:0-7699 GCA_036555345.1 Steroidobacteraceae bacterium
GTGGCGGAATCGATGCCGTGCCGGTTATAGGTCGCGACCGGATCGCGGTCCTGCACCGGCGTCCATTGGTCGGTGGCGATCTTCGTCTCCAGCGCGAGGATCCTGCCGGCGCGGGCGGCGCCGTCCGTTTCGCCCGCGAGCGTGAAGAGCTTCGCCAGATAGTCCACGTACTTCGCGCGGATGCCGGCGTGGGTCTCGTCGTCGCGCAGGTAGTAGTCGCGGTTCGGCAGGCCGAGGCCGGACTGCGTCAGGAAGGCGATGTTGTGCGTGGCATTGCGGTCATCCGGGGATACGAAGACGCCCATCGGCACGCTGATGCCGAGCCCCTGCGCGCGCCCGAAAAAGGCCGCGAGCGCGGCCGGCCCGTCGATGGCGGCGATCTCGGCGAAGAGCGGCGCGAGCGGCGCGATCCCGCGCGCCTCGACCCGCGCCTCGTCCATGAAGCTCGCATACAGGTCGCCGAGCCTCTGCTGGGCGGGCGTCGCGGCCTCCCCGGCGGCCGCGGCCTCGAGCAGGATCCGGTGGACGTCGCCCTCCGCCTTCTCGAACAGCCAGATGATGATGCCGGCGCGCGGGTACTCGGGCGGGAACGGCGCGGTCGCGAGCCAGGTGCCATTGGCATGGCGGAACAGGTCGTCCTGCGGACGGACGCTGCGATCCATCGACGTCAGGTCGATGCCCGACTTCAGCGGCGCCGCCGGTCCGTCGGCGCGGGCGGTCGTGGCGATGGCAAGGATCAATGCTGGCAGCAGTCGGAGCAGCGACATCCGGCATCTCCAAGGGTCTCGGGGGCGCGCAGTATAAGGCAGCCGCCGGGGCGGCCGGTTGCGAACCGCGACCAGGCGTTGCTGCGCCGGGATGAAAGCGCGCGGCGCGGCGGGTCAGGCCCGGGCCGCCTTCACGACCAGCGGCCAGCGCACGGTGCGGGCGCCCTCGCCCCAGGCGGCCGCCAGTGGGGGCGCGAGCAGCGCCATCGGGTCGCGCCCCGTGCGCGTGCGGCAGCGCGTGACGGCCGACCAGGTGCCGATGTAGCCGTGCATCTCGGCATGGCCCCAGTCGGCGCCCATCTCCAGCGGCGGCGGCGCGAGCGGCGCGAATGGCAAGGCGAGATCGCGGTAGCCCTCGTCCACGAGGTGGCGCTCGCGCGGCCAGTACGGACCGACGACGTCGCGCGCGAAATCGCCGATCACCCGGTCCACGCCGGGCGTGACCGCGCAGTGCGCGTAGCTCCAGATCGCGAGCACGCCACCCGGCTTCAGCACGCGGGCGGCCTCGCGGCAGAACACCGGCCAGTCGAACCAGTGCGCGGCCTGCGCCACGGTCAGCAGGTCCACCGAGCCGTCCGGCAACGACAGCGATTCCGCCGTCTCGCGCCGGTATTCGATGCGCGGGTGCGCCCGCGCCGCCGCCAGCTGGGCGGCGCTCGGTTCGCAGCCGATGACCGCATCGAAGTGCGGCGCGAGTGCCAGCGCCGCCTGGCCGTTGCCGCTCGCGACGTCCAGCGCGAGCGAGCGCGCCGGAGCCTGCTCCGCCAGCCACTCAAAGAGCGCCGGCGGATAGGCAGGACGGAATTTTTCGTAATCGGCCGCCTGCGGCGAGAAATGATCGGTGAACGCGGCCTGCGCCATCGCCGCATCATAGCGGGCCAAAAAAAAGCCCCGGATTTGAGGTCCGGGGCCGAAGTGCGGACTTTCGGTGAAGGGAAGGAAGTCCGCTAGGGGATACCGACGCAGACAGGAATTACGGTGATTACGTTAGCGCCGCGATCCGCAGGCCTCCGTGATCCAGGCCACAATTCGCCCGCATTGACGCGGCGCTGCCGAAAAGCCTTATGATTCAGCAGCTTGACCGATGGGAGCGCCGACTTGAACCGGCCCGGACCGCGATCCAGCCAGGGCTCCAAGTACGCCACGCCGGAAGGCGCGGCACGCCTGCGTGCGGAACTCGAGGAGCTCTGGAGCCGTGAGCGGCCGGCCGTGACGCGCGCCGTCGCCGAAGCTGCCGCCATGGGCGACCGCTCCGAGAACGCCGAATACCTCTACGGCAAACGGCGGCTGCGCGAGATCGACCGGCGCGTGCGCTTCCTGCGCCAGCGGCTCGACGGCCTCAAGGTCGTCGGCACGCCGCCCGCCGACCGCTCGCGCGCATTCTTCGGCGCCTGGGTGACGCTCGAGGACGAGCGCGGCGCGACGCGGCGTCACCGCATCGTGGGGCCCGACGAGTTCGACCGCGAGCCCGGCTTCATCAGCATGGATGCGCCGCTGGGGCGGACGCTGTTCGGCAAGCGCGTGGGCGACGAGTTCGAGCTCGAGCTGCCGGCGGGTCGCAGCCGGTTCACGGTCGTCGCGATCGACTATCCGTAGGCTTCAATACACCACGCGGATGTTCTTGAACTGCCAGGGATCGCTTTCGTCGAGATCCTCGGGAAACAGCCGGCCGCGGTCGAAGAGCGGCGTCCAGTCGCTGTACTTGCCGACCACCGGCCCCAGGTAGGGCATGCAGATCTCGAGGCTGCGCCGGAAATCCATCTCGTCGGGCTCGACCAGGCCCATGGCCGGGTTCTCGATCGCCCAGATCATGCCGGCGAGCGCCGCCACCGTGACCTGCAGCGAGGTCGCGCTGTTGTGGGGCGCGAGCCGGCGCGCCTCGTCGATCGAGAGCTGCGAGCCGTACCAGTAGGCGTTCTTCGCATGTCCCGCGAGCAGCACGCCCAGCTCGTCGATGCCGGCGGTGATGTCCTCCATCATGATCCGCTTGTGTTCCTGCAGCTGGAAATTGCGGCCGCAGAACTCGTGCACCGACAGCACCGCGTTGTCGGACGGGTGGTAGGCGTAGTGCACGGTCGGGCGGTACACCACCCGGTCGTTCTGCCGCACGCTCAGGTAGTCCGAGATCGAGATCGACTCGCCGTGGGTGACCAGGAAGCCGAAGAAGTGCCCGGCCTCCGGCGTCCAGGTGCGCACGCGCGTCGCGCAGCCCGGCTGCGTCAGGAAGATGGCGCTCTTGCGGCCGAAGTCGTGCTGGCGCCCGTCGCGCGGGAAGTGCCGCTCGTGCGTGCCCCAGCCGAGCTCCGCGGGCTGGCTGCCCTCGCTGACGAAGCCGTCCACCGACCAGGTGTTGACGAACTCGCCCGGCATCTTCGGCCGCGAGGACACCTGCGTGTCCCGCTCGGCGATGTGGATGACCTTGACGCCGAGCTCGCGGGCGAGCGCGGCCCATTGGTCGCGATTTCCGGGGACGGCGTCGCGGCCCGTGTCGGCGGCGATGTTGAGCAGCGCCTGCTTGGTGAAGTGCGAGACGAGGCCCGGGTTGGCGCCGTGCGTGACGACGGCGGTCGGCCCGTTGGTCCAGCCCTTGCGCAGTTCCAGCACTTCCTCGCGTAGCGCATAATTGGTGCGGCGGCTGGCCGGGATGTTCGGGTCGGTGTAGCCGCCGGGCCAGGGCTCGATGCAGGTGTCCAGGTACAGCGCGCCTTTTTCGTGGCAGAGCTTGATGAGCGCGATGCTCGAGACGTCCACCGACACGTTCAGCACGAAGTCGCCGCGGCCCACGAGGGGGTCGAGCACGTGGCGGTAGTTTTCGCGCGTGAGCGGGTGCACGACGAACTTGACGCCATGCCGCTCGGCGGCCGCGCGGCCGGCGTCGTCGGCGGTCACGATGGTGATGCGGTCCGGCGTAAGCCCGCCGACGTGTCGCAGGATCAGGGGCAACACGCCCTGGCCGATGGAACCGAAGCCGATGAAGATCAGCCGCCCGGGAAAATGCGTGTGCGCGGTGTGCTGTGTCATCAGGGCGCAGAATGTACCGTAAATTGAACCCGAAGTGGCGCTATCCGCTCGCTCTGCTCGCGGTCTACGCGGTGGCCTGGGTCGCGCTCGCGATCGATCCGCTGTACCGGCAGGACTGGCTGCTGGAGAACATGCTGGTGATCGTCGCCGTGCCGCTGCTCGTGGTCACGGCGAAGCGCCTGCGCTTCTCCGACTTCACCTACACCTGCCTGTTCGTGTTCTTCCTGGTCCACGCCGTCGGCGCGCACTACACGTATTCACTCGTGCCCTACGACCAGTGGTTCCAGGCGGCGACCGGCGCGTCGCTCGACGGCGCGCTCGGCTTCGCGCGCAATCATTACGATCGGCTCGTGCATTTCCTCTACGGGCTGCTCATCACGCCGGCGGCGGTCGAGATCTTCGCGCATTACGGGCGCTACCCGAGGAGCTGGGCGGCGCTCTTCCCGTTCCTGTTCATCGTCTCGCACTCGACGATCTACGAGCTGATCGAGTACGCGGCCGCGCTGGTGTTCGGCGGCGACCTCGGGCAGGCCTATCTCGGAACGCAGGGCGACATCTGGGACGGGCAGAAGGACATGGCGCTCGCCATGGCGGGCAGCGCCATCACGATCATCGGTCTGGCGGTGGCAGGAAGGCTGCCGGCGCGGCGCTGAGGCGCCGCCGGCCGGCACGGCGGCGCTCGGCTTCGACCGCTCGGCGCCAGAAATCGCGCTCGCGGTCGGTGAGTTGCGGCAACGCCCGCCGGTCCGGGACGGAGGGACTGCAGGAATCCGGCCAGCCGGCGGGCGTTGCGGCATCCATCAGGCGTTAAGATGCGGCCGGCGGCAAAAGGGTTGCAGGCGCCGTCAGGGTGCGCGGATTGGCATACACGACGCTGATCTCGACCGCGGCGCTGGCCGCGCGGCTGTCCGACCCGGACTGGCTCGTGGCCGACTGCCGCTTCGAGCTGGCCGATCCGAAGGCGGGTGCGTGGGCCTGGCGCGAGGGGCACATCCCGGGCGCGATCCACGCCGACCTCGAGCGCGACCTGTCCGCGCCCGTCACGGCGAAGACGGGCCGCCACCCGCTGCCGCCGGTGGCCGAAATCGAGGCCACGTTCTCGCGCTTCGGCATTTCCGGCGCCACCCAGGTCGTCGCCTACGATGCCGGCGGCGGCGCCTATGCCGCCCGGCTGTGGTGGATGCTGCGCTGGCTCGGCCACGACGCGGTCGCGGTCCTGGACGGCGGCTTTGCGGCGTGGCTCGCCGAGGGCCGCCCCGTCACCCGCGAAGCCACCGCCCGCGGGCCCGCGCGCTTCATGGCGCGCCCGCGCCCGCAGATGCTCTGCGCGGCGGAGGAGATCCCCGGCCTGCTCGCGCGCGGCGGGTCGCTCATCGACGTGCGCGGCGCGGAGCGCTTCCGCGGCGAAGTCGAGCCGCTCGACACGGTGGCCGGGCACGTCCCGGGCGCGGTCAACCTGCCGTACCTCGGGAACCTCGGCCCGGACGGGCGCTTTCTCGGGCCGGCCGCGCTCGCCGCGCGCCTGCGCGAGGTCGCGGGCGCCGGCGCGGGCGGCGGCGCAGTGTTCATGTGCGGATCGGGCGTGACCGCCTGCCAGGGGCTGCTCGCGCTCGAGGCCGCGGGCATCGCCGGCGGGCGGCTCTACGCGGGCTCCTGGAGCGAGTGGATCCGCGATCCCGCGCGGCCCGTCGCGCGCGGCGAATGATTTACATCAGCGGCGGTTCTGGTATCGTCCGCGCCCTGCATTCCGCGAACAGGACCGAGGTTCCCTAGGTTGGACAGCCCGACGCGCGGCTCGGTGACACCGCGGCCCTCCTGGAGCATCGAGGACTCCAACGACCTGTACGCCGTGCGCTCCTGGGGCGGCGGCTATTTCGGCATCAATGCCGCCGGCAACGTCGTGGTCCGGCCCGGCCGCGACGAGAGCCGCGAGATCGACCTCTTCGAGGTGGTGCAGCAGCTCGGCGCCCGCGACCTGACCGCGCCCATGGTGATCCGCTTCTCGGACATCCTGCGCGACCGCCTGCGCTCGCTGCACGACGCCTTCGCCGCGGCGATCGCCGAGAACGATTACCGGGGCCGCTACGCCGCCGTGTTCCCGATCAAGGTGAACCAGCAGCGGCTCGTGGTCGAGGAGGTCTACCGCGGCAGCGCGGAGCTCGGCTTCGGCCTCGAGTGCGGCAGCAAGCCGGAGCTGCTCGCGGTCATGGCGATGACCGAGGACGCGCCCCAGCGCCTGATCATCTGCAACGGCTTCAAGGACGACAGCTACATCGAGGCCGTGATCCTCGCGTCCAAGCTCGGCCGCTCGATCATCCCGGTGATCGAGAACTTCTCAGAGCTCGGCTACATCCTGCGCCACGCCGAGAAGTACCAGGTGCGCCCGCAGATCGGCGTGCGCGTCAAGCTCGCCGCCGAGGGCGCCGGGCGCTGGCGCGAGTCGGCGGGCGACCGCTCCAAGTTCGGGCTGTTCACCACCGAGATCCTGGAGCTCGTCGAGGTGCTGCGCTCGCACGGCATGCTCGATTGCCTCAAGCTCGTGCACTGCCACCCGGGCTCGCAGCTGCACGACATCCGCCGCGTCAAGGACGCCGTCAACGAGCTCGCGCAGGTGTACGCGGAGCTCGCGCGGCTCGGCGCCGGCCTCGAGTACATCGACGTCGGCGGCGGGCTCGGCGTCGACTACGACGGCTCGCGCACCAACTTCGAGTCCTCGACCAATTACTCGCTGCGCGAGTACGCGAGCGACGTCGTCTACCGCATTGCGAGCGTGTGCAACGCGCGCGGGCTGCCGCACCCGGTGATCGTCAGCGAGTCCGGGCGCGCGATCGCGGCGCACCACAGCATCCTGGTGTTCAACGTGCTGGGCGCGTCCCGGCTCGACGTGTTCAGCGTGCCGGAGCGCGCGACCGTGGACGACGGCCACCTGCCGCAGCCGGTCGCGGACCTGTACGAGGCGCACGCGACCGTCAGCGAGCGCCGCCTGGTCGAGTGCTGGCACGACGCGCAGCAGGCGCGCGAGCAGGCGCAGCAGATGTTCAGCCTGGGCTACCTCGACATCGAGATGAGGAGTCTCGCCGAGCGGCTCTACTGGGCGACCTGCGCGCGCGTGCGCGACCTGACGCGCCGGCTCAACCGCGTGCCGGAGGAGCTCGAGAACCTCGAGAGCGTGCTGTCCGACACCTACTTCTGCAACATGTCCGTGTTCCAGTCGCTGCCCGACAGCTGGGCGATCGACCAGCTGTTCCCGATCATGCCGCTGCACCGCCTCGACGAGAAGCCGCTGCGCACCGCGGTGCTCGCGGACATCACCTGTGACTCCGACGGCAAGATCGACCGCTTCGTCTCGCCGCGCGACATCAAGCGCGCGCTCGAGGTGCACGAGCTCGTGCCCGGCGAGGACTACTTCCTGGCCGCGTTCCTGGTCGGCGCCTACCAGGAGACGCTCGGCGACCTGCACAACCTGTTCGGCGACACGCACGTGGTGCACATCCGGCTCGACGACGAGCACGGCTGGTGGATCGAGGAGATCGTCAAGGGCGACACCGCCAACACCGTGCTCGGCTACATGCAGTACGACACCGACGAGCTCTACCCGCGCTTCGCGCGCGACTGCGAGCGCGCGATGCGCGACGGGCGCCTGTCGGTCGCCGAGGGCCAGGCGCTGAAGCGCTTCTACGAGTCCGAGCTCGCGGGCTACACTTACCTCGAACCGGACGGCGCCGGCTGAGCGCCTCCGGAAAGGAGGCCCCGTGAAATGTCCCCACCCCGCCGTCGCCGCGCTCGCGGCGATCGTCCTGCAGGCCGCCTGCGCCGCCGGGCCGGCCGCGCGCGAGGCCGCGCCGCCGCCGGTCACCGACGCCGCGACGCTCGCGACGCTCGCGACGCTCGATCGCGTGCTCGCCGGCGAC
>DATBLN010000038.1:0-59571 GCA_036555345.1 Steroidobacteraceae bacterium
CTTAAATCCCTATAATTCCGGCCAGCTGTTAAATCCCGGCGGGCCGATGCTGATTCGACGCGGCGATGAACCCTGCCGGACGGCAGACAGCGGAAGCGTCGTCGCGATCGGCAATTTCGACGGGCTGCACCTCGGGCATCAGGCCATCATCGGCAGGCTGCTCCTGCGCGGCCGCGAGGAACGCCTGCCGGCAGCGGTGCTGACCTTCGAACCGCACCCGCGCGAGTACTTCGCGCCCGAGGCAGCGCCGGCTCGGCTGATGCGCCTGCGCGACAAGGCGGAGATGCTCGCGGCGCTCGGCGTCGACGAGCTGCGCGTCCTGCGATTCGGCGCCGGCGTCAGCCGGTGGGACGGGGTGACATTCATCGAGCGCGTGCTCGTGCGCGCCATGGGAGCGAAGAGGATCGTGATCGGCGAGGGATTCCGGTTCGGGCGCGGCCGCGAGGGTGACATCGCGCTCCTGCGAAGCCAGGGGATGACCCACGGCTTCGACGTCGAGGAGATGGCGCCGGTGGAGGTGGGCGGCCAGCGCGCGAGTTCCACGCGCGTTCGCGAGGCGCTCGCCGGCGGGCGCCTGGACGAGGCGCGGGCGCTCCTCGGCCACGACTACCGCATGAGCGGGCGCGTGGTCTCCGGGGCGCAGCTCGGCCGGCGGCTCGGATTCCCGACCGCCAACATCCGGCTGCACCGGCGCGTGTCGCCGCTCGCCGGCATCTTCGCCGTGCGCGTCTCGGGGCCGTCGCTCATGCGCCACCCCGGGGTGGCCTCGGTCGGCACGAGGCCCGCCGTGGGCGGCAAGGAGTGGCTGCTGGAGGTGCACCTGTTCGACGTCGACCGCAACCTGTACCGGCAGCGGCTGTGGGTGGACTTCATCGCGCGCATCCGCGATGAAATCGCCTACGATGACCTCGGCGCCATGACCGCGCAGATGCACCGGGACTGCGCGCGTGCCCGCGAACTGCTGGACGCATGAGGACGAGCGTGGACTACAAGCAGACCGTCAACCTGCCCGCCACCGACTTCCCGATGAAGGCGGACCTCGCGAGGCGCGAGCCGGAGATGGTCGCC
The DNA here is from genome assembly GCA_036555345.1 of Steroidobacteraceae bacterium. GTDB lineage: Bacteria > Pseudomonadota > Gammaproteobacteria > Steroidobacterales > Steroidobacteraceae > SCUD01. The sequence continues at coordinate 1,069 of DATBLN010000038.1, forward strand.
CGCTGGCTGGCGGAGGACATCTACGCGAAGCTGCGCGCGCGCGCCGCCGGGCGGCCGAAGTTCGTGCTGCTGGACGGGCCGCCGTACGCGAATGGCGCGATCCACATCGGCCACGCGGTCAACAAGATCCTGAAGGACATCATCGTCAAGTCGCGCATGCTGGACGGCTACGACTCGCCCTACGTCCCCGGCTGGGATTGCCACGGGCTGCCCATCGAGCAGCAGGTCGAGAAGAAGCACGGGCGCGTCGGCCAGAAGCTGGACGCGGACGCCTTCCGCAAGGCTTGCCGCGAGTTCGCGGCGAGTCAGGTGGAGGTCCAGAAAGCGGACTTCCAGCGCCTCGGCGTGATCGGCGACTGGAACGATCCCTACCTCACGATGGCCTCGCGCTACGAGGCCGAGCAGCTGCGCGCTTTCGCCGCCATCATCCGCCGCGGCCACCTGGTGCGCGGCTACAAGCCGGTGCACTGGTGCCTGGACTGCCGCTCCTCGCTCGCGGAAGCCGAGGTCGAGTACGAGGACCGCACCTCGCCCTCGATCGACGTGCGCTATGCGATCGCCGACCCGATGGACGCCGCGCGCCGCTTCGGGCTCGTGACCGAGGAGCTGGCCGATGCCACGGTCGCGATCTGGACCACGACGCCCTGGACGCTGCCCGCGAGCCAGGCCGTCTGCCTGCACCCGCTGCTCGAGTACGTGCTGGTCGAGTTCGAGCGCCCGGCCGGCCGCGAGCGCACCGTGGTCGCCGAGGGGCTGCTCGAAGCCGTCGCGAAGCGCATCGGCGCGACCGCCACGCGCGTGCTCGCCAGGGCCCCGGGCGAGAAGCTCGAGGGGCTCCGGCTCGAGCACCCGTTCTACGAGCGCGAGCTGCCGGTGATCCTCGGTGATCACGTGACGCTCGAGACCGGCACCGGCGCGGTGCACACGGCGCCCGGGCACGGCGCCGAGGACTACGAGATGGGCCGGCAGTACGGCCTGCCGATCGACAACCCGGTGGGGCCCGACGGGCGCTTCGTCCCGGGCACGCCGCTCGTGGAGGGCCTGTCGGTATTCGACGCGAACGCCAGGATCATCGAGATCCTGCAACAGGAACACCGGCTCATCCACCAGGAGCCCTACCAGCACAGCTACCCGCACTGCTGGCGGCACAAGTCGCCCGTGATCTTCCGAGCGACGCCGCAGTGGTTCCTCAGCATGGAGAAGCAGAACCTGCGGCGCGATGCGCTCGCGGCCATCAAGACGGTGCATTGGGTGCCGGACTGGGGGGAGCAGCGCATCACCAGCATGATCGAGACGCGCCCCGACTGGTGCATCTCGCGCCAGCGCGCCTGGGGCGTGCCGCTCGCCATGTTCGTGCACCAGGAGACCGGCGAGCCGCACCCGCAGACGCCGGAGCTGCTCGAACGCGTCGCCGCGCTCGTGGAACAGGGAGGCATCGAGGCCTGGTTCGCGCTGAACCCGCGGCATCTGCTCGGCGACGAGGCGCTGGTGTACGAGAAGTGCGACGACGTCATGGACGTCTGGCTCGACTCGGGCGTCGTGCACCACTGCCTGCCGGCGCTGCGCCCCGGCACGATCCCGTTCCCGGTGGACGTCTACCTCGAAGGCTCGGACCAGCACCGCGGCTGGTTCCACTCGTCGCTGCTCGCCTCGGTCGCGGGCAAGGGGATCGCGCCCTACCGGGCGGTGGTCACGCACGGCTTCACCGTGGACGAGAAGGGCCGCAAGATGTCGAAGTCGCTCGGCAACGTGGTCGCGCCGCAGAAGGTGATGCATTCGCTGGGCGCCGACGTGCTCAGGCTATGGGTCGCGGCCACCGACTACAGCGCCGAGATCGCCGTCTCCGACGAGATCCTGAAGCGCATGACCGACAGCTACCGGCGCATGCGCAACACCGTGCGCTTCCTGCTCGGCAATCTCGCGGGGTTCGACCCGAAGCGCGATTCCGTGCCGGCCGAACAAATGGTGGGCATCGACCGCTGGGCGCTCGCGACCGCCTCACGCCTGCAGCGCGAGGTCATCGAGGCCTACCGGAACTACGATTTCCACCTCGTCTACCAGAAGGTGCACGGGTTCTGCGTCGTCGAGCTCGGCTCTTTCTGGCTCGACATCCTGAAGGACCGCCTCTACACGATGCCGGCGGCGAGCGCGGGACGGCGCTCCGCGCAGACGGCCATGTACCACGTGGCGGAGGCGATGGTGCGCTGGCTCACACCGATCCTGACCTTCACCGCCGAGGAGATCTGGAAGTACCTCCCGGGCCCGCGCGACGAGTCGGCGCTGCTCGCGACCTGGTGGGGGCTGCCGGAGGCGAAGGCCGCGGGCGACGTGGACTGGGATGCCGTGATCGCGCTCAAGACGGATGTCGCGCGCGAGCTCGAGCGGCTGCGCGCCGCGGGCGCGCTCGGCGCGCCGCTCGAGGCCGGGGTGGACGTCTATCTCGACGAGGCGCAGCATCGCCGCATGGCGGCCATCGGCGACGAGCTGCGCTTCGTGCTGATCACTTCGCGTGCGCGGCTGCGCGCCGCCTCCGGGAGGCCCGTGGACGCGGTGCCCGCGACGTCGGTGGCGAAAGAAGGCGCCTGGATCTCGGTGGCGGTGCTCGATGCGCCCAAGTGCGCGCGCTGCTGGCACCGGCGCGAGGACGTCGGCAGCGATCCGCGGCATCCGGAGATCTGCGCGCGCTGCGTCGGCAACCTGGAAGGACCCGGCGAGACGAGGCACCACGCATGAACGATGCGATCGCGCTGAAGAAATCCGGGCTGGCATGGCTCTTGCTCTCGGCGACGATCGTCGCCGTGGACCAGCTGACGAAATGGCTGGTCGTGCAGCAGTTTGCGCTGTTCGAGGTGCTGCCGGTCGCGCCCTTCCTCGAGCTCACGCGCCTGCACAACGAGGGCGCCGCGTTCAGCCTGCTCGCGCAGGCGGGCGGCTGGCAACGCTGGTTCTTCCTCGGGCTCGCAGGAGCGATCGGCGTGTTGATCGCCTTCTGGCTGCGGTCGCTGCCGGCGCGCGGCCATCCCTGGCTCACGATCGGCCTCGCGGCGATCCTCGGCGGCGCCCTGGGCAACGCCATCGACCGCGGGCGCCACGGCTACGTGGTGGACTTCCTGCACTTCCACTGGGGCGACGCCTACTTCCCGGCCTTCAACGCCGCCGACATCGCCATCACGACCGGCGCCATCATGCTGATCATCGACGCCATCCTGCACACGCGCCGCGTCAAGGAGCGGGACGCGTGAAGGTGCTGCTCGCCAACCCGCGCGGGTTCTGCGCCGGCGTGGACCGCGCCATCGACATCGTCGAACGCGCGCTCGAGCTGTTCGGTGCGCCGATCTACGTGCGCCACGAGGTGGTGCACAACCGATCCGTGGTCGAGCGGCTGCGCGGCCTGGGCGCCGTGTTCGTGGACGAGCTAGACGCCGTGCCGGACGGCGCGACCGTCATCTTCAGCGCCCACGGCGTGCCCTCCCGGGTCGAGCAGGAAGCGGCCCGGCGCGGGCTCGCGGTGTTCGACGCCACCTGCCCGCTGGTGACCAAAGTGCACATGGAAGTCGGCAAGTACGCGCGCGAGGGTCTCGACGTCATCCTGATCGGCCACGAGGGCCACCCGGAAGTCGAGGGCACCATGGGCCGGTTCGACGCCTCCGCCGGCGGGCACATTCACCTGGTGGAGACTGTCGAGGACGCCGTGCGATTGTCCGTGCGAGACCCGGCGAAGCTCGCGGTCGTCACGCAGACGACGCTGTCCGTGGACGACACCGCCCGCGTCATGGCGAAGCTGCGGGAGCGATACCCGGCGCTCGCGACGCCGCGCAAGGAGGACATCTGCTACGCCACGCAGAACCGGCAGGACGCCGTGAAGCAGCTCGTGGCGCAGTGCGACGTGATCGTGGTGGTGGGCTCGCAGTCGAGCTCGAACTCCAATCGCCTGCGCGAAATCGCGACCACGCGTGGCATCCCGGGCTACCTGGTGGACGGCGCCGACGATCTCAGGCGCGAGTGGTTCGAAGGGAAGCAGGCAGCCGGAGTCACCGCCGGCGCCTCGGCCCCGGAGACGCTGGTGCAGCAGGTGGTGGCGCGGTTGCGCGAGTGGGGCGGCATGGAGGCGGTCGAGGTCGTGGGGCGGGAGGAGAAAGTCGTCTTCGGGCTGCCGCAGTCGTTGCGGCAGCTCACGCGGTCGCAATCGGCCTGAGGCCGGTTTCCGAAGGCATTCACCAGCAACGCGCCGTACTGTCGCGGCCGCTGCGATCGAGCGCCTGGCGCCGGCCGCTCTCATCCAGCGACAGTCGCGCGCACAGCGGATCGGGGAAGCCCCCGGCTGGAATCGCCGTGATCCGGAATTGCGCCGCGTCCGCGAGCTCGACGGCCAGCCGGTACCGGCCATGCGGCGTCGATGACGCGACCGGCAGTCCCGGCGGCTCGCTGCCGGCCTCTGCATCGAGCCGATCGCCATAGCGGCCATGCGCAAGATGAAATTTCTCCTGCTCGGCTGCCGCCGTGAGCAGCGCGTGGACGGCCTCGATTCGATGGCTGCGCTGCACGTGTCCGCGGTAAGAAGCGGCCGCGAACGACATCGTGATCGCGACGATCGCGAGCGCGATCATCAACTCGATCAGCGTGAATCCGGCGGTGGGAGCTTTCGCCATGATGTCTTGACCGGATCGCCGGCGTAGCCGGGATCGAATGTCCGTGCTCCGGCAAGTCCGAATGGACGCGCGCGACAATCGGGGCAGGGCGCGTCCGCGGGCGCCGGAAACGCGAACCGCAGGTCGACCGGGAGGCCGGGCGCATCGATCTCGAGTTCCTCCTCGCCATCGGGCCGGTCGACGACATGGGACGGCAGCCCGGTGCGGATATCGCGTGCGTAGAGTCGATGTACGGCGCGCGGCGGGCCGCAGGGCGCCTCCTCCGATGGTGGCAGGGGCTGGTAGGTCTGGAATCTCAGCACATGATCGAATGTCACCGAGGAGCCGACGACCTTCTCGCCGGCGCCATGGGCGTCGAGCCTCAGGTACCATCCGGGCGCGGTGGCGGGCATCGCCGATGCGCGATCGGTGGCATCGTGCAGGTCCGGCTCCAGCAGCTCTGCGGTGCCTTCACGGTCAAACAGCACGTATGCGCGATCGATCGCGCCAGTGTCTCGCGGCCGGTCGGCGCGGCCCGACCCCGCAGCGACGGCGATCTCACGGCGATTCCCGAGCTTCGCGACGGAAACATCTGGTGACGACTGGAATCGTCTGTCGCCGGTGCCGAGCCTGGCAATGCGGCGGGCAGTCGCCAGTTCCGCCCGCGGCGCGTCCTGCCTGAAGTCAAAGCGCCAGAGACCGCCCGCCACGTCCAGCAGGTAGGCGCGATCGATGTGACCATCGCCGTCCAGGTCCAGCGCGCGTGGTGCCGAGACCATGGACTCCGTCAGTCCCGGCTCCTGCAGGTCGGCCTCCGTTGCAGCCGCGGACCACAGGGTGCGGCCGGTCGGTGCATCGAGAACCAGCAGGCCGGTACCCGCCGCCAGCATCACGACCCAGCTACCGGCTGATTGGCCGGTGTCGCCCACGGCGAGCCTCGCGATCACCGGTTCGGGCCGGACCTCGAGCCCTCCGAGGCCGGCGGGCGAGATCTCCCAGAGCAGGCGTGGCCGGTCCGGTTCGGACACGTCGAGCGCGAAGTAATGATCGCCGCCACGGCCGAGGCCGAACATCAGCCAGAGATGCTCGCCGGCTGCCGCATCGATCCGGCCATCGTTGTCCGGATCGAAGCGGTGCACCACGAGCGTCCCGTCGATGCCGTGACTGCGCGAGGTGGTCTGCGCATCGCGCATCAGGGCGCCGAGGCGCGGCAGCAGCGTTCGCGGCAGCCAGGCCCAGCGCTCGACGCCACTCGTCGCATCCACGGCATGGAGCAGGCCGTCGTGCGTCGCGACGAACGCAAGGGCCAGGTCCCGCGCCGGATACCTCACGACGACCGGCGCCCGCAGACCCGGATCGCCCAGTGGGCGTGCAGCCAGCAGCCAGCCGATTACGTCTTCGACCGACTCGTCGTCGGCAATGCCGAGCCCGACCCGCGCACGATCGATGACCGCGTTGCCGGGCTCGAGCCGATTGCGCGGGTCCGCAATGTCCGGCGTGACGAGCTCCGAGTAGACGCGCCGGGCAGCCGCTTCGGGCAGGCGGCCGGAAGCGCCGCCCATGAGCAGGCTGGCATCCGGTGCATCGCTCCACGAGCTGCGCGAAGCCGGGAACGGCAGGCCTGTCGCCGTGTCGATGGCAGGCTCGCCGTCGCGATCCACGACCGTGGGCGGAATGAGCGGAGACTCCGCCGCGCGCAGCCGATAGCGGAACAGATTCCCGACCCAGCGCTCGCTCGCGCGCGGCGCCGTCAGCGTGTAGACAGCGGCGAGTTCGTGCGACGTGGCCGAAGCCGCCAGCAACCCGGGGGCCGACAGGGCCGGGCCGGCCGGAACGGCGGCATCCCGCTGATGGGCCTGCGCGATGAGGTCAACATAGGCGAGAGGTTCGCCCAGTCGCGCAATGGACGCGCCGCCTGCTGCTTCCGCAACCGCGCGCGGCGGTGGCGTCGGCGCGATCCAGCGCACCTGCGCTGACTGCCGGCCCTGGAGGTCGGGCCTGAGATCCGCGATGGCGACGTAACGCGCGAGCGCGGCCAGGCAGTCCTCCTGGCAGCCTCCGGTCGCCGCGGTGAAATCCGGCAGTGTCGCCGCGGCGCCGGCGGCAGACTCATCACCGGACGCGATTCCCGCCGTCGCCAACGACAACATGACCGGGCGGCAGGCGTGCGAAAAGGGCGACCGATAGCGTCCGGAGAAACCGTCGAACGCATCTGGATCCGCACCCGCGCTGATGCCGAATCGCACGAGACCGCCCGCGAGCCAGGCCGCAGCCTCGGAAAGCAGTTCTGCCAGCGGCGCCGCCGGCGCAACCGTCGTGCCCGCCAAAGCGTCGATGCGGGTCGCCGCCTCGACCGAAGGTACCGGGGCGCTCGCCACGTAACCGCCGTGTGCATCGCCATCCGCGCCGAAACGCAGCAGCGCCGCGTCCAGGCCGTCGGTTGCCCGCAGCGCGTCCGAGAGCGACCGGCGCATATGGTCGGCGATGACGACCTCGTCCCGAGGCAGGGCTGCGCGCAGGTAATTGAGGTAGTTGCCGAGGTAGAACACGTGGGGATCCGCGTGGGGCGGACGGTTCCAGCGAATCTCGCGCGCCTCATCGTCCGTCCAGGGATCCGGGCCGTCGTCCGACGCGTACCAGGTTCCGGCCATGGCTCCGTGCCGGCCGCGATCGGCGCGGCATTCGACGGCACCGGCGCCGTCCGCAACGAGCGCTGCCCAGCGCCCGTTGCCATGCCATTGCGCCGCGCGCGAAGCGATGAAGTATCCGTGGCGTTGCAGCGGCGCGCGTGCGGCATCGCAGTGGAATCCGCGCCGCGCGTCGTCTCCCGAGGCGTCAAGGCCGGCCTGCATCGCGCAGTCGGGGGGCGGCCCGGCGCCGCGGCGCCAGTACACGCGCGCGGGACCGCAACGCTGTGCCACCGGGACGAGGGCCGAGTAATCCCGTCCCGGGTCGTAGGCGGGGACGGCCCTGAACGTGCGCGCCGTGGCCGCCGACGTGTCCAGCAGCAGGACCAGCAGCGGCTTCACCGCATCCGGCACTTCCGCGCGATGAAGCCAGGCTTCGTCCGCATCGGCGCCGGCCCGCGCGACCGCCAGTACGCCGAGGAGGCAGGCGGGCGCGTTGACCCGAAGGAGCTGGCGGATCATGGAGCGTCACCCGGCCCGACCAGATAGAAGCCCTGCTCGAGGCGGACCTGCACGCCGCGGCTTGCGCTACCGTCCGCGGTCACGAAATAGTGCCTTGCCGAAAAGGCCGCGGCGTGCTCACCGACGCTGAAACCGGCGGGCAGCGGGCCAGGCGCACCGGCATTCACGATGCGCGCCGAGAACGCGGCTGGCGCGCCGGACTCGTCCGGGTATGGCGTCTCGGCGATGGCGCCCTCGCTTCGGGCCCGTGCGGCGAAGGCAAGGGAATGCGCGATGCCTGCTTCCGCCGCCTCGAACGCCTGACGGGCCGACTGCTGATGACCCGCGAGCGCGAGGGCGGCCACCGCCGCCGCCGCTGCGGTCATCGCCAGTGCCCCGAGCCCGGCAAGCAGGATGAGCGTCACGGCAAGCGCCGCGCCGTCCTGTACCCGCCTCATCGGGCGGCCCCGGCATTGCGCAGGCCGATGACGCGCGTGATGCGCGTGCGTCTCATGCGTTCCGGTTGCCCGGCCTCGGGAACGTCGCTGCGCGCCTCCAGCGTCAAGCGCAGGGCGCGCGGCACGTCGTCGAGTGTCGCCGCATCCGGCGCCGCCCAGCGATCGATCGCATCATCGTCATCCGCCGGGTCGTCCAGTCCGAGCTCGACCTGCAGATCCGCAATGCCGGCGACCAGTTCCTCGTCCTGGAATCCCGGGCGCGCGCCCCCGACCAGGCGCTTGCGTCGCAATGAAGGCCAGCCATCGCGTCCGGTCGAGTCGGCACTCACGTAGTACACGCCGACCTCGAGGTCGTGCCAGCGCGCGTGCGGACCCAGGCGGGAGGTGCCATCCGCTGCCAGCCGCGCCGAGCGCAGTGTCGATTCGATCTGCAGCCGGCCACCGGCGGGACCGGAGGCATCGACCGCCGCGTGACGCAATATCAGGACATCGCTTCCCGCCAGGTGACGCCCGCGCGGCGACGGGCGGCAGCCGAGCGGGATGTCCGGTGGCGCGCGGTAGGCACCGTCCGTGACGGCGACCGGCAACGCGATATCGAGCGCGAGGGAAGCGACGCAGCCTCCGGCCACGGCAAGGCTCGCGGGCTCGGCATCGCCAATGGGCGTAGCTCCGGCGACCATCGTGGCCGCCGGTGCGAGGCCGAGGTAGCCCGCCATGCGGATGTCATCGGTGAGCAGCGCGAAAGCGTCGTCGAGCGATTCCTGCAACCGCGCCACGGATTCGCCGGCGCGATGCGCATCGCGCCCGCGCGCGACGAATGCGAGCGCGGCTGCCGTCACGACGAGCACCAGCAGCATGGCGATGAGCACCTCGACCAGCGCCAGTCCGGCAGCGCGGTTCATGTCGTGACAGCCAGCGTGAAACGCTGCATTCCCAGGCCCGACACGGGCCAGGCGATCGTGATGCGGTAGCCGGGCGGCGTCGTGCCAAGAGGATCGACGCTGGCATCCGCACCCTCCGGCAACGCCGCGAGGGCCGTCGCACGCCATTCGACGATGACGGGCGCATCGGCCGTGAGTGGCACGTGGCCCGGCGACGGGCGTGCCCGCAACTCCTCGGCGAGCGAACCGGCGAGACCGACCACGGCGCGACGCGTGGCGGACTCGCGTTCATGCTGCACGCTGCGCATCAGCAGCAGGCTGCAACCTGCGACGCCTGCCAGCATGATGATGAGCGCGACCATCGCCTCGACCAGGGTGAATCCTCGCGCGCCGCGGTGCCTCAACATGAAGGCGCTCCCTCGCCGGGTGCGGTCGCACGCGGTCGTCCGCTGCGGCTGACGATGACGGTGCGCGCGGCTGCCGCCCCGCGCCGGTCGCAGATCGAGAGCGTCGCCGGGCTCGCATGGCCGGTGCCGGCCTCGAAGCGGATTTCCGCCCGGTTTGCGCGCAGGCTCGAGGCCGCGGGTACCGTCAGGCCACGGCGTGCCCGTCCGCTTTGCGTGGCGAGCAGCAGGCCCCGCGACCAGTCGGTCAGGCCGGAACACCGCAGCTCGTCCAGGGTTCCGCAGAGACTCACCGCCTCACCGCGCACGGCTGCCAGCTGCCGTGCGACGTGCACCGCATGCAGCGAGGCCGTGACGGCCGAGTCGCGCCGGATGTCGAGCAGCCAATGGGCGAAGGAGGGCGCGGCGGATGCGGCCAGGACCGCGATCACGCCGAGCGTGGCCAGCAGTTCGACGAGCGTGTGGCCGGGTTGCGGGCGAATTCCGTCATCCATGCGTCGAGGCTACCGACCCGGCTGCGAAACGCCTGCCCGCAAATTCGCGGTGTTTGAGCCGATTTCCACGCGGGCGTATATTCGCCGCCCATGGACCACGCCAAGGGCGCCCGGCCCGGCCGCAAGTGCATCGAGTCGATCCTCGCGGAGCGTGGCATCCAGCCCACCCGGCAGCGGGTGCGCGTGGCGGAGCTCCTGTTCTCCTGCGACCAGCATCTGACTGCCGAGCAGGTGATCCAGGCTCTCGGCCGTGACGGCTGCCACGTCTCCAAGGCAACCGTCTACAACACGCTCAACCTGTTCGCCGAGAGGGGCCTGCTGAACTCCCTGGCGCTCAACCGCGACTGCGGCCTGTTCGACTCCAACACCGCGCCGCACCATCACATCCACGTGGAAGGCACCGGCGAGCTGATCGACGTGCCGCCCGGGGCGGTCGAGTTCTCGCGGCTGCCGCCGCTGCCGCCCGGCACCGAACAGGTCGCGGTCGAGGTCGTGATCCGGGTGCGGCGCCCCGGCTAGACGGCGTTGCCCATGACCCGGGCCTTGCCTATACTTCGCGCCCCCGCGCCGGTGTAGCTCAGGGGTAGAGCAGTCGCTTCGTAAGCGAGAGGTCGGGGGTTCAAATCCCTCCACCGGCACCAGAATCCACCCCAATTCCCCGAATCCTTGCCATTCCCGCCGCGTGAGGCTTTAATCCCCGCAGGCGGCGGCCCCGGTCCCGCCATGACAAGGCAATAACGACCAGTTGCGAGGGGGATAGCTCATGCGCGGGACGATCATCATGTGGAGCGGTGACAAGGGTGTCATCACCGCCGGCGGACAACGCTACGACTTCGACATCAACGCCTGGCACGGCGCCGTGGCGCCTGCGGCCAACATGACCGTGGAGGTCACGGTGGACGGCGGCCGGGCGACCGGGGTCAAGCCGGTGGACGATGCCGAGCTCGCCAAGGAGAAGCTCGCGGCCATGACCGGCAAGGGCGGCGAGATGGCCAAGGCCGTGTTCGCCAACGTCGGCAAGGACGTCGCGATCGCCTATGCCGTGTTCCTGGTCGTTGGCCTCTTCTTCAGCATGGTCTCGACCGGCGGGTTCGTGGACATCTCGATCTCGCTCGCGGACCTCCTGACGCGCAACGACCTTGCGATGATGACCGGCAGCAACGGCAAGGGCGTGTTCCTGCTGCTGCTCGCGACGGCCACGATCGCCGTGCCGTATTTCTGGAAGCACAAGTTCGCGCCGCTCGCGTTCACGGTGCCATTGCTCTTCACGATCTACGGCTTCTGGCCGATGTGGGAGAAGTACCGCGCGGCGAAGAAGATGGAAGAGCAGATGGGCGAAGAGATGCGCCAGCTCGCGGAAGCCTTCGGCCAGATGGCGCAGCAGATGGGCGCCGGCGAGGCGGACAGCGGCATGGGCGGCCTCGGCTTCGGCGCCTACATCATCTTCGCGACGGTGCTGTACCTCGCGTACAAGGGAGTCATGCGATTCCTGAGCCGCTCCTAGAGCGTCTCCGATCGATCCTGGGAACTGAAGGCCTGCTGACCGGCGCGTCCGTCCGCGGACGCGCCGTCGGCTGGGCCGACCCCGGTCCCTGCCGGGCGCTCGCGATCGCGAGGCCTGCCGACACCACCGAAGTCTCGCGCGTGCTGGCGGCCTGCCATGAGGCGGGCCAGCCTGTCGTGCCCATGGGCGGCCTGACGGGCCTGGTGCAGGGCGCCGTCGCCGGGCCGGGCGAAATCGGGCTCTCGCTCGAGCGCATGAACCGCATCGAGGAGGTTGATGCGGTCGGGCGCACGATGCGGGTGGAGGCAGGCGCGACCCTGCAGCAGGTGCAGGAGGCGGCGGAGCGGGAGGGGCTGCAGTTCCCGCTCGATCTCGGTGCGCGCGGCTCGGCGGCGATCGGCGGCAATGCCGCCACCAACGCGGGCGGCAACCGCGTGATCCGCTACGGCATGATGCGCGAGATGGTGCTCGGCCTCGAGGCCGTGCTCGCGGACGGTACGGTGATCCCGGCGCTCAACCGCATGATCAAGAACAACGCCGCCTACGACCTGAAGCAGCTCTTCATCGGCACCGAGGGCACGCTCGGCGTCGTCACGCGGCTCGTGCTGCGCCTGCGGCCACTGCCGCTTTCCTCGCAGACGGCACTGGTCGGCTGCAGGAGCTTCGCGCAGGTGACGGCGCTGCTCGGGCGGCTCGATGCGCTCCTGGGCGGTGCGCTGTCCTCGTTCGAGGTCATGTGGCGCGAGTTTTTCGCGCTCGTGACGAGTCCGCCGGCTCAGGGCCGTGACCCGCTCGGTGGCTCGTATCCGTTCTACGTGATCGTGGAGGCGCAGGGAGGCGATCCGGCGGGCGACCCGGCGCGCTTCGAGGCCGCGCTTTCAACCGCGTCGGAGGAGGGGCACTACGACGACGCGGTGATTGCGAGCTCCGTGGCGCAGCGCGATGCCATCTGGGCGCTGCGCGACGACGTCGTGCAGCTGTTCCGCCTGGGGCATCCATTCGTGTTCGACGTCAGCCTGCCGGTCGCGGAGATGGAAGGCTACGTCGCCCTGGTGCACGCGGGATTCGCGGATCGCCTGCCGGGCGAGCGCTGCTTCACCTTCGGGCACCTGGGGGACGGCAACCTGCACTTCGTCGTGGTCGGTCCGGCCGGTCCCGAGGTGCGCCCGCAGGTGGAGGAGATCGTCTATCGCCCGCTCGCGGCGCGCGCGGGATCGATCTCCGCCGAACATGGGATCGGTCTCGAGAAGAAGCCCTGGCTCGCGCTCTCCCGCAGCGAAGCCGAGATCGCGCTCATGCGCCGGCTCAAGCAGGCGCTCGACCCGCGCGGCATCCTCAACCCCGGCCGCGTCATTCCCTGAACGGCGTGACCGTGTCGCGCATCTTCCTGCTCGTGCTGGCCGGTGCCGCGGTCGCCGCCGCCGTCGTTGCGTGGTGGAATCGGGACGAGGATGCGCCGTCCCGGGAGCCTGCGGCTCCCGTCGCGGCGCAACCGGCTGAGCCGCCGCCCGCGGGCAAGCCGGAGCTTCCCGTGGCCCCAACGGCGGAGGACACCGTCTTCGTCCGGTTCGAGGACGGCACCGAACTGACGATCCGCGTGGGCTTCGTCTTTCCCCTGCCATCGCCGGTCAGCACGCGCCTGCCGGCGCACGAGCAGCATGCGACCCTGCGCAGGCTGGCAGAGGCGGGCGATGCGGTGGCGGCGCGGGCGCTGCACGAGCTGCTGAGCCGCTGCATGGCGACCTCCTGCGAGGGCGTCACGCCGGCGCAGGCCAGCGAGGCCCTCGACTGGCTGGAGCGCGCCGCCAGGGGCGGCGACTACGTCGCCGCGCAGCGCTGGGCGGATCACCTGGGCGACAGCCAGGAAGGATTCGAGGCGTGGGAGGCCTTGTGGCGCGACGGCGATGTGCAGGCGCTGGGGCGGCTCGCACGTCATTATGAGCGCGGCGTCCCGGCCTCGACCGGGGGCCAGCCGGACCTCGTGCGCGCACATGCCTACCGGCTGGTGGAGGCGCAGGTCCGCGAGGCGGTCTATTCGCAGTACCAGGGCCTCGATGCCGCGCGCGCGCGGCTCTCCGATCGGCTGCGCGCCTCCGGCGGCCTCGTCAACCCGCAGCAGGATGCCGAAGCGCAGGCGCTCGCGAAAGAGATCCTCGCCGGCAACCCGAATTGCTGCCGCGGGAGCTGGTAGTCAGCCGAAGCGGAAGTCCTTGAACTGGCGGCGCAGCTCGACCTTCGAGATCTTGCCGGTGGCGGTTAGCGGGATCTTCTCGACGAAGGCGACGTCGTCGGGGATCCACCATTTCGCGATGCGGCCGTCGAGCCAGCCGAGCAGCTCTTCCTTGCTGGGAGGATCGCCGGGGCGGGGCACGACGACGAGCAGCGGCCGCTCGTCCCACTTGGGATGCGGGATGCCGATGACCGCGGCCTGCTGCACCTTGGGGTGACCGGCCGCGACGCACTCGAGGTCGATGGAGCTGATCCACTCGCCGCCGGACTTGATCACGTCCTTGGCCCGGTCCGTGATCTGGATCTGACCGTCCGGGGAGATGTTCACGACGTCGCCGGTCGCGAACCAGCCATCGGCGTCGTGCGCGGCGCTCTGCTCGCCGAGCTCGTAATAGTCGCTGCAGACCCAGGGGCCGCGGACCTTCAGGATGCCCGAGGTCCTGCCGTCCCACGGCAGCTCCTTGCCTGCGTCGTCCACGACCTTCATCTCGACGCCGAAGGGAGGACGTCCCGGCTTGCTGCGGATCGCGTCCCGCTCGGCCTGGGTCAGGCGCTCGTAGTTGCGCGGCTTCGAGTTGGTGGAGCCGAGCGGGCTCATCTCGGTCATGCCCCAGGCGTGGATGGTCCAGACGCCGTGGCGGTCGCGGAACTCGTCCATGACCGAGAGCGGGCAGGCCGAGCCGCCGACCAGCACGCGCTCGAGCGACTCGAGCACGATGCCCTGCTCGCGGGTGAACGCGAGCAGGTTCTGCCAGACCGTCGGCACGCCGCAGGCGAGCGTGACCTGCTCCTCGCCGATGAGCGCCGCGAGCGTCGCGCCGTCGCCCATCTTCGGGCCCGGGAACACGAGCTTCGCGCCGATCATCGGGACGCTGTAGGGCAGGCCCCAGGCATTGGCGTGGAACATCGGCACGACGGCGAGGATCGAGTCGTTCCGGCCGATGCCCATGGTGTCCACGAGCGCCGAGCCGTAACTGTGCAGCACGGTCGAACGATGGTCGTAGAGCACGCCCTTGGGGTGGCCCGTCGTGCCCGAGGTGTAGCAGAGCGAACTGGCAGTGCGCTCGCCGAGATCGGGCCAGTCAAATGCCTCCGGCTCGCCGGCGATGAATTGATCGTAGTCGTCGCGGCACAGCAGGACGACGCGCTCGACCGTCGCGAGCGACGGGCGCAGCTTCTCGACGAGCGGCGCGAGCGTGACGTCCGCGAACAGGAAACGGTCTTTCGCATGATTCGCGATGTAGGTGATCTGCTCGGGAAAGAGCCGCGGGTTCAGCGTGTGCAGCACCGCGCCGATGCAGGACACGGCGTAGTAGAGCTCGAGGTGCCGATGGTCGTTCCAGGCGAGCGTCGCGACGCGATCGCCCGGCCGGATGCCCGCCTTCACGAGCGCGTTCGCGAGCTGGCGTGCGCGGCGGAAGACCTCGGCGAGCGTCGAGTGGTGACGGGGCTCCTCGGCCGTGACGGAGACCACCTCGGCCGCGCCGTTGACCCGTTCCGCATGCCGCATGATCGAGGTGATCGTGAGCGGCAGGTGCATCATCAGGCCGTGCACGGGGCGCTCACTTCATCGTCGGCATCGTGAACTCGGCGCCCTTCGATCCCTCGGGCCAGCGCGCGGTGACGGTCTTGAGGCGCGTGTAGAAGCGCACGCCGTCGGGGCCGTGCATGTGCAGGGGGCCGAACAGCGAGCGCTTCCAGCCGCCGAAGCTGTGGAAGGCCATCGGCACCGGGATCGGCACGTTGATGCCGACCATGCCGGCCGTCACGCGCCGCGTGAACTCGCGCGCGGTGCCGCCGTCGCGCGTGAAGATGGCCGTGCCGTTGCCGAACTCGTGCGAGGCGATCAGCTCGAGCGCGGCCTCGAGCGTGGGCACGCGCACGACGATCAGGACCGGCCCGAAGATCTCCTCGCGCCAGATGCGCATCGCCGGGGTCACCTGGTCGAACAGCACCGGGCCCATGAAGAACCCGTTCTCGTGGCCGGCGGCCCTGAAGCCGCGGCCGTCCACGACGAGCTTCGCGCCTTCCTTCACCCCGGTCTCGACGTAGCCGAGCACCCGCTCGAGGTGCTCGCGCGTCACGAGCGGGCCCATATCGGCGCCCTCGGCGGTGCCCGGCAGCACGCGGATGGCGGCGAGCTCGGGCTTCAGCGCCGCGATCAGCCGGTCGCCGGCATCCCCGACGGCCACCGCGCAGGAGATCGCCATGCAGCGCTCGCCGGCCGAGCCGTAGGCCGCGCCCGCGAGCGCGTGCGCCGCGACCGCGACGTCCGCGTCCGGCATCACCACCATGTGGTTCTTGGCGCCGCCGAGGGCCTGCACGCGCTTGCCGTGATTCGACCCGGTCCGGTACACGTGCTCGGCGATCGGCGTCGAGCCCACGAAGCTCACGGCATCCACGCCGGGGTCGGTCAGGAGCGTATCCACCGCCTCGCGGTCGCCGTTGACGACGTTCAGCACGCCCGCGGGCGCGCCGGCCTCGGTCAGGAGCTCGGCCAGGCGGATCGGGCAGCCCGGGTCCTTCTCGGAGGGCTTCAGCACGAAGGTGTTCCCGCAGGCGATGGCGATCGGGAACATCCACATCGGCACCATGGCGGGGAAGTTGAACGGCGTGATGCCGGCGCAGACGCCGACCGGCTGGCGCAGCGACCAGCTGTCGATGCCGCCGCCGACCGCATCGCTGTACTCGCCCTTCAGCAGGTGCGGGATGCCGCAGGCGAACTCGACGATCTCGAGCCCGCGCGTGACCTCGCCCCGCGCGTCGGAGAGCACCTTGCCGTGCTCGCGCGTCAGGATCGAGGCGATCCCATCCGCGTGTTTTTCGACCAGCTCCCGGAAACGGAACAGCACGCGCGCGCGCCGCAGTGCCGGCGTCGCCGACCAGCCGGGCAGCGCCTCGCGCGCGGAGGCGATCGCGGCGCGGGTCTCGTCGGCGGTCGCGAGCGCGACGGTCGTCGTCGCGACGCCGAGCGCGGGGTTGTACACCGGCAGGCTGCGGCCGGAGCTACCAGCCACGTGGCGCCCGCCGATGTAATGGCCGATCTGCTGCTGCTTGCCGGTCATGGTCACCGTCCCCGCGCGTTCGCCGGATTGTCGCGCGATTGCTGGCGACTGTCACATGCGGCTCATATACCATGACCCGCCGGATGCCCCTGCGTTTCGCACTGTTGATCCTGGCCGTGTCCGTCACCGCCTGCGCCCGGCCCGTGCAACCGGCCGCTGGCGCGGGCGCCGTCCCCGCCGCCGTCGCGGTGCGCGCGGTCCCGCCGATCGCCGAAACCGCTCCCGTCGCAACCGAGGGGGATGCCGCGGACGACCCGGCCATCTGGTTCAATGCCGAGGCTCCGGCGCAGAGCCTCGTGGTTGCCACGGACAAGCAGCGCGGGCTGCACCTGTACGACCTGGCGGGCGGCGAACTGCAGGCCTTGCCCGACGGGCGACTCAACAACGTGGACCTGCGGGACGGATTCATGCTGGACGGCCGGCGCACGGTCCTGGTCGCCGCCAGCAACCGCAGCGACAACACGATCGCGTTCTACACGCTCGATCCGGAAGCACACCGGCTCAGTCGGCTGGGCGCCGGCGTCCCGACCGGTTTCCGCGAGCCCTACGGGCTGTGCCTTTACGCGAGTCGCGACGGCGCTTTCTACGTGTTCGTCAACGACGCCGGCAGCGGTCGTGTGCGGCAGTGGCGCCTGCAGGCCGACGGGCCGCGCATCGCGGCGGAGCTGGTACGAGAGTTGGTCGTCGGCAGCCAGGCGGAGGGCTGCGCCGCGGATGACGACACCGGCGACCTGTACGTGGCCGAGGAGGACGTCGCCCTCTGGCGGTATCGCGCGGACCCGGACGGCGGCAGCGGGCGCCGGCAGGTCGACCGCGTCGGGGGCCCGAATGGCCTCGTCGCCGACCTCGAGGGCGTCGCGATCTGGCGCGGGCCCGGCGGCCACGGATTCATCATCGTGTCGAACCAGGGCGCGAACAACTATGCCGTGTACCGCCGCGAGGGCGACAACGATTTCGTCGGGCTGTTCGAGGTCGTGGCCGACACTGCTCGGGGCGTGGACGGAACTGCAGAGACCGACGGCCTCGAGGTGACGAGCCACGCGCTGGGCGACCGCCTGCCGGACGGCCTGCTCGTGGTACAGGACGGGCGCAACGAGCCGCCGGGCCTGCGGCAGAATTTCAAGCTCGTGTCATGGTCGGAAGTCGCGGCGGCGCTCGACCGCCAGACAGGAGACTGACCGGGGATGCGAGAGCCCGCGCAGTACCACAAGTCCCGCCACCACCAGCGGCTCCGGCGCCGCTCGTCCGAGCTCGAGCACCGCGAGCCGTTCGATCGCCTGCCGCTGTGGCTGCGCGCGCTGTCGTCGCTGCCGCTGCCGGCGTGGTACGCCTTCGGCCGCTTCTTCGCCTGGCTCGCCGAGCACGTGATCCGGCACCGGCGCCGCGTCATCGACATGCAGATCGCCGCCTGCTTCCCGGATCGCGACGCCGCGTGGGTGCGCAGGACGCGGCATGCGTTCTACCGCGGATTCGCGCAGGTCTCGGTCGAGATCATCAAGGCGGCCACGATCACGCCGGAGGAACTCGCGCCGCGCGTGACCTTCGAGGGCGATGCCGCGGCGCGCGCCGCGCTCGATGCCGGCCAGTCGGTCATGGTGGTCACGTCCCACAACTGCAATTGGGAGTGGACGCTGCTGCGGCTGTCGGCCCTCGGGCATCCGATCCATGCGGCGTACAAGCCGCTGCGCGGGCTTTTCGGCGACCGCCTGATGCTGACCATCCGCTCGCGCTTCGGCGCGGAGATGATTCCCGCGCGCCGGCTGCTGATGCGCGTCATGCGCCACAAGGGCCCGGCGCGCATCGTCGCGATCGTGGCGGACCAGGCGCCGACCTCGTCCGGCGTGCGCTATTTCACCCGGTTCCTGGGACTCGACACCGCGTTCTTCGTCGGCCCGGAAGCGATCGCGCGCGCCGCCCGCATGCCGGTCTTCTACCTCGCCATGCGCCGCGAGTCGCGTGGTCATTACCGCGTCGCCTTCGAGCCGCTGTCGGCGGCGGGGGAGGACCTGGCCGAAGGCGAGATGCTCGAGCGCTATGCGGCGGCCGTGGAGCGGCTCACGCGCGAACAGCCGGCCGACTGGCTATGGAACTACCGCCGCTGGAAGGTGCAGCGTGACGCCCAGGGGAATCCGATTGTGGTCAAGACGGGCGAGCTGCCGGGCTCAGACTAGCGTCAGGATTATAGCAAATACAGACGCTTAGCTTGCATTCCTAAGGGTTTCTGACAAAATGCGTCGCAACTCGCTCCCCGGTCGCGGGACCGGAAGCGTGGACTGGTTCCTACGGCTGGCACACGCAGGGCTGAGACACTGGCTCGCGATCAGGGGGATCCCATCCGGGTGCCGACGGTGCAAGGCGATTCTTTCTCCGACTTCACGGCCTCCGACGTCCTGTCGTCGAAGCTGTGGCAGTCGCGTCCCGATCGCCCGCCGCTCGGCATCGATCTGGCCTGCACCAAGGTTGCCGTCGACTTCCAGAACATCACCGCCGGCAACGCCGATGCGGTGATCCGCCAGAGCCTCGACATCCTGCGCGAGGCGATCCAGACCGACGCCGTCTTCATCGCGCTGCTCGACGGCCATGGCGAGCGCATCGACTCGATTGCTGCTTCCAAGGGCCCTTTCGCCCAGTGCCGTCCCGAGGTGCTGAAGGGCGATTCGCTGGAATCGCTGCCGTGGATCCGCTCGCGCCTCGAGCACGTTCGCATCCTGGAGCTGCGCGACACGGTGAACGTGCGGCCCGAGCAGGCGGGCGACGCGGAGCGCCTCGCCGGCCTCGACATCCGCTCGCTGCTCCTGATCGCCTTCGCCGTGCAGGGCACGGTGCGCGGCTTCCTCGCTTTCGTCTCGTCCACGCCGCGCGACGGCTGGGACGTCAACCTGCACCTGCTGCTGAAGCTCGTCGGCACGAGCCTCGCCTGCGGTCTCGAGAAGGTCTCGCTTGCCGACCGGCTGGCGGACATGCAGGAACGCCAGGAGATGGCGCTGCCCTGCGCGAATGACGGGCTCTGGGACTACGACGCGCAGAGCAACCACACCTGGTTCTCGCCGCGCTGGAAGGCGATGCTCGGCTTCGCCGAGGGCGACATCATCAGCTCGCCGGACTGGCACCGCATGGTGCACCCGGAGGACCTGGCGCGCGTGTCGGCCGCGATGCGCGACCACATCGCCGGCAAGACGCCCATGTTCGAGAGCGTGCACCGCCTCAAGCACACCGATGGCGAGTGGCGCTGGGTCATCGGCCGCGCGGTCGCGCGCACCGACGACCAGGGGCGGCTGCGCCGCCTGATCGGCGTCGAGCTCGACATCACGGAGCGCAAGCTCTATGAGGAGGCGCTGTTCCGCGAGAAGGAGAGCGCCCAGATCACGCTGCAGTCGATCGGTGACGGCGTGATCACCTGCGACGCGCACGGCCGCGTCGAGTACCTGAACCCGGTCGCCGAGGAGCTGACCGGCTGGCGGCTCGAGGACAGCCTCGGCCGCTCGATCGACGAGATCTTCCGCTCCTTCCACGAGGAGACCTGCGAGCCGCTCGAAAACCCGCTCGCGGTCGCGGTGCGCCGCATCCGCTCGATCAAGTCGGTGCGGCCGATGCTGCTGATCCGCAAGGACGGCAACGAGCTCTACATCGAGAGCACGGCGTCCCCGATCCGCGACGGCAGCGGCACGGTCACGGGCGGCGTGCTCGTGTTCCACGACGTCTCCGAGTCGCGCGAGCTGAACCGGCGACTGTCCTATCACGCGAGCCACGACGTGCTGACCGGCCTCGTCAACCGGCGCGAGTTCGAGACCCGGCTCGAACGGGCGCTCAAGAGCGCCAAGGCGCGCGAGACCTCCTACGCGCTCTGCTACATCGACCTGGACCAGTTCAAGATCGTCAACGACACCTGCGGTCACTCCGCGGGCGACGCGCTGCTTGGTCAGGTCGGGGCGCTCTTGAAATCCAAGGTGCGCTGGCGCGACACGCTCGCGCGCCTGGGCGGCGACGAGTTCGGCGTGCTGCTCGAGAGTTGCTCGCTGGAGGAGGCGCTGCGCACCGCGGAGACGCTGCGCGAGGCGATCCGCAACTTCCGCTACACCTGGGAGGATCGCACCTTCCGGCTCGGCGCCTCGATCGGCGTGGTGCCGATCACGGCCGAGAACGAGGACGTGGCCTCGGTGCTGTCGGCGGCGGATTCTGCCTGCGGCGCGGCCAAGGAGTCGGGCCGCAACCGCGTGCACTGCTTCGAGGAGAACGACATCGACCTGATGCGCCGCCGCCGCGAGATGCAGTGGGCGGCGCGCATCAACAACGCGCTCGAGGAATCACGCTTCGAGCTGTTCCGCATGACCATCCAGCCGCTGCAGGCCGAGGACGCCGGCGAGCACTTCGAGCTCCTGCTCCGCATGCGCGACGAGAGCGGCAAGATCGTCGCGCCCGACCAGTTCATCGCCGCCGCCGAGCGCTACGGCATCACGCCCTCGATCGACCGCTGGGTTATCGACAGCGCCTTCCGCTGGCTGGTGTCGGAGGCCGACGAGCGCCGCCGCCTGACCATGTGCTCGATCAACCTCTCGGGCCAGAGCCTTGGCGACGACAAGTTCCTGCCCTACGTGATCGAGCAGTTCCACAGGAGCGGCATCGACGGCAGCAAGATCTGCTTCGAGATCACGGAGACGGCGGCGATCGCCAACTTCTCGCAGGCCAGCCGCTTCATCCAGGCGCTCAAGGAGCTCGGCTGCAAGTTCGCGCTCGACGACTTCGGCACCGGCCTGTCGTCATTCGGCTACCTCAAGCACTTCCCGGTGGATTTCCTGAAGATCGACGGCAGCTTCGTGAAGGGCGTGCTGCACGACCCGATCGACCGCGAGATGGTGCGCTCGATCAACGAGATCGGGCACCTGACCGGCAAGCAGACCATCGCCGAGTGGGCCGAGAACGCCGAGATCATCGAGGTGCTGCGCGGGCTCGGCGTGGACTACGCGCAGGGCTATGGCGTCAGCCAGCCGCAGCGGGTGCAGAGGGCCGCGATCGCCTGATTGATGCCGGAAAGGGGACGGTCCCTTTCCCGCGGCCAGCGAGCGCGCCGCGCGCCGGCGGCGAAGCGATCGTCGCCGTTCTGATCGCGCCAACCAGGGCCGCTCTGCTGCCGGCGCCGACGAGCATCGTGACGTAGGGGCAGGCGGCCCTTGACCCGTCCATGACCGGCGCATTCGGCGTCCTGATGGGTGCGCCGGGGCGCCCGGTCTTGCGGCAGACAACGCGACGCCGGTTTCCGGCTGTCCTGGCAGCAAGGATGATACTGTCGGTTGAACGTGGGGTCGGAACAGCACCCGTGAAGGCACTGAATCCGGCATCCGAGCCGCGGCCGCCGGTTGCATTGATCGTACTCAACCACGAGCGCAGGGCGATGCTGCTCGAATGCCTTCAGCATGCAACAGCGTCACGTTATCGCCCCTGCCATGTCGTGGTCGTCGACAACGGCTCCGCCGACGGATCCGCCGATGCCGTGGAAGGTTCCTTTCCAGGCGTCACCGTACTGCGCAGCCCGGAGAACAGAGGCGTCGCCGGCGGCAGAAACTTCGGTGCGAACTGGGTTCTCGACAATCTGGACGTCGCATTTCTCATGTTCATCGACAACGATACCTTGATCGAGCCCGATGCCGTCGGCGAACTGGTCGCTGCCTGTCACGGGCATCTGGAAATCGGTTTGGCCTCCCCGAAGGCGTATCGACGCAGAGGCGATCGCCGGCTGTTATCGGCCGGGGGGCTTCGATTCAATCCGTATACCGGCGTGTTGAGCGATGCCGCAGCGGGCGTGCGGGATCGGGGCCAGTTCGAGTCGATCCGGGACATTCAGGCCTGCCCGGGTTTTGCATTCCTGGTTCGCCGGCAGGTGTTCGATTCCATCGGCTGTTTCGACGAGCATTTCAACCCCTACGGCTGGGAGGATGCGGATTTCTCACTGCGCGCCGGCAATGCCGGCTACCGGCTCGTCTACGCGCCCCGGGCCATCGTGTATCACCTCGGCGGACGAATCGGGCGTGGCCCGGTCGCAAAGTATGAATTTCACAAGGCCCGCTCGATGTTCTATTTTGTCAGGCGCCACACGACTCGCTTCGAATGGGTCTGCTTCCTGCTGATTCTCCCGTTTCGGGCGATGGCACGCATTGGCGGGGAGTTGTTGCGCGGGCGCTTCGCTGTCGTGCGCATGTGGATCAGCAGCCTCGGGTCGGGAATCGGGACAGGGAACGGCACACGATGAGCGATGGTGAATCCCGGCGTCCGCTGATCGCGGTCTGCATCGAAGTCGCAAGCGAAAACCTCATGTCCGACTGGATCGATAGCGGCTGCATGCCGCACCTCGCGCGTCTGCGCGAGCGGGGTGTGTGGTGTCCTCTCGAATCGGTTGCGGAAATCTCCAGCGGCTCGATCTGGCCGAGTTTCTACACCGGGGTCGGCCCTGCCAAGCACGGGCAGTTCTTCACTCACATGCAGATCGAGCCGGGTTCGTACCGGATCGTCAAGAAATACGCCGACGACGTGCCGAGAGATCCTTTCTGGGTGAATCTGCACACGAGCGGTCGCACGAGCACGATCATCGACGTTGCCCAGAGCCGCCCGTTGCCGGGGTTCAATGGGGTGCATGTTGCGGGTTGGGGGAGCGAATTCCCCGCATGGCAGCGTTCATCCGAACCCGGGACGGTCATGACGGAGATCCTGCAACGCTACGGTTCGCATCCCCTGACGGATCAATATCGACTGGCGGTCAAACCGGAGACCGAAACGGAGCACCGGACTCTTCGCGCCGAGCTGCTGCATGGCGTTCGCACGAAGGCCGCCCTGTCGAAATGGCTGCTCGAGCGTCACGCGCATGATTTCTACCTGACGGTGTTCCCGGAACCTCACTGGGCGGCTCATCTCTTGTGGGACACTCTTGACAGCAGCCACCCGAGACATCGGTCCGTACCCGGTGACGATCACGCGGACGTCTTTCGCGAGATCCTGAAGTCGATCGACGATTTCATCGGCGAGGCCGGCGCGGCCCACCCGAATTCCGAGCTGTTCGTATTTTCGCTGTCGGGCATGGGGCCGAATTACTCCGGCTGGCATGTCCTGCCGGAATTTCTGGCGCGGCTCGGAATGAGCCCCAGGGCTCGCGGCATCAGTCGCTGGATGCCGATGGGACGATGGGGCGCGTGGACGACGAGGGCGGTCGAGCAGATCGTCGGTCGCCGGTTCATCGAGCGGGCGAGGGGCCTGCTGCCACGACGGATCTGGGACAGCGGGACGCGGCGGATCCTTCACGCTGGCGGACAGTGGCCCAAGTCGCGGGTCTTCTGGGTGCCGAACGATTATTCGGGCGCGCTGCGCGTGAACCTGAAGGGTCGCGAGCCGCGGGGACTGGTGAATCCGGGCGACGAGTATCAGGCAGTCTGCAGTGAAGTGACCGAGGCTCTACGCGAGCTCAGGCATCTTGAAACGGGACGGCCGATCGTCAGGGCGGTTCTGCGCCCACAGGAGATGTGGGTGGGTCCGTATTCGGCGGTACTGCCGGATCTGCTGGTCCTGTGGGCGAACGAAACGCTGATCGATGGCGCACATTCCGAGCGGCTGGGCACCATTCGCTGCGAGTATCCGGAACGACGGACCGGCGCCCATCGGCGGGAGGCATTCCTCGCCGCGGCCGGCCCTCGTATCGCCAAAGGGGCGATGCCGCGACCTGCCAGCATTCTGGATCTGGCACCGACCTTCCTGCACCTCGCCGGCGTCCCCGTGCCAGATGACTATGATGGCCGGGTGATCGGCGAGATCCTGGATGCCGATTCCCGTCCGGGCTCGCGGGTCGCCGGTATGACGGCGACATTCAGGCCTTGATCGCCGGACAGTCCCCTAGAACGGCAGGCCGTGGCCCTGGCCGCCCATGCACATCAGCATCGGCACCGAGAGGATGAAGTTCGTGCGCGAGGCGTAGAGCGCGGTCTTGCGCGCCTTCGCCTTCTGCTCGTCGCTCGCGGGCACGATGCCGAGGATCTTCTTCTGGTTCGGCCAGATGAAGACCCAGACGTTGAACAGCATGATGGTGCCGAGCCAGGCGCCGACGCCGATGATCCGGAATCCCGGCTGCAGCATGAACGCCTCGTGCAGGACCTTGCTGCTGCCGAACCCGAAAGCCAGGTAGTACGCGCCCGTGATCCAGGTGACGACCGCGGCCCAGCGGAACCACCACAGCGCCCGCGGGGCGATGTACTTGCTGATGCCGGCGCCGCCCGGACCGCCCTTGTCGGCAGCCGCGTCCGCGAGGCCCGGCACCTGCACGACGTTGAAGTAATACAGCAGCCCGATCCACATGACGCCCGAGACGATGTGCAGCAGGCGCCCAATCTGCGGATAGGCGCCGATGTCGGAACCGGCCAGCATCGAGAGCCAGACGCTGATGATGGCGGCCAGCACGAATGCGGTGACGATGGAGCCCTTGACGCTCGTGAGCGGGTTCATGGAGTGTCTCCCCTGTGAGCATTGAAGAATAGGACAGGGAACCCCATAATTCAACGCGTTAGCACCGCCGGTCCATGGACGACACCCGCCCGTACTCCCCCTGCATCAACGTCTGCACGCTCGATGCGGGCAACGTCTGCAGGGGCTGCTTCCGGACGCTCGCGGAGATCGCGGGTTGGGGAGCCCTGAGCGCGGGCGAGCAGTGGGCGGTCATCGAGCGGGCGGAACGCCGCCGGCTCGCGGAACACGAGGAGCGCAGCAAGCGATGATCGACGAAGCCACGACCCGGCGCATCCGGGAATATCTCGACTCCGGGCCGGCCGTGCTGTTCATGAAAGGCACGCCGGACTTCCCGCAATGCGGGTTTTCGGCGCAGACCGCCGCGGCGCTCAAGGCGGTGAATGCCCAGTACCGCCACGTGAACATCTTCGAGGAGCCGGAGCTGCGCGAGGCGCTCAAGCAGTACTCGAACTGGCCGACCTACCCGCAGCTCTACGTGAACGGCGAGCTGGTCGGCGGCTGCGACATCGTGCTCGAGATGTACCGCTCCGGCGAGCTCAAGTCCCTGCTCGAGGAGGCCGGCGCGATCGCCTGATCACTCGGGCGCCGGCTCCAGCATCGGGTTGGAATCCGCCGCGGGTGCCGCGGCCCTGAGCCGCTCCGCAGCCGCCTCGTACAGAGGCTGGAACTGGTTGCACACCACGCAGAAGAGGTCGGCCGTGCGCTCGGCGTCGTACGCAGCCGAGTGCGCCTCCTGCGTGTTCCACTCGAGCCCTGCGGCCTGGATCGCGCGCGACAGCACGGTCTGGCCGAAG
Organism: Steroidobacteraceae bacterium; assembly: GCA_036555345.1. Lineage (GTDB taxonomy): Bacteria > Pseudomonadota > Gammaproteobacteria > Steroidobacterales > Steroidobacteraceae > SCUD01. Next base: position 27,153 of record DATBLN010000038.1, read on the forward strand.
GCGACGCCCGCGAGCGTCGCGGTGTCGAAACAGGAAAACGGATGAAAAGGATTGCGGCGGATGCCGGCGCGCGCCACCGCCGCGTTCAGGAACCCGAGGTCGAACGAGGCGTTGTGTCCCACGAGGATGGCGCGCGTGCACTCCTGCTCGCGCACCGCCTTGCGCACCTCGCGGAACACGTTGCCGAGCGCGTCGGCCTCGGTGGACGCAATGCGCAGCGGATGGAAGGGGTCGATCCCGTTCACCGCCAGCGACGCAGGGTCCAGCCGTGCGCCCTCGAAGGGCTTCACGTGCTCGCGTACGGTCGCGCCGCGCGCGAGTCGGCCCTCGCCGTCGATCGTGACCAGCACGGCCGCGAACTCGAGCAGCGCGTCGGTCGCGGCATTGAAGCCGCCGGTCTCGACGTCCACGACCACCGGCAGGAAGCCGCGGAAACGATCGCGCATCAGGGGCGCCGCGCTCATGCGGCGCCGCCCGCGGCCTGAAGCCTCCAGTCGAGGCGCTGGCCGGCGCCGAACGGGACCAGCTCGCCCGCGCCGTAGGCGTAGCGCTCGGGCACCGTCCAGGGTTCGCGCACCAGCGTGATCGTGCCGCGGTTGCGCGGCAGGCGGTAGAAATCCGCCCCGTGGAAGCTGGCGAAGGCCTCGAGCGCGCCGAGCGCGCCGGCCATCTCGAATGCCCCGGCGTAGAGCTCGATGCCCGCGTGCGCGGAGAAGATGCCGGCGCAGCCGCAGTCCGATTCCTTGGCCGCGCGCGCATGCGGGGCACTGTCGGTGCCGAGGAAGAAGCGCGCGTCGCCTGAAGTCGCGGCGCCGACAAGCGCCGCGCGGTCCGCCTCGCGCTTGAGGAGCGGCAGGCAGTAGAGGTGCGGGCGCAGGCCGCCGTCGAACAGCGCGCCGCGATTCAGCAGCAGGTGCTGCGGCGTGATCGTGGCCGCGACGCGGCCCGCGGCCTGGGCGCGCACGAATGCGACGCCGGCCGCCGTCGTCACGTGCTCGAGCACGACGCGCAGCCGCGGGAACTTCCGCACGAGGCGCTCGAGCTCGCGCTCGATGAAGACGGCTTCCCGGTCGAAGGGATCGACCTCGGGGCCCACCGCCTCGCCGTGGAGCTGCAGCACCAGGTCACGCTCCTGCATGCGCTCGAGCACCGCGTCGCAGCGCGCGAGCGAGGCGACGCCCGCGTCCGAGTGCGTGGTCGCGCCGGCCGGGTAGCACTTGATGCCGCAGATGATGCCGGACTCGGCGGCGCGGTCGACCTCCTCCGGCCGCATGCCCTCCGTCAGGTAGAGCGTCATGAGCGGCTCGAACGAGGATTCCGGCGGGATGGCCGCCCGGATGCGCTCGAGGTAGCGCCGCGCGGCCTCCACCGTCGTGACGGGCGGCTTGAGGTTCGGCATGACGACGGCGCGCGCGAAGCGCTCGGCCGTAAAGGCGGCGACGGCCGCGAGTTCCTGGCCGTCCCGCAGGTGCAGGTGCCAGTCGTCCGGGCGCGCGATCGTCAGTGTCTGCGGGGGATTCGGCAAGGGGACTCAATCTTGACCGGCGGGCGCCGCAGACCGGATCATATCGGGCCGGCCGCCGGCATGGGAGTATCGCCGAGGTTTCTGCATGGCTGACGGCCCCCAGAACGACGATCCCGACCCGCTCGAGACCCAGGAGTGGCTCGAATCGATCGATTCCGTGCTCAAGGCGCACGGGCCCGCGCGCGCGCATTTCCTGCTCGACCGGCTGATCGACCACGCGCGACGTTCCGGCGCCTGGCTGCCGTTCAAGGCGAACACGGCCTACCTCAACACGATCCACGTCTCGCGCGAGCATCCCTACCCGGGCGATCGCGCGATCGAGCGGCGCATCGAGTCGCTGATCCGCTGGAACGCGGTCGCCATGGTGGTGCACGCGAACCGCGTCAGCACCGAGTATGGCGGCCATATCGCGACCTACGCGTCGTCCGCGACGCTCTACGAGGTCGGATTCAACCACTTCTGGCGCGCGCCCTCCGAGCACCACCGCGGCGACATGGTGTTCATCCAGGGTCATTCGAGCCCGGGCATCTACGCGCGCGCCTACCTGGAAGGCCGGCTCACCGAGGACCAGCTGCGCCGCTTCCGCCAGGAGGTCGGCGGCGAAGGGCTGTCGTCCTATCCGCATCCCTGGCTGATGCCGGACTTCTGGCAGTTCCCGACGGTGTCCATGGGCCTCGGGCCGCTGCAGGCGATCATGCAGGCGCGCTTCATCCGCTACCTCGAGCACCGCGGCCTCGCCGAGCCGTCGGACCAGAAGGTCTGGTGCTTCCTCGGCGACGGCGAGATGGACGAGCCGGAGTCGATGGGCGCGCTCACCATGCCGGTGCGCGAGAAGCTCGACAACCTGGTGTTCGTCATCAACTGCAACCTGCAGCGGCTTGACGGGCCGGTGCGCGGCAACGGCAAGATCATCCAGGAGCTGGAGGCGGCCTTCCTCGGCGCCGGGTGGAACGTCATCAAGGTCATCTGGGGCCACCGCTGGGATCCGCTGCTGGCGCGCGACACCTCCGGGCAGCTGCGCCAGCGCATGGACGAGGCGGTGGACGGCGAGTATCAGGCCTTCAAGGCGAAGGGCGGCGCGTACACGCGCGAGCACTTCTTCGGCAAGTACCCGGAGACGCTCGAGCTGGTCGCCAACCTCTCGGACGACGAGATCAGGGCGCTGAACCGCGGCGGCCACGATTCGCAGAAGGTCTGGAACGCCTACGCCGCGGCGGTCTCCCACAAGGGCCGCCCGACGGTGATCCTCGCCAAGACCGTCAAGGGCTACGGCATGGGCAAGGCGGGCGAGGCGCTCAACATCACGCACCAGCAGAAGAAGCTCGACGACGCGGCGCTCAGGGAATTCCGCGACCGCTTCAACATCCCGGTCTCGGACGAGGAGATCTCGCGCCTGCCGTTCTTCCGGCCGGCGGAGGGCAGCCCGGAGATGCAGTACCTGAAGGCGCACCGCAAGTCGCTCGGCGGCTTCCTGCCGCAACGCGGGACGCGGGCGCCGAAGCTCGCGGTGCCGCCGCTCGAGGCGTTCAAGAACCTGCTCGACGGCAGCGAGGGCCGCGAGATCTCGACCACCATGGTGTTCGTGCGCATCCTGACGCAGCTCCTGAAGGACCGGAACATCGGCTCGCACGTGGTGCCGATCGTGCCGGACGAGGCGCGCACCTTCGGCATGGAGGGCCTGTTCCGCCAGGTCGGCATCTACTCGTCGGTGGGCCAGCTCTACACGCCGCAGGACGTGGACCAGCTCATGTACTACCGCGAGGACAGGAAGGGCCAGATCCTCGAGGAGGGCATCAACGAGGCGGGCGCGTTCTGCTCCTGGCTCGCGGCCGCGACCGCGTACGCGAACCACGGGATCAGCATGATCCCGATGTACATCTTCTACTCGATGTTCGGCTTCCAGCGCATCGGCGACTTCGCCTGGGCCGCGGGCGACATGCAGGCGCGCGGCTTCCTGCTCGGCGCGACCGCGGGGCGGACGACGCTCGCGGGCGAGGGGCTCCAGCACCAGGATGGCCACAGCCACCTGCTGGCGTCCACGATCCCGAACTGCGTCGCCTACGACCCGTGCTTCGGCTACGAGCTCGCCGTGATCATGCAGGACGGCCTGCGGCGGATGTATGTGGAGCAGGAGAACGTCTTCTACTACATCACCTGCATGAACGAGAACTATGCGCACCCGCCGATGCCGAAGGGCGCCGAGGACGGGATCCTGCGCGGCATGTACCTGCTGCACGTCGGCGGCCGCGGCGCGGTGCGGGCGACGCTGCTCGGCTCCGGCACCATCCTGCGCGAGGCGCTGGCGGCGGCGGAGCTGCTCGAGTCCGAGTTTGGCGTGCCGGCCGACGTCTTCAGCGTCACCAGCTTCTCGGAGCTGCGCCGCGACGCGCTCGCGACCGAGCGGGTCGCCATGCTGCACCCCGAGCGCAAGAAGCCACCGAAGCCCTGGGTGCGCGAATGCCTCGCCGGGCGCGACGGTCCCTTTATCGCAGCGACCGACTACATGAAGACGGTCGCGGACCAGGTGCGCCAGTGGATCCCGGGCCGCTACGTGGCGCTCGGCACGGACGGCTTCGGGCGCAGCGACTCGCGCCAGGCGCTGCGCGCGCACTTCGAGGTGGACCGGCACTGGATCGTGGTGGCCGCGCTGAAGGCGATGGCCGACGACGGCAAGATCGACGCCGGCAGCGTCGCGCTCGCGATCAAGAAGTTCGGCCTCGATCCGGCCAAGCCGGATCCGCTCGCGTCCTGAAACCAGGGAAGCTCTGCACCGATGGCATGGGCGCGGCCGTGGCGGATTTCCGATCGGGCAAGGAATGAGGAGCGATGTGTATCGTGATACATGAGCGACGACTGACACCGCCCGATCGGAAATCCGCCCGGCCCCGAGGGGTTGCACGCGGGCCGCGTCGCCACGGCGTTGCTCCCTCCTCGTGTGGATTCACCACACTTCGTCGGTCGCGCCTGGTGGCGGCGCGGCGCGCGTGCAACGCGCTCCATGCCATCGGTGCAGAGCTTCCCTAGTGGCCGCCGTCATCACGGTCACCGTCCCCGATCTCGGCGACTTCAAGGACGTCGAGATCATCGAGGTGCTGGTGAAGCCGGGCGACGCCGTCGGTCTCGAGGCGCCGCTCATCACGCTCGAGACCGACAAGGCGACGATGGACGTGCCCTCGACCGCCGCGGGGCGCGTGGTCGGGCTTGCGGTGAAGAAGGGCGATCGCGTGTCGAAGGGCGACGCGGTGCTGACGCTCGAGACGGCGCAGGCGCCGGCGCCGCGCAAGGCGCCGAAGACGGCCGCCCGCGCCGCCCCCGCCGCATCCGGCGCGCAGGCCGCGGAGACTCCGACGGATCGGGCCACTGCGGCAGTCGAGGTTCGCGTGCCCGACCTCGGCGACTTCAGGGACGTCGAGATCATCGAAGTGCTCGTGCGCGAGGGCGACGCGGTCGCGATCGAGGCGCCGCTCATCACGCTCGAGACCGAGAAGGCGACGATGGACGTCCCGTCCTCCGCGGCCGGCACCATCGCGAAGCTGCACGTCGCGAAGGGCGGCCGCGTGAGCGCGGGCGACCTCGTGGCCACGGTCATGGGCACGGCCGCGGGGGCCGGTGCCGGAAAGGTTGCGGCCGCGCATGCGCCGCCGCCCCCGGCGACAACGGCCGCCGTCGCCCCGCCCGCAGCGCCCGCACCGGCGGCGACCGATGCGGGGTTCTCGCGCGCGCATGCGGGGCCCGCGGTGCGCCGCCTGGCGAGGGAGCTCGGCGTGGACCTCGCGCGCGTCGCGGGCAGCGGCGTCAAGGGGCGCATCACGCACGAGGACGTCAAGGCCTTCGTCAAGAAGGCGCTGCAGGGCGCGCCGGCGGCCGCGGGCGCGGCGCTGCCGAGAGTGCCGGACGTGGACTTCGCCGCCTTCGGGCCGGTGGAGGTCAAGCCGCTCGGCCGCATCCAGCGCATCTCGGGGGCGCGGCTGCAGGCCGCCTGGGTCAACCTCCCGCACGTCACCCAGCACGACGAGGCCGACATCACGGACCTCGAGAAGCTGCGCTCGTCGCTGAAGGGCCGCGCGGAAGGGCTCGGCATCAAGCTGACGCCGCTCGCCTTCATCGCGCGCGCCTGCGTGCGCGTGATCGGCCGGTTCCCGAACTTCAACAGCTCACTGGACGCCTCCGGGCAGAACCTGGTCTTCAAGAAGTACCTGCACCTCGGTTTCGCGGCGGACACGCCGAACGGGCTCGTGGTGCCCGTGATCCGCGACGCGGGGCGCAAGGACATCTACGAGCTCGCGCGCGACCTCGGCGAGCTCGCGGCCAGGGCGCGCGCCGGCAAGCTGACGGCCGCCGAGATGCAGGGCGGCTGCTTCACGGTCTCGAGCCTCGGCGGCATCGGCGGCACCGCCTTCACGCCGATCATCAACGCACCGGAAGTCGCGATCCTCGGCGTGTCGCGCTCGCAGTACCGGCCGGTCTGGAAGGGCGCGAGCTTCGAGCCGCGCCTGATGCTGCCGTTGTCGCTGTCCTACGACCACCGCGTCATCGACGGCGCCGAGGCCGTCCGGTTCGTGGTCGCGCTCGCGGAGGAGCTGGCCCACCCGCAGGCCCTCACCGAGGCGGTGCCTTGAGCGCGCTGGTCGAGCAGCGCGTCCCGGACCTGGGGGACTTCAAGGACGTCGAGGTCATCGAGGTGCTGGTCAGGCCGGGCGACACGGTCGAGCCCGAGACGCCCCTGATCACGCTCGAGACCGACAAGGCGACCATGGACGTGCCCGCGACGGTCGCGGGCATCGTCCGGGAGCTGAAGGTCGCGAAGGGTGACCGCGTCTCGAAGGATTCGCTGATCGCGCTCGTCGCGCCCGCGGCCAGCGACACGGTCCGGCTGCCGTCACTGGCCGCGCCGCCCAGGCAGGAGGCGGCACCTACGCCGGCGCCGAAGGCCGCGGCCGTGGCACCGGCGCCGCCGGTGACGGTGGGCGCGCAGGCACCCGACCTGGCGACCCAGTTGCTCGTGATCGGGGCGGGCCCCGGCGGCTATGCGGCGGCCTTCCGCGCCGCGGACCTCGGCCTGCGCGTGCTGCTGGTGGACCGCTGGCCGCAGCTCGGCGGCGTCTGCCTCAACGTCGGCTGCATCCCGTCAAAGGCGCTCCTGCACGCCGCGCGCGTGATCGAGGAGGCGCACTCGATGTCCGCGCACGGCATCCGCTTCCAGGAGCCCGAGATCGACACCGACGCGCTCCGGCAGTGGAAGAACCGGATCGTCGGCAAGCTGACGGCGGGGCTCGCGATCCTCGCCAAGCAGCGCAAGGTGGAAGTCCTCAGGGGCTTCGCGCGCTTCGACGGGCCGAACCGCGCCAAGGTCCGCACGCCCGAGGGCGCAAGCCGCGTCGTCGCGTTCGAGCAGTGCGTCATCGCCGCGGGCTCGGAGCCCGCGCGCCTGCCCATGCTGCCGGACGACCCTCGCGTCATCGATTCCACGGGCGCGCTCGACCTCAAGGACGTGCCGAAGCGCCTGCTCGTCGTCGGCGGCGGAATCATCGGGCTCGAGATGGCGTGCGTGTACGACGCGCTCGGGTCGGAGGTCAGCGTGGTCGAGCTGACCGACGGCCTGATGCCGGGTTGCGACCGCGACCTGGTCCGTCCGCTCGAGAAGCGGCTGCGCGGCCGCTACGCGGCGATCCTGACCGGCACGAAAGTGACCGGTGCCGAGCCACTCGAGGAGGGGCTGCGTGTGTCGTTCGAGGGCCGCGAGGCGATGGCGCCGCGGGTGTTCGATCGCGTGCTGTGCGCGGTGGGGCGCGTGCCGAATGGCAAGCTGATCCGGGCCGAGTCGGCGGGGATCACGGTCGACGAGCGCGGGCACATCCCGGTGGACCGGCAGCTGCGCACGAACGTGCCCCACATCTTCGCGATCGGCGACATCGTGGGCCAGCCGATGCTGGCGCACAAGGCGACGCACGAAGGCAAGGTCGCGGCGGAGGTGGCCGCCGGCCGGAAGAGCTCGTTCGACGCGCGCGTCATTCCGTCGGTCGCCTACACCGATCCGGAGATCGCGTGGGCAGGGATCACCGAGACCGAGGCGCAGGCGAGCGGGCGCAAGCTCGGCAAGGGGCTGTTCCCGTGGATGGCGAGCGGCCGTTCGCTCTCGCTCGGCCGCGACGAGGGATTCACCAAGCTGCTGTTCGACGAAGGCACGCACCGCGTGGTCGGCGCCGGCATCGTCGGCAGCCACGCGGGCGACCTCATCTCGGAAGTCGCGCTCGCGATCGAGATGGGCGCCGAGGCGGCCGACATCGGCCTGACGGTCCACCCGCACCCGACGCTCTCCGAGACCGTCGCCTTCGCGGCCGAGGCCTACGAAGGCACGCTCACCGACCTCTACATGCCGAAGAGATAGAAATAGGGACAGGTACACTTTTTGGGCAACGCCAAAAAGTGTACCTGTCCCTGTTTCTTCTCAGAAGCGGCGACGGATGAGCTCGTCGAGGCTCAGGCGCCCGGCGCCGGTGAACAGGAGCGGCAGCAGCATCGCGATCAGGAGCAGCGGCAACTTGAAGTTGCCGTAGCCGCGGTCGGTGATCGCATAGCCCTTCCACAACTCGGACAGCGACGACCAGTCCGCGGGCCAGTGCACGCCCGCAATCGCGACGATCGACAGGATCACGAGTCCCGCCGCCCAGAAGCGCGTGGCGAGCCCCAGCCAGATGCAGATGCCGCCCAGGACCTCGGTCCAGGTCGCGAGGAACCAGCTCGCCGCCGGCGGCAGCAGGTCGAACGGGAACGGGAACTTGTCCGCGACATCGGCAAACCAGTTCTCGCCGCGCAGCTTCTCGATGCCGGCCTCGAAGAACTCCCAGCCGACGAGCGCGCGCAGCGCGAGTTGCGGCAGCCAGGTGCCGATGCGGTCGAGGCCGCGGTGCGCGGCCTCGACGAGCCCGATCAATGCCTGCATGTGGGTCCGGCTCCGTTCATGTCGTGACCGTCAGCACGCCGCGCGCGAGCAGGTCGCGCACCGAGTCCCGCGCCGCGTGCAGGGCGCCGGCGGCGAGCGCGATACCCGCCTGCGCGAACGCCGCGGCGGCCGCGAGCCCGGGGGAGCGCTCGAGCGCATCGAGCAGGCGCGCGGTCTCCGGGCCAATCTCCAGGAACTGCACCCGGTCGGCGGCATCCCGATAGACGACGAGAAAGGTCGGCGCGGGCGGCGGCTCCGCCGGGCGATGCTCCGGGCCGAGCCGATGCACCGGCCAGCGATAGGCGAGCGGCCAGGCGAGCGGCGAGACCGCGAGCGGCGCCACAAGCGGGTCCGGCGGCGGCGCGGCCGTGGCGGGCGCCTCTTCTTCGCTGATCGCGAGCGCGAGCTCGACCCACTCGTAGTGGGCGAGCTCGGCCAGGTACGGCGGCTCGCCGGGGCCGGCGCTTTCGCGGGCCTGCAGCCACTCGAGGAACTCGCGCGGCAACTCCAGGAAGTACGGCGTGTGCGCGTGGTGGCGCGCATAGAACTCGCGCACCAGGGCCCGCCACTGCGCGTCGCCCAGGATGCGGCGCGCGACCGGAAAGGCGCCGCCCAGCAGGTCCACCAGGTTGTTGATGAAGAGCTCGCGGTACACGGCCATGCGCCGCGGCTCGACGCCCTCGGGCGCGGGCGCGCGCTCCGGGTCGCGCAGGTGCGCGGCAAATGCCATCTGCTGCGCGGCGAGGTCCATGGTCAGGCGCCCGCCGCGGCGCGCAACGAGGGCGCCCGCTGCCGCGCGCGCACCGCCGCGACCTCGGCGACGAGCTCCGTCAGCGGCGGGAAATTGAAGTCGCGCTCGAGCAGCGTCGGCACGGGCCCGAACAGGCGGTACGCCTCATCGAGCAGCGACCACACGTCGCCGCAGACGGCGGCGCCGTGCGTGTCCACGCGCAGGTCGGGGGCCTCGACGTAGTGGCCGGCGACGTGGAAGTACCAGACCCGCGAGCGCGGCAGCGCGGCGAGGAACGCGCGCGGGTCGTAGGCGTGGTTGATGGAGTTCACGAAGACGTTGTTGACGTCGAGCAGCAGCCCGCAGTCGGCTTCCTCGAGCACCGCGTTCACGAACTCGGTCTCGCTCATGCGCGCGCCGGGCGCCGCGTAATACGAGACGTTCTCCACCGCGATCGGCCGGCCGAGCGCGTCCTGCGCCTGGCGGATCCGCCCGGCGACCCGGCGCACGGCCTCCGCCGTGAAGGGGATCGGCATCAGGTCGTACAGGTGGCCGTCGTCCGAGCAGTAGCTCAGGTGCTCCGTGTACGCGCGGATGCCGTGCGCATCGAGGAACCCGCGGATCTCGCCGAGCAGCCCGAAGTCGAGCGGCGCCGGGCCGCCGAGCGACAGCGACAGCCCGTGTGCCACGAACGGGTGGCGCTCGGTGAAGTGCCGCAGGTCCTTCGCGAGCGCGCCGCCCGCGTGGATCCAGTTCTCGGGCGCCAGCTCGAAGAAGTCGATGCCGGCGGCGCCCGTGGCGCGCAGCTCGGGCACGAGCGCCCGGCGGAAGCCGAGTCCGGCTCCCGAGACGGGGCACTGCCTGGCGCTGGGTGAAGGCTGGTGCATGGCGTACTGCAGAAGGACCGGGCCGGCGCCCCCGATATTACCCGTCTGCGGGTGTCTTGCCGCGATAGCGGCAGAGGTCGGCGACGGGGCAGCGCGGGCAGAGCGGGCGGCGCGCCTTGCAGACGTAGCGGCCGTGCAGGATCAGCCAGTGATGGGCATCGGCGCGGAACTCCGGCGGCACGACCTCGAGCAGCCTCTCCTCGACCCGGCGCACGTTCGCGCCCGGCGCGAGGCCGGTGCGATTCGCGACGCGGAAGATATGGGTGTCCACCGCGATCGTCGGCTCGCCGAAGGCCGCGTTGAGCACGACGTTCGCGGTCTTGCGCCCGACACCCGGCAGCGCCTCTAGCGCCGCGCGGGAGCCCGGCACGCGCCCGCCGTGGCGTTCGACCAGGAGCCGGGACGCCGCGATCACGTGGCGCGCCTTCATGCGCCACAGCCCGATCGAGCGGATGCGGGAGGCGAGTCCCTGCTCGCCGAGCGCGAGCATCGCCTGCGGCGTCGGCGCGACGCGGAACAGGGGGCCGGTGGCGGCGTTCACGCTCCTGTCCGTGGCCTGGGCCGAGAGGATCACCGAGACGAGCAACTGGTAGCGCGAGCGATAGCGAAGTTCCGTGCGCGGCCGCGGGTTGGCGGCGCGGAGCCGTTCGAGGAACTCGCGCCGCGCGGCCGGACCGAGCGACCGCTCAGCGAGTCGCCGCGCCGTCATCGGAGAGGCTCGCGCGCAGCCGGCGCTGCCGGGCCGCCTGCTCGCGCCCGAGCCGCGCCAGGCGCGCCTCGTACAGGTGCCGGAAGTGCGGCGCGCGCGCGTCAATGGCCGCACCCGGCAGCGGCACCGCGGCGAGTCCCGGCGCGGGCACCATGTGGATGCAGTCCACGGGGCAGGCGGGCAGGCACAGCTCGCAGCCCGAGCAGTCGGCGGCGATCACCGCGTGCATGTGCTTGTGGGCCCCCACGATGGCGTCGGTCGGGCAGACGTCCAGGCAGCGCGCGCAGCCGATGCAGGCCGGTTCGTCCACCCAGGCGACCGCCGGCGCCGACTCCGTGCCGCAGGCAGGGTCGAGCGGCAGCGCCGGCAGCGAGAGCAATGCGGCCAGCCTGGCGATGACGTGCGCGCCGCCCGGCGGGCAGCGGTTGAGGCCCGTCGTGCCGCGGGCGAGGGCCTCCGCGTACGGCCGGCAGCCTTCGAAGCCGCAGCGCCGGCACTGCGTCTGCGGCAGGAGCGCATCGATCCGATCCGCGAGCAGGTCCGCGGATTCCATGGGGGCTCAGCTCACCTTCATGCCCGCGGACGCGCCCGCATCCGGCCCGACGAGGTACAGGCCGTCGCCCCCCGAGGCCGCCAGCACCATTCCCTCGGACGTGCCGAAGCGCATCTTGCGCGGCTTGAGGTTCGCGACCACCACGACGTGGCGCCCGACCAGGGCCTCCGGCTGGTAGGCCGCGCGGATGCCGGCGAACACCGTGCGCCGTTCCCCGCCGAGATCCAGCGTGAGCTGCAGCAGGCGGTCGGCGCCTTCGACGAGCGAGGCGGCCTCGATGCGCGCGACCCGCAGGTCCACGCGCGCGAATTCCTCCGCACTGATCTCGGCGGGCCGCGCGGCGGCGGGCGCACTGGCTGCTTCCGTCATGGGGGTCTCCACGAGCCGGCCGACAGTCGCCGCGTCCACGCGCGTCGCGAGCGGCTCGTATTCTCCGATCTGCGTGTCGAGCAATGGCGCGCCGACGTCGCTCCAGCGCGCGACGGGCGCGCGCAGGAAGGCCTCGGCGCGTTCCGCCGTCGCCGGCAGCACCGGCTTCAGCCAGGTCATCAGCACGCGGAACAGGTTGAGCCCCTGCGTGCAGACCGCCTGCACCTCGGCGGCGCGCGCGGGGTCCTTCGCGGCGAGCCAGGGCTTCTGGCGGTCGATGTAGAGGTTGGCGCGGTCCGCGAGCTCCATGATCTCGCGCACCGCCGCGGCGTATTCGAGAGACTCCCAGGCCTCGCCGATGCCGATGCCGGCGTCCACGAACTCGCGGTACAGGCCGGGATCGGGCAACGCGGCGGCGAGGCGCCCGCCGTGGCCGCGGTGGATGAAGCCCGCGCAGCGGCTGGCGATGTTGACGAGCTTGCCGACCAGCTCCGCGTTGATGCGGGTCGCGAACTCGCCGAGATTCAGGTCCACGTCCACGAGGCCGGGGCCCAGCTTGGCGGCCAGGAAGTAGCGGAAGTACTCGGGCGGCAGCGCGGCGAGGTAGCGCCCTGCGGTCACGAAGGTGCCGCGCGACTTCGACATCTTCTCCCCGTTCACGGTCAGGAACCCGTGGGCATGCACGGCGGTCGGCTTGCGGAACCCCGCGCCCTCGAGCGTCGCCGGCCAGAACAGCGAATGGAAGTAGAGGATGTCCTTGCCGATGAAGTGGTGCAGCTCCGCAGCGCTGCCGGGCGCCCAGTAGTCGTCGAACGAGAGGCCGCGGCGCGCGCAGAGGTTCTCGAAGCTCGCCATGTAGCCGACCGGCGCGTCGAGCCAGACGTAGAAGTACTTGCCGGGGGCATCCGGGATCTCGAAGCCGAAGTAGGGCGCGTCGCGCGAGATGTCCCAGTCGCGCAGCCCCGCCTCGAACCACTCGTCGAGCTTGTTGGCGACCTCGGGCTGCAGCGCCCCCGAGCGCGTCCATTGGCGCAGCATCGGCTCGAAGTCGCCGAGCCGGAAGAAAACGTGCTCGGACTCGCGCGCGATCGGGCGCGTGCCGGTCACGACCGACACCGGGTCGATCAGGTCGAGCGGCGTGTAGGTGCCGGAGCAGTTCTCGCAGCTGTCGCCGTACTGGTCGGGCGTGTGGCAGATCGGGCAGGTGCCCTTGACGTAGCGGTCGGGCAGGAACATGCCGGCGCTCTCGTCGTAGGCCTGCCGGACGCTCCGCCGCGCCAGGTGCCCCGCCCTCGAAAGGGCTTCGTACATGCGCACGGTGAGCCGCCGGTTCTCGTCCGAGTGCGTCGTGTAGTAGTTGTCGAAGCCGATGCCGAAGGCCGCGAAGTCGCGCCGGCGCTCGGCGCCCACCTGCGCGATCAGCTGCTCGGGCGCCACGCCCTCGGACTGCGCCTTCAGCATGATGGGCGTGCCGTGCGTGTCGTCGGCGCACACGTACACGCAGTCGTGGCCGGCGAGCTTCATGTAGCGGACCCAGATGTCGCACTGGACCACCTCGGTCATGTGGCCGAGGTGCGTGGGTCCGTTGGCGTAGGGCAGTGCGCTCGTGACGAGGATGCGGCGGGGCATGGGGTCAGTTCGAGTCCCGGTACTGCTCGAACTTGGACTTGTTGAACGCCTTCTCAAAGGCCGAGCGCCCGCTGATGAGCCCCTGGTCCAGCAGCTGCTCGATCGCCGTGTCCATCGTGCGCATGCCGGCGGCGGCGCCGGACTGCATCACCGACTCGATCTGGTCGAGCTTGCCCTGGCGGATGAGGTTCGCCGCGGCGGGCGTATTGATCAGCACCTCGAGCGCGGCGACGCGCCCCGCCACGCCCTTGCGCGAGATCAGCTGCTGCGAGATGACGCCGCGCAGCGAGGTCGAGAGCATGGTGCGCACGTGGCTCTGCTTGTCGGCCGGGAAGGCGTTGACGACCCGGTCCACGGTCGCGGCCGCGCCGTTCGTGTGCACCGTCGCCATCACGAGGATGCCCATTTCCGAGGCCGTGATCGCCGTCGAGATCGTCTCCAGGTCCCTGAGCTCGCCCACCAGGATCACGTCCGGGTCCTCGCGCAGGGCCGAGAGCAGCGCGGTCAGGAAGGACTCCGCATGCACGCCGACCTCGCGCTGGCTGATCAGGCAGTTCTTGCGGGGATGCACGAACTCGATCGGGTCCTCGATCGTGACGATATGGCCCTTGATGCGCGTGTTGATGTCGTCGATCATCGCCGCGAGCGTGGTGGACTTGCCGGAGCCGGTCTTGCCGGTCACGAGGATCAGGCCATTCGACACCTTGCAGAGGTTGCGCACGGCTTCCGGCATCTTGAGCTGGTCGAGCGTCTGCGCGCGCGACGGGATGGCGCGGAACACGCCGCCCATGCCGTTCAACTGGCGCAGGACGTTGACGCGGAAGCGCGCGAGCGTGCCGAGCGTGTAGGCGAAATCGGTGCCGTCGCGGGCCTCGAAGCGCTCGATCGCCTTGCGCGGCATGATCTCGTAGAGCGCCTCGCGCACGAAGTCGCCCGCCAGCCGGTCCGGGCGCAGGGTCGACAGCTTGCCGTACTGCCGGATGCGCGGCGGGTCGCCCGCCATGAAGTGCAGGTCCGAGCCATCGCGCTTGAGGATCTCCTCGAGGTATTCGTCGATCTTGGCCACGCGCGCGCCCTCAGTCCGCCGTGTCGAACTTCGGCAGCAGGCTGCGATCGACGACGAACTTGGAGAACAGCTTCTTGTCGCTCGCGTAGGCGTAGGCGTCGTCCGGGTCGACCTCCTTCGCCTTGATGGCGCGCAGCAGCGCCTGGTCCATCAGCTCCATGCCGAGGTCCTTGCCGGTCTGCAGCTGCGCCGGGATCTGGTGCGTCTGGTCGGTCTGGATCAGCTTGGCGATGGCCCGGTTCATCACCAGGATCTCGCAGATCGCGCGGCGCCCGCGGTTTTCGGGCCGGCGCACCAGCACCTGCGTCACGACGGCGATCAGGCTCTGCGCGAGGAAGCTCTTGGTCTGCTCGCGCAGGTCCGCGGGCAGCGCGTCGATCAGCCGGTCCACGGTCTTGACCGCGCTGGTGGTGTGCAGCGTGCCGAGCACCAGGTGGCCGGTCTCGGCCGCGGTCATCGCCATCGAGATCGTCTCGGCGTCGCGCAGCTCGCCGACCAGGATGACGTCGGGATCCTCGCGCATGGCGGCGCGCACGCCCTCGGCGAAGGAGGGCAGGTGCGTGCCGAGCTCGCGCTGCACGACCTGGCTCTGCTTGCTGCGGTGGACGAACTCGATCGGGTCCTCGAGGCTGACGATGTTGAGCGCGCGGGTCGAGTTCAGCAGGTCGATCATCGCCGCGAGCGTCGTGGACTTGCCGGTGCCGGTCGAGCCGGTCACGAGGATCATGCCCTGGTGGTGGTCGCACAGCTTCTTGATCAGCGGCGGCAGCACGAGGGAGTCGAGCGTCGGGATCTCGGCCGGGATGGAGCGGAACACCGCGCCGACCCCGGAGTCCTTGCGGAACACGTTCACACGGAAGCGCCCGCCGTCCTCGGAGACGTAGGACATGTCGACGTCGTGGCCGGCCCGGAAGCGGTCGTCGAGGCTCTTCGGGAGGATCTCGGCGACGTAGGACTCGAGCTCCGGCGCCGCCAGCTCGCGGAACCGGATGGGCACCAGCTCGCCATTCATGCGCAGCATGGGCGGCACGCCGACGGCCAGGTGGACGTCGGAGCATCCCTGGGTCGAACCGAGCTTCAGGAAGGCATCGATGCGCGGCATTTGCCGCGCGAGTGAATCACAAGAACGGCTCCAGCGCCACCCGCAGCTCGTCCATCGAGGCGTAGCGCTTTTCCTTGTCCACGGCCATGGCCTTCATGACCACGTCGGACAGGGCCTGCGGCAGCGCGGGATTCAGCTCGATCGGCGGGCGGGCGCGGCCCTGCACGTGCTGGTACATGACCGACATGTGGTCGCCGCGGTGGTAGGGCGGGGTGCCCGTGAGCATCTCGTACAGGATCACGCCGAGCGAGTAGATGTCGGCGCGCTCGTCCACTTTCTTGCCGAGGATCTGCTCCGGCGCCATGTACTTCGGCGATCCGATCACGTAGCCGGTCTTGGTCAGCTGCGTGTCGCCCTGGTGCTGGGCGGCCGCCACGCCGAAGTCCACCACCTTGACCACGGCCTCGTCGTTGATCAGCACGTTGGCCGGCTTGAGGTCGCGGTGGATGATGCCGACGCCGTGCGCCACCGCCATGCCCTTGGCGATGTCCACGCCGAACCGCACCGCCCGGCGCAGCGCCAGCGGCTTGCCGTCCGCGACCTCGGTGCCCACCGTGTGCGACGGGAAGTACTCCATCGAGATCGCGTAGTTGCCGCGGATCTGCAGGAAGTCGTAGATGCGGATCACGTTCGGGTGCGTGATCTTGCGGCTGTAGCGCAGCTCGTGGACGAAGCGCTGCATCATCTCCTCGTCGGTCGCGATGCTCGGGTTCAGGAACTTGAGCACCAGGCGCTCGTCGACGACCGTGTCCTCCATCAGCAGCACCGTGCCGAACGCGCCGCGGCCGATGCGCTCGATGTACTTGTAGCGGCCTTCGAGCACGTCGCCGGGCTTGAGCGTCGCGATGTCGAGCCGCGCCTGCGCTTCCGCCTGCTTCATGATGGCCGAGACGTCGGCCGACTCCATCAGCAGCGTGCGCTGGACGTCGGCGGCCGAGGGGGCCGTCGCGGCGGCGCGGCCCGGGACCGGGGTCATGGTCGTGACGCCGAACTTCGCGTCGAGTTCGGTCAGCGCGCGGATCGCGGCGCCGGCGACCGACTGGTCGGTGAGCGAGGCGAGCGGCGCGATCCTGGCGCGCAGCGGGTCGATGTTGCGGTCGTCCGCGAGCTTGACCAGCGCCGACATCGCCTCCACGCGGATGTCGGTCTCGGGCCGGTCAAGCGCGGCGAGCACGATGTCGGTCGCGCCGGTGTCGCCGATCTTGCCGAGCGCGCGCACCACGCTCGGGATGGACTTGGGGTTGGCCTTCATCATCTCGAGCAGCCGTGGCACCGCCTTCTTGCTGCCGATCTCGCCCAGCGCGTCCACCGCGCGCTCGCAGACCCACCAGTCGGAGTCCCTGGTGGCCTCGATCAGGTGCTCGAGCGCACGCTCGTCCTTGGTCTGGTTCAGGATCTCGATCGCCGTGCGGCGGATCTCCTCGTCCTTGTCCGACACGAGCGCGAGCGCCGAGCCGATCACGACCGGGCCGCCGATCTTGCCGAGCGCGTCCGCGGCGCGGCTGCGCACCCACCAGTCGGCGTCGCGGATGGCCTTCAGCAGGTACTTGACCGAGCTCTCGTCGCCGACCACGTTCAGCACTTCGACCGCGGCGCGGCGCGCGTACTCGGACTCGTCGGTGAGGACCGGCACCAGGTGGCGAACGGTGTCCGGGTGCTTGCTGCGGCAGAGGAGCTCGACCGCCTGGTTCTGCACGTCGAGCTCCGCGTCGCGCAGCAGCGGGGCGATCTGCGCCGGGTCGACCTGGCCGCTGCCGGTCGTGATCGCCTTGAGGGCCGCCGCGCGCACCAGCTTGTTCGGGTCCTTGAGGGTCGCCTGCAGGGCCGCGACCACCTTGGGCGAACCGAACCGGGCGAGCAGCGCGATGATGTGAGTGCGCGCGATCGGGTCCTTGCCCTGCACGCGCGAGATCAGCTCGTCCACCGAGCTCTCGTCCACGAGGTCGCCGGCGATGCGGAACAGGGCGGCCTTCTCCGCCGGGTCCTGCTGGTAGGCCGCGTTCAGCAGCTCGCGCAGCTGGAAGCGCTGCTTGTGCGCGCCAATGACGTCGAGCACGGCCGGGCGCGAGATGCCGGGCTTCGACAGCAGCTCGAGCAGCAGCGACGGTGAGTAGTTGCGGGAGGAGGCGAGCGCCCAGGCGACGCCGGCGACCGCGCGCGGGTTCTCGTCGGCCAGCGCCTCCGCCAGCGCCGGAAAGGTCTTGTTGTCGATCAGGGGCGTCAGGACTTCGACGAAAGCGACGGTTTCGGCCTTGTCGGCGGTCGCGAGCGCGTCCACGATCGGCTTGATCGCATTGACGCCCAGCCCCTGCAGCTTCGCGAGCGCGGCTTTCGCCCTGGCGCTTCCGGGGTCGCCGCTCTCGCGCACCTCGGCGATCAGGCGATCCGCGCGATAGCCTCCGAAGATTCCCATCCAGCCCCGGTTGTGCTTGAGCGACCCAGAATACGCCGACCACGCAGTATGCCACAGGGCCCATCCGGGCCCTGCGGGGACGCGTGCCTGGGCTACAATGCCGCCCCCGGTCCGGAAGCGGAACGATGCCGAACGAGGCCGAGTCCCGGCTGCACGCTGCGCTCGCGCGATATGTCGAGCCCCATCTCGGCATGACGCTGGAGGAGGCCGGCGCGATCGAATCCGTCCGCGCGGGCCCGGACGGGGCCGCGGTGCGGCTCGTGCTCGGATTCCCGGTCGGGGGTTACCGGGAGACGCTTGCCGCGGCGCTCGCGGGCCACCTCGCGCAGGCCGGCGTGGCCGGGACCCCGGCATTCGAGATCGTGAGCCGCATCCCGGCTTTCGTCGCTGACCCGAAGCAGCGGCCGCTGGCGGACGTCGCCAATGTCATCGCGGTCGCCTCGGGCAAGGGGGGCGTCGGCAAGTCCACCGTGGCCGCGAACCTGGCCCTGGCGCTCGCCGCCCAGGGCGCGCGTGTCGGCCTGCTGGACGCCGACATCTACGGCCCCAGCCAGCCGCGCATGATGGGCATCGCCGGGGAACGGCCCACGACCAAGGACGGCCGCACGCTGGAACCGCCGCGCGGCCACGGCCTGCCGGTGATGTCCATCGGGTTCCTCGTGGACGCCGACCAGCCGATGGTGTGGCGCGGGCCCATGGCCACGCAGGCGCTCGCGCAGATGCTCGCCGACACGCGCTGGGGGCCGCTCGACTACCTGGTGGTGGACATGCCGCCCGGCACCGGCGACGTCCAGCTGACGCTGACGCAGCGCGTCCCGGTGAGCGGCGCCGTCATCGTCACGACGCCGCAGGAGATCGCGCTGCTCGACGCGCGCAAGGGCCTGCAGATGTTCCGCAAGGTGGGCGTGCCCGTGCTCGGCATCGTCGAGAACATGGGTCTGCACCGCTGCCCCGCCTGCGGCCACGAATCGCACATCTTCGACTCGGGCGGCGGCGCGGCGATCGCGGCGCGCTACCAGACCGCGCTGCTCGGCCAGCTGCCGCTCGACGCGCGCATCCGCGAGCAGGCCGACTCGGGCGCGCCGACGGTGGTGTCGGACCCGGCGTCGGCGGCCGCGCAGGCTTTCCACACGATCGCCCGGCGCGCCGCGGGAGCGCTCGCCGCGAGCGCGATCCGGGGCGCCGCCCGGCTGCCGGCGATCAGCATCGAGGGCGAGTGATGACGATCAAGTCCGACCGCTGGATCCGCCGCATGGCCGCCAAGGGGATGATCGAGCCGTTCGCGGAGGGGCAGGTGCGGGAGGCCGCGGGCCGGCCGATCGTCTCGTACGGCATCTCGAGCTACGGCTACGACGTGCGCTGCGCGCGCGAGTTCAAGATCTTCACCAACATCAACTCGACCATCGTGGACCCGAAGCACTTCGACCCGAAGAACTTCGTGGACTTCGACGGCGAAGTCTGCATCATTCCGCCCAACTCGTTCGCGCTCGCGCGCACCGTCGAGTACTTCCGCATCCCGCGCAACGTGCTGACGATCTGCCTCGGCAAGAGCACGTACGCCCGCTGCGGCATCATCGTGAACGTCACGCCGCTCGAGCCCGAGTGGGAAGGGCACGTGACGCTCGAATTCTCGAACACCACGCCGCTGCCCGCGCGCATCTACGCGAACGAGGGCGTGGCGCAGATGCTGTTCTTCGAGTCGGACGAGCCCTGCGAGACTTCCTACCGCGACCGCGGCGGCAAGTACCAGGGGCAGAAAGGCGTCACGCTGCCGCGCACGTGAAGCCGCTCCGCCTCAGGCGCCCTTGTCGTAGCGCCGGATGTAGGTCTGGAAAGCGCGCTTGCCGTCGCGTCGCTGCTCGGCCTGGACCATCGCGTAGCCCAGCGAGGGCGCGTACCAGAAGATCGTCTCGCGCGACGAGTTGTCGCGCGCACTGCGGTAGACGACGGTGTCGAGCGTGCCGAGCGCGGTCTTCAGCCGCTCGCGGCGCAGCAGCGTGTAGCGGTACTGCTTGACGTAATCCTTCTCGATCATCGCGACCAGGCCCGGCTCCGCGCCCGCGCGCAGGCGCAGCATCACGAGCGCCTGGATCGACGCGGCGTCCTGGAGGCCCGCCGGCGCCGGCAGGTCCACGGCCTCGTTCTCGGCCGTGCCGCGCACGCGCGCGCCGCGCCAGTCGAACTCGAGCGTCACGTCGCGTCCCGTGCGCCGCGTGCCGTCGTCGAAACGATACGTGAGCGGCCGCAACCCGCCGCCTTCCAGCTCGAAGGCCGAGCGCTGCGACAGGGTGCCGCTCGCGATCAGCTTCGCGAGCCCGCTCGCCTCGGACAACGACTCGATGTGCCAGCGGCCGGCTTCCGGGCCCCGGCGCAGCTCGGTGCGGCTGCTGCCGACCGACATGCTGCCGTAGCGCACGTCGTACTCGGCGACGAAGGGCTCGAGCGCGCCGTCGTCCGCGCGCGCCTGGGCGGCGAGGACCAGGCTCAGAGCGGCTTGCACCACCAGGACGAAAGCCTTCATGGCAACTCCTCGATGACCGGTTCCGGGAGCGGCCGGCCGTCCAGCCAGGCCGCGCCATCCCGCCAGGCAAGCCGCCCGGCGGCGAACCAGCCGACGGCGCGCGGATAAATGATGTGTTCGAGCCGCTGAACGCGCGCTGAAAGCGACTCCTCGTCGTCCCCGGGCCGCACCGCGAGGCGCCCCTGGATGACCGCGGGGCCGGCATCGAGTTCCTCCGTCACGAAGTGCACCGTGCAGCCGTGCCAGCGCTCGCCGGCCTCCAGCACCCGACGGTGGGTGTGCAGCCCGCGGTGCGACGGCAGCAGCGACGGGTGGATGTTGAGCAGGCGGCCGGCCCAGGCGCGCACGAATCCGCCGTCGAGGATGCGCATGAACCCGGCGAGCGCCACGAGGCCGGCGCCGGTCGCCGCGAGCGCGGCATCCAGGCGGCGCCCGTAGGCCGCGCGGTCCTCCGCCGGCGCCGGGCCGAGCACCTGCGTCGGCAGCCCGAGCGCGGCCGCGGCCACGAGGCCCCGGGCATCCGCACGGTCGCTGATGACGCCCACGAGGCGGCCCTGGATGCGCCCGGCGCGCGCGGCGTCGGCGAGCGCGAGCATGTTGCTGCCGCGCCCGGAGATCAGCACGGCGAAGGGCAGGGAAACCGCCATCAGACGATCTGCACGCCTTCGGCCGGCGTGACCTCGCCGATCACGGCCGCCTGCTCGCCGGCCGCGGCGAGCAGGCGGACCGCGTCGTCGGCATCGGCGGGCGCCACGACCGCGACCATGCCGATGCCGCAATTGAACGTGCGGTGCATCTCCGCGTCCGCGATCGCGCCCGAAGACTGGATCCAGTCCCAGACCGGGGCGCGACGCCACGCGCGGCGCTCGAGGCGCACGCCGAACCCCGCCGGCAGCACGCGCGGGATGTTGTCGATGAGGCCGCCGCCCGTGATGTGCGCGAGCGCGCCGACTCCGGGCGCGCGGGCGAGCGCGAGCAGCGGCTTCACGTAGATCCGGGTCGGCTCCAGCAGCAGGTCGAAGAGCGGCGCGCCGTCGATGCGCGTGCCGGGGCCGGCACCCGTCTCCGCGACCAGGCGCCGGATCAGCGAGTAGCCGTTCGAATGCGGGCCGGAGGAGGCGAGGCCGACGACGGCGTCGCCCGCGCGCACGCGCGAGCCGTCGATGACCCGGTCCTTCTCGACCACGCCGACGCAGAAGCCGGCGAGGTCGTAGTCCTCGCCGGCGTACATGCCCGGCATCTCGGCCGTCTCGCCGCCGACCAGCGCGCAGCCGGCGAGCTCGCAGCCCCGCGCGATGCCCGCGATGACGCGCTCGGCGACCTCGACCGAGAGTTTCCCGGTCGCGTAGTAGTCGAGGAAGAAGAGCGGTTCCGCCCCCTGCACCACGACGTCGTTTGCGCACATCGCGACGAGATCCTGGCCTACGCCGTCGTGGCGGCCGGTGTCGATGGCGAGCCGGAGCTTCGTGCCGACGCCGTCGGTGCCCGCGACCAGCACCGGGCGGCGCCAGCGGCCCGGCGGCAGCTCGATCATGGCGCCGAAGCCGCCGACGCCGGCGAGCACCTCGGGGCGCAGGGTGCGCGCCACGCGCGGGCGGATGCGCTCGACGAGCGCATCGCCGGCGTCGATGTCGACCCCGGCATCGCGGTAGGTCAGCGGGCGGCGTTCTGTCATCTCTCGGAGACGGGCGGCGGAAAGGGCCCGTCGTACGGGCAGTGTACTATTGTAGCGTGAGCCATCGACGTGACCGCCGCCGCTTCCTGCCGGGCCTCTGGCTCGCGCTCGCCGCCTTCGCGCTCGCCCCGCCGGCCGCCGCGCAGTCCATGGGCGACCTTTATTCCGCGACGGTGCCATACACCGGCAACAACGAGGTGGCCTTTCGCGAGGCGATGCGCGACATCCTGGTGCGGGTGACCGGGCGCCCGGACGCCCCCGACCTGGAATACCTGGCGCCGCTCGTCGCCCAGGCATCGCGCTACGTGAGCAGCTTCCGGCGCTCCGCGGGCGGCCAGCTGGCCGTGACCTTCGACGGTGCCGCGATCGAGAACGCCATCGACGCCTCCGGTCTCGCGTCCTGGAGCGGCCAGCGCCCGCCCACGCTCGTGTGGCTCGCGCTCGACCGCGGCGCAGGCCGGCGCGCGCTCGTGCATGCCGGCGCCACCGGGGAGGAGCGCAGCCGCATCGAGCAGGTGGCGGCCCGCCGCGGCCTGCCGATCGTGTGGCCCGGCCCCGGTGACGACCTCGTGCGCGCCCTGCAGCAGGCCTGGTCCGGCGAGCACGCGCCGCTCGTGGAGGCCGCGCGCCGCTACGGCGCGGAAGGCGTGCTGATCGGGCGCGCGACGCCCTCGGCATCCGGCGGGCTTTCGGTCGACTGGACCTTCGTCGCGGCGGGGCTCACGGCGAGGGCCGCCGGCGAACTCGAGGCGGGGCCCGACCTCGCCGCGGAACGCTATGCGAGCCTCTACGCGTCGCGCGGTGCGGCCCAGCGCACCGAACAAGTCGTGACGGTGACGGGCATCGCGTCGCTCGAGGACTACGCACGGGTGCTGCAGACGCTGTCGCGCCTTGCGCCAGTGCGCGGCGTGGCGGTCGACGAAGTCACGCCCGACGCCGTGTCCTTCCTCGTCAACGTGCGCGGCGACCCGGCGGCGCTGTCCGAGGCGATCCTGCGCGACGGGCGCCTCACGGGCGTGGACGCGTCGCGCATGATCTTCTCGATGCGCCCATGACGCTGGCGGCCGTCCCCAACCTGATCTGCGTCCTGCGCATCGCGTTGACGGTGCCGATCGTGCTGCTGCTCGCGGAGGGCCGTTATGGTCCGACGCTCGTGCTATTCGCGATCGCCGCGGCCTCCGACGTGCTGGACGGCTATCTCGCGAAGACTTTCGGCTGGACCAGCGAGCTCGGCAAGGTGCTCGACCCGCTCGCCGACAAGCTGCTGCTCGTCTCCGTCTTCATCACGCTCGCGTGGGTCGGGCTCGTGCCCGGCTGGCTCGCGGCGGTCGCCGTCACGCGCGACTTCGTGATCGGCATCGGCGCCGGTGTCTACCGGTGGCTGTTCGGCCCCATCGAGGGGCGGCCGACGGTCCCGTCCAAGCTCAACACGCTGGTGCAGCTGCTGTTCGTGATCGCCGTGGTCTGGCGCGCGGCATTTCCGGAGTTTCCCCAGTGGCCGGTCACGACGCTCGGCGCGCTCGTGCTGGTGACCACGGTCGTGAGCGGCGTGGACTACGTCGTGACGTACCTGCGCAAGGCGGTCGCGGTGAGCCGCGGCCGCCGCGCCGCGGCCTGAGTCGTGACGACCCCGGACGCGCCGTATCCCACGCGGCAACTGCCGCTTGGGGTCCAGCTCGCCGTCACGCACCGCTTCGAGACCTTCCACGAGGGCCCGAACCGCGAGGTCGTCGCCGCGCTCGCCCGTCTGGTCGCCGAGTCGGGCGGCCCGCCGCTCTGGATCTACGGACCGCCGGGGTCTGGCCGCAGCCACCTGCTGCAGGCGGCCTGCGCGCGCGCGGGCGAATCGGGCCTGACCGGCGCCTACCTGCCGCTGGCGGCGGCCCGCACGGCCGACCCGGCGATGCTCGCGGGGCTCGAGCGGCTGGGGCTGGTCGCACTGGACGACGTCGATGCGATGGCCGGGCTGCCGGTCTGGGAACGCGCACTCTTTTCGCTGTGGAATGACCTCGCCGCCGAGCGCGGACGGCTCGTGCTCGCGGCCCGGGCGCCGCCCGCCGCGCTGCCATTCGGCCTGCCGGACCTCGCCTCGCGACTCGCGGCATCGCAAGTGCACCGGTTGCAGGTGCTCGGCGAGGCGGAACAGGCGGAGGCGCTCGTGCGCCGCGCCCGGCACCGCGGTCTCGAACTGCCTCCCGACACGCTCGCCTACCTGACGCGCCGCGCCCCGCGCGATTTCGCGGCGCTCTGCCGGCTGCTCGACGAACTCGACTTGGAGTCGCTCGCGGCGCAGCGGCGCCTGACCGTTCCATTCGTGCGGGAGTGGCTTTCCCGCACCGGCTGAGTCAGCCGCGGGCGCCGGTCCTGAGCGCCGCGATGATCCCCGCAAATGCCGCGAGCACGAGCGCGAGCGTGATGGAGGCGGCGACCCGCGCCGCGGGATTGGCCAGCACCTCGGTGATCGCGACCGCGAGCGCGGGCGCCTCCGCGAGCGGCGCGAAGCGCAGCGCGCGCGGCACGCCACGCAGCAGGCCGGGAACGGGCAGCAGGAGCGGCAGGCCGGCGATGATCGCGAGCGCCGGGTGGACGCCGGCCGCCGGCCAGCAGGCGATGGACGCGAGCAGGGCGGACCAGGCGAGCAGGGCGGCCAGCCGCGCGCGCCCTGCGCGGCCGGCGGTCATGCCCGCGAGGCGGAGACCGCGAGCGCGACCGTCGCGACCCGCCGGCCGAGCGCCTGTGCGAGCTGGCGTTCCGCCTCCGTGAGCGCGCGCGTCACGCCGTCCTGCACGATCCGGCTCGCGCCATAGGGCGTGCCGCCGCCGGTCGTGCTGGAGAGCGCGGGTTCCGTGAACGGCAGGCCGACGATCAACATGCCATGGTGCAGGAGCGGCAGCAGCATGCCGAGCGGGGTCGTTTCCTGGCCGCCGTGCATCGTGCTGCCGGAGGCGAACGCCGCCGCGGGCTTGCCTGCCAGCACGCCGGTGAGCCACAGCGCGGACGTGGAGTCGAAGAACGCCATCAGGGGAGCCGCCATGTTGCCGAACCGCACCGGGCTGCCGAGCACGAGGCCCGCGCATTCCCGCAGGTCGTCGTGGCTCGCATACGGCGCCCCGTCGGCCGGGACGGCGGCGGCGCCCGCGAGCGCCGGCACCGTTCGCAGGCGCGCGCGCGCACCGGCCGCGCCGTCGACGCCGCGGGCGACCTGGCGCGCGAGCTCGGCGGTCGTGCCGTGGCGCGAGTAGTACAGTACGAGTACATCGATCATGGGCGATTCTAGTCGCATTCCCGAAGCCGCGAGGCGCATCCGGGTACGCGGACGCGTACAGGGCGTGTTCTTCCGCGCGAGCACCGCGGAGGTCGCGACCCGGCTCGCGCTCTGCGGCCGCGTCGAGAACCTGCCGGACGGCAGCGTGCTCGTGCATGCGGCGGGCGCGCCCGCCGCGCTCGCCGAGCTCGCGGTATGGCTGCAGCGCGGCCCGCCGATGGCGCGCGTGGAGGAAGTCGCGGTCGAGGCGATCGACCCGGCGTCCCGGGAGTGGCCGGCGGGATTCCTGCCGAGGTGAGGCTGCGCGCCGCGGTCAGCGGCGCCAGCGCGAGTGCAGGCGTTCGAGCACGAGGTCGGGGTAGCTGCGCTTGCCGAGGCTGCCGTTGTAGCGCCCGAGCGCGCGCCGGTAGTCGCCCTTTTCGCGGTCGAGGTAGTAGGCGAGGATGCTGGTGCCCATGCGGATGTTGAGCTCGACGTCGATCAGGTCCTTGTTCGACAGCCCGAGTTCGTTGGGCCAGAACGGCATCACCTGCATCAGGCCCACCGCGCCCGCTGACGAGACGGCAAACGGGTCGAATGCGCTCTCGACGTCGATGACCGCGAGCACGAGCTGCGGCCGGTCGTGCAGCATCGGGTGCTTGCTCGACTCACAGTGCACGGCCCGCAGGATCCGCTCGGCGGCGGCGGCGGTGTCCTCGCCCAGGCGCAGGTCCGGCGGCTGCTGGCGCAGCCGGTTCTCGACCCGCGGACGCATCAGCGCGTACCAGACGACGTCGTCGTACTTGTCCTCGAAACAGGGCTTGGCGCTGATCGCCGCGGCGATCACCTGGCGCAGTCCGGGGTCGCGCTGGCTGCTGGCGAGGGCGGGCGCCGCGAGCGCGAGGCCCGCGAACGCCGTGAGGGTCGTCAGCAACCGGCGCTGCACCGCGGCGTTCCCGTCACCGTGAGGCGGCCAGCCGCTCCCGGATGAACGGCACGGCCGAGGCGAGTGCGAACTCCTCGTTGTCCGCCGCGCGCCGGTGCCGGTACTCCAGGCGGCCCGCGGCGATGCCGCGATCCGAAACGACGACGCGATGCGGCACGCCGCAGAGCTCCGCGTCCGCGAACTTGACGCCGGGCCTGGCGTCGCGATCGTCGAGCAGCACCTCGACGCCCGCGTCCGCGAGCTCGCGGTAGAGCCGTTCCGCGGCGTCGCGCACGGCGGCCGACTTCTCCCAGTTGAGGCCGACCAGGACGACGTCGAACGGCGCGAGCGGCGCGGGCCAGGCAATGCCGCGCTCGTCGTGGTTCTGCTCGATCGCCGCGGCGACGATGCGCGTGACGCCGATGCCGTAACAGCCCATGGTCATGACGAGGGTGCGGCCTGCATCGTCCAGTACGGTAGCGCCCATCGCCTCGCTGTACTTGCGGCCGAGCTGGAAAATGTGACCGACTTCGATGCCGCGGGCAATCGAAAGCCGGCCGTGCCCGCCCGGGCTCGGGTCGCCGTCGACGACGTTGCGCAGGTCCGCGACGGCGGGCTCCGGCAGGTCGCGGCCCCAGTTCACGCCGGTGAGGTGCGCGTCGCGGCGGTTCGCTCCGCAGGCGAAGTCCGCCATCGCGGCCGCGGAGCGGTCCGCGATCACCGGGACCGGCAGGCCGACCGGCCCGAGGAAGCCGGGTTCGCAGCCGGCGAGCTGCGTGATCCGCGCCGCGTCGGCCATCCGCAGCGGCCGGGCGACCTGCGCGAGCTTCTGCGCCTTGACGGCGTTCAGCTCGTGGTCGCCGCGCAGCGCGAGCGCGACGAGCCCGCCGTCCGCGCCCTCGACGAGGAGCGTCTTGAGCAGGCGCGACGCCGGGAGCCCGAGCACGGCGCCGACCTCGGCGATCGTCCGCGCGTTGGGCGTCGCGACCTCGGCTTTGGGCGCGCCCGGCGCCGCCCGCGGCGCGGCGGGCGCGAGCGCTTCCGCGAGCTCCAGGTTGGCGGCGTAATCGTCGCCGTCGGAGAACGCGATCGCATCCTCGCCGGAGTCGGCGAGCACGTGGAATTCCTGCGACGCGCTGCCGCCGATCGCGCCGGTGTCCGCGTGCACCGCGCGGAAGCGCAGCCCGAGGCGCGTGAAGATCGCGGTATAGGCGTCGTACATCCTGCGGTAGCCCTCGGCGAGCGAGGCCTCGTCCGCATGGAAGCTATAGGCGTCCTTCATCACGAACTCGCGCGCGCGCATCACGCCGAAGCGCGGGCGGATCTCGTCGCGGAACTTGGTCTGGATCTGGTAGAAGTTGACCGGCAGCTGGCGGTAGCTCTTGAGCTCACGCCGCGCGAGGTCGGTGACGACCTCCTCGTGGGTCGGGCCGAGCACCATGTCGCGGTCGTGGCGGTCCTTGAACCGCAGCAGCTCCGGCCCGAACTGGTCCCAGCGGCCGGATTCCACCCAGAGCTCCGCCGGCTGCGCCACCGGCATCGAGATCTCGAGCGCGCCGGCGCGGTCCATCTCCTCGCGGATCACGCGCTCGACCCTGCGCAGCACGCGCAGGCCCATCGGCAGCCAGGTGTAGAGCCCGCCCGCGACCCTCCGGATGAGGCCGGCGCGCAGCATCAGGCGATGGCTCGCGACCTCGGCGTCCGCCGGCACTTCCTTGAGGTTCTGGATCGGGTAACTGGACCAGCGCATGAGCCACCACCGGGCCCGGCGTGTCGCCGGCCCCAAAGCGCGGTATCTTAGGCGCTGCCCGGTGGCCTTGCCATGTCAGCCGCATGAAAGTGGACTTCGCCGAAATCCGCACGCGCCGCGGGATCTACCTGCTGCCGAACCTGCTGACGACCTGCTGCCTGTTCGGCGGCTTCTACGCGGTCGTCGCGGCCATCGACGGCAACTTCGACCGCGCCGCGGTCGCGATCTTCGGCGCCATGATCTTCGACGGCCTCGACGGCCGCGTGGCGCGGCTGATGGGCACCGAGACCGCGTTCGGCAAGGAGTTCGACAGCCTCGCCGACATGGTCGCCTTCGGCGTCGCGCCGGCGATCGTGTGCTACCAGTGGGGCGTGGCGCGCATCGCCGAGTACGGCGCCGCCTGGGGCCGCTTCGGGTGGATCGCGGCGTTCTTCTACGCGGCCGCGACCGCCATGCGCCTGGCGCGCTTCAACGCGCGCTCGGCGATCCAGGACAAGCGCTATTTCGAGGGGCTGCCGAGCCCGTCGGCCGCCGCGATCGTCGCGGCGTTCATCGGGCTCGCCCACAAGTACGAGGCGCAGGGGCTGCTGGGCTTCGACCTGACCGGGTTGCCGGGCCTGGTGCTCGCATTCGGCATCACCGCGACCGCCGGGGCGCTCATGGTGAGCCGCATCCCGTACCGCAGCTTCAAGGACCGGGCGGCGGGGGAGCGCGTGCGCTATTCGCGCCTGCTGCTGGTGCCGCTCGTGATCGGGCTCATCGCGATCAACCCGCCGGTCGTGCTGTTCCTGCTGTTCTCCGGCTTTGCGCTGTCAGGCCCCCTGGTCTGGAGCTGGGTCAAGTTGCGCCGCCGTCCGCGCGGCGCCGCCCAGGCCTGAATCCATGCAAGCGCGCCAGTTGGCCATCCTCGACGCGATGGGCGTCACCGCGTACGTGGCGCGGCGACCCGCGCCGGCCGTGGCGCCCGGCTGGGACGAGCTGGAGGCAGAGGTACGCGGCTGCCGCCTGTGCGCGCTGTGCGAGACGCGCACGCAGACGGTGTTCGGCACCGGCAGCCGCCAGGCGCGCCTCATGGTCGTGGGAGAGGCGCCGGGCGCGGAGGAGGACCGGCAGGGCGAGCCGTTCGTCGGCCGCGCCGGGATGCTGCTGAACTCCATGCTGCGCGCCGCCGGTTTCGAGCGCGGAGAGGTCTTCATCGCCAATGTGCTCAAGTGCTTGAGATATAACGCGCTTGTTCAACTGGAGGACGGTTCCTGGGAGCGTATCGGACGTCTCGTGAGATCGCAGTATGCCGGTCGCGTCTTGTCGGTAGATGGGGCGGGTCGGATAGTGCCGCGCCGTGTGACCGGTTGGTACGAGTCGCGCGTCGGTAATCGAAGCGTGTTCCGCCTGACCTATCGCTCGGTCAAGAACGCGGGTCTGCATCGCGTCGGTATTCAGTTGACAGGTGACCATCCCGTGCTGACCGAACGTGGCTTTGTTCCTGTCGAAGAGCTTGTCCCTGGAGATCGAGTGGCTTCCGGGCAGGGTTTGAGTCCGCTCGCATTCGATGTTGCATGCGGTGCGCTGCTTGGCGATGGCCACATCAGGCCAGGCACATCGGCACTCTTCTTCGGTCATTCCGTCCGACAGCGCGAATATGCGTTGTTCAAGGTGGGCTTGCTTGCCGAACTCCGACCTTCTGTCGGTGAGGCGCTTGTTGCCGCCGTTTCCGGTGGGGCAAAGAGTTATCCAGTCGTGCAAGTCGCCACGCGCGCGCATCGCGCATTGCGCATTCTGCGACAGGAGTTCTATTCGGCCAGAAAGCGTGTGCCGCCGTGGATGGCTGCGCGACTCAACGAGCGCATGCTGGCCATTTGGTTCATGGATGACGGCCATACACGCATCCGTCCACGCAGGCAGCCTCTGGCGGAAATCGCGACATGCGCATTTGAAGAGCGTGATCTCAGAGTGCTCGTCGAGGCCCTGCTGAGACTTGGGGTCAGCGCAAGAATAGGCCGCGGCCGGCTCCATTTCGATGTGGCTGCAACCAGGCAGTTGTCGGCACGGATCGCACCCTATGTTCCCCCAGCGATGCGTTACAAGCTGCACCCGGAGGTGGCTGAGCGCATCGCGTTTGATCCAGGCCGTCTGCACCGTGAACCGGCTCAAGTGCTGTTCGATGATGTAGAAGTCGAGGATGTGACCGATCGAAGACGCGCGGATACGACGTTCTACTGCATTGACGTGGAAGAGACGCACAATTTCGTAACCGCAGGAGGCGTCGTGCATAACTGCCGTCCTCCCAATAATCGTGATCCAAGCGTCGAGGAATCCGACCGCTGCCTGCCTTACCTGCGCCGGCAGATCGAGCTCCTCGGCCCGGCCGCGATCCTCTGCGTCGGGCGCATCGCCGCGCAGCGGCTGCTCGGCTGCGAGGAGACGCTCGGGCGCCTGCGCGGGCGCGTCCACCGCCTCGGGGAGGTGCCCGTCGTCGTGACCTACCATCCGGCCTACCTGCTGCGCGCGCCCGGCGAGAAGCGCAAGTCCTGGGCCGACCTCCAGCTCGCACTCCGGGTGCTCGCGGATGGCCACGGCGCGTGACGCGTTGCCGGGTCTTGCCTGGGGCCTGCGGCCCATGACGCAGGCGGACCTGCCGCGGGTCGCCGAACTCGAGCGCGCCTCGTACGCGTTCCCGTGGAGCGACCAGATCTTCTCCGACTGCCTGCGGGTCGGCTATCACTGCGTCGTGATCGAGACCGCGGACGGGGTGATGGGATACTCGGTGCTGTCGATGGGCGCGGGCGAGGCGCACGTGCTCAACCTCTGCATCGAGGAGTCCCTGCGCCGGCGCGGCATCGGCCGCCAGCTGCTGCTCGCCGTGCTCGGGCACGCGCGCGACCGCGGCATCCGCGACGCCTACCTCGAGGTGCGCCGCTCCAACCGCGCCGCGATCGCCCTGTACCAGGAGCTCGGCTTCGAATGCGTCGGCCAGCGCCGCGGCTACTACCAGGCGCACGACGGGCGCGAGGATGCGCTGGTCTACCGCCTCGAGCTCGGCGCGCTGCCGTAAGCGCGCGATCGGCGCGGCGTACGACGTTTTCCGCTACAATCGCGCGCCCCGCGCGATGCCAGCCATGACTCCGAACGACGAAATCCGCCGCCGCCGCAGCTTTGCGATCATCTCGCACCCGGACGCGGGCAAGACCACGCTGACCGAGAAGCTGCTGCTGTTCGGCGGCGCGATCCAGATGGCGGGCACGGTCAAGGGCCGCAAGGCCGCGCGCCACGCGACCTCCGACTGGATGCGGCTCGAGCAGCAGCGCGGCATCTCGGTCACGTCCTCCGTCATGCAGTTCCCGTACCAGGGGCGCATCATCAACCTGCTCGACACGCCGGGCCACGAGGACTTCTCGGAGGACACCTACCGCACCCTGACGGCGGTCGATTCGGCGCTCATGGTCATCGACTGCGCCAAGGGCGTCGAGGAGCGCACCATCAAGCTGATGGAGGTGTGCCGGCTGCGCGACACGCCGATCATGACCTTCATCAACAAGCTCGACCGCGACGGCCGCCCGCCCATCGAGCTGCTGGACGAGGTGGAGCGCGTCCTGAAGATCCGCTGCGCGCCCATCACCTGGCCGATCGGCATGGGACGGGAGTTGCGCGGCATCTATCACTTCGGCGAGGACCGGATCTACGCCTACGAGGGCGAGCGCAGCGGGCGCGTCGGGCAGAACCGCACGATCGACGGCCTCGGCAGCGCCGCGGCCGGCGAGCTCCTCGGCGACGCCGCGGCGGCGTTCCGCGACGAGGTGGAGCTCGTGCGCGGCGCGCTGCCGCCGTTCGACGAGGCGGAGTACCTTGCGGGCCGCCAGACGCCCGTGCATTTCGGCTCGGCGCTCGCCAACTTCGGCGTCGAGGAGCTGCTGCGCTCCTTCGTGCGTCACGCGCCGGGCCCGCGGCCGCGGCAGGCGACCACGCGCGAGGTCGACCCGGCCGAGCCGGCGCTGACCGGGTTCGTCTTCAAGATCCAGGCCAACATGGACCCCGGCCACCGCGACCGCATCGCCTTCCTGCGCATCTGCTCGGGTGGCTACCGTCGCGGCATGCGGCTGTACCACGTGCGCCTCGGCAAGGAAGTGCGCATCGCGGATGCGCTCACCTTCATGGCGGCCGACCGCCAGCAGGCGGACGAGGCCTTTGCCGGCGACATCATCGGCCTGCACAACCACGGCACGATCAACATCGGCGACACCTTCACCGAGGGCGAGGCGCTGACCTTCACCGGCATCCCGAACTTCGCCCCGGAGCTCTTCCGGCGCGCCGTGCTGAAGGACCCGCTGCGCATGAAGGCGCTGCAGAAGGGCCTCGACCAGCTGTGCGAGGAGGGCGCGAC
>DATBLN010000071.1:0-71340 GCA_036555345.1 Steroidobacteraceae bacterium
GAGCGCGATCCTCGACATCGACCGCCGCGCGAAAGCCGCCTTCGACGACGCCATGCCGGTCGCGGCCATCGGCTATCCGCTCGCGGGCAGCCTGCTGCCCTGGGTGGACCGCGACCTCGGCAACGGCTACAGCCGCGAGGAGTGGAAGGCGGGCGCGGAGGGCAACAAGATCCTGGGCCTGGCGGGCGAGCCGGTGCCGATCGACGGCCTCTGCGTGCGCGTCGGCGCGATGCGCTGCCACAGCCAGGCGGTGACCATCAAGCTCGCGCGCCCGATGACGCTGACGGATCTCGAGTCCGTGATCTCGGGCCTGCACCCCTGGGTGCGCATCATCCCGAACGAGGTCGAAGCGACGCTCGCGCAGCTGACGCCCGCGGCCGTGACCGGCAAGCTCGACATCGCGGTCGGGCGCATCCGCCACCTCGCCATGGGCGAGGATTACCTCACCGCCTTCACGGTCGGCGACCAGCTGCTGTGGGGCGCGGCCGAGCCGCTGCGCCGGATGCTGCGCATCCTGATCGGGCGCTGATGGCCGCATGACCGCCGCGTCCGCGAACGCTCCGCTCGGGCGCCTGATGTCGCACCCGGGATTCCTGCGCTACCTCATGTCGCGCACCGCGGTTTCCATCGCCGTGCAGATGCAGACCGTCGCCGTCGGCTGGCAGGTCTACGAGATCACGAGGAGCCCGCTCGACCTCGGGCTGATCGGCCTCTCGCAGTTCCTGCCGTTCGTGCTGCTCGTGTTGCCGGCGGGGCACGTGGCGGACCGGCGGAACCGCGCGCGCATCCTGGTCGGCTGCTTCGCGCTCGAGTTCGTCTGCGCGGCACTGCTGCTCGCGTTCACGCTCTCCGGGCTCGCGGTCGCCTGGCCGGTGTTCGCGGTGATGGTGCTGTTCGGCACGGCGCGCGCCTTCTCGATGCCGGCCGGGCAGGCGCTCCTGCCGAACCTGGTGCCGCCCGAGCTCTTCTCGCGCGCGGTCGCGGTCAATTCCAGCACCTGGCAGGTCTCGGTGATCGTCGGCCCCGCCATCGGCGGCCTCGTCTACCTCGCGGGCCCGGAAGCCGTGTACGGGACGGTCGCGGCGCTGCTCGCGTTTTCGGTCGTCCTCATGCTCGGCCTGCGCGCGGCGCCGCCCGCGCCCTCGACGGAGCCCGACAGCTGGCACACGCTGCTCGAGGGCCTGCGCTTCGTGTGGAACCGGAAGATCATCCTGGGCGCGGTGTCGCTCGATCTGTTCGCCGTGCTCTTCGGCGGCGCGACTGCGCTGCTGCCCGCGTACGCGAGCGACGTGCTCGACATCGGCCCCGATGGGCTCGGCATCCTGCGCGCGGCGCCCGGCATCGGCGCCGCGCTGGTCGCGCTCGTCTTCGCCTGGCGGCCGGTGACGAAGCGCGTGGGCCGGGCGATGTTCGCGGGTGTCGCGGTGTTCGGCGTCGCGACCGTCGTGTTCGGCGTGTCGACGAGCTTCTGGCTCTCGCTCGCCGCGCTCGTGATCCTGGGCGGCGCCGACATGGTGAGCGTCTACATCCGCCACCTGCTGGTGCAGCTCGAGACGCCCGATGCGATCCGCGGGCGCGTGAGCGCGGTGAATGCGGTCTTCATCGGCGCCTCCAACGAGCTCGGCGAGTTCCGCGCCGGCGTGACCGGGGCCTGGCTGGGAGTGATCCCGGCCGTGGTGGTCGGCGGCATCGCGAGCGTGCTGACGGCCGGCCTGTGGATGCGCTGGTTCCCGGCCCTGCGGACCATGGACCGCTTCCCGGGAGCGCCGCCGCCACGCGCTTGACCCGCCGCGCCCGTAGCTGTATATCCATACAGTATGCGGGCTGGCGAGCACAAGGGCAGGGGCGCGGTCTCGAACCGCGCCGGGCGGTTCGAATCGCTCGCGGTCGAGCGCGTGGATGACGGCTGGGGAATCCTCGACGAGCCGCTGCCGCCGCTCGAAACCCGCGTCCTGCCCGAGCCCGCGCAATCGGTCATCACGCGCAACGATTCGCCGGACATTCCCTTCGATCAGTCCATCAATCCCTATCGGGGATGCGAGCACGGATGTGTCTACTGCTATGCCCGTCCGAGCCACGCGTACGTCAATCTTTCGCCCGGTCTCGATTTCGAGACGCGTTTGTTCTTCAAGCAGGACGCCGCCCTGCGCCTGCGCTTCGAGCTGAATCGTCGCGGCTATAAACCCAGCCCGATCAATCTCGGATCCAACACCGATCCCTACCAGCCCCTGGAGAGGAAACTGGGCGTCACCCGCTCGATCCTGGAAGTGCTCGCCGAATCCCATCACCCGGTCACGATCGTGACCAAGTCTGCGCTCGTCGTGCGGGACCTGGACCTGCTGCAGGCGCTCGCCGCGGAACAACTGGTCAGGGTGTTTGTCAGTGTCACTACGCTCGACGACGAGCTGAAGCGGCGCATGGAGCCGCGGGCATCGGGACCGGCGGCGCGGCTCGCGGCGATCTCGAAGCTGTCGGGAGCCGGCGTGCCGGTCGGGGTCATGTTCGCCCCGGTGGTGCCGGCCATCAACGACCACGAGCTCGAGGACGTGCTGGCGGCGGCGGCGAAGGCGGGGGCGACGACGGCGGGCTACCTGCTGCTGCGCCTGCCGGGAGAAGTCAGGGACATTTTCTATGAATGGCTGGACACGCATTACCCCGAGCGCGCGAATCGCGTGCGCAACCGCGTCCGGGAGCTGCGGGGCGGGCGCGACAACGACCCGCGCTTCGGCCACCGCATGCGCGGGCAGGGCCCCTGGGCCGCGCTGCTGCGCCGGCGCTTCGAGGGGGCCTGCCGCCGCAACGGCCTGGAAATCGGCCGCAGCAGCCCGCTTGCCACCGGCCTCTTCCGCCCGCCAGATCGTGCGCCAGGTCAGATGGCGCTGTTCTGACCGCGGCGTATACTCGAACCGGTTCGCCGTTTCACGCGAGGAGTGGTCCCCATGCCGGCCCTGAATCGCCGTTCCATGCAGCACGCGGGCGCGGGCGCCGCGGCGCTCGTCCTGGTCTCGGGCTGCATGACCGCGCGCCTCGAGGAAGACCGCAACATGACGACGGCGATCGCGTCGCACGAGGCGGTCGTGCTGCTCGCGAAGCCCCACGTCGAGGGCGTCACCGCCGAGGACGATTTCATGGATTGCGTCGGCAACAAGATGAGCCGCGCGACCGGCATCCAGGTGCGCGCGAACGACGACTTCGTGGATTCGATGTTCCCCTGGCTCGAGCCGTCCACCGCCCCGCAGCGCCCGGAGGGCGTGACCAGGCTGCTTGCGCGCGACGTGGTCGCGGACCGTATCGCCGAGAGCGGCGTGCGCTACCTCATCTGGGTGGACGGCGCGACGCGCAAGACCGACAGCGGGGGCAGCATTACCTGCACCGTGGGTCCCACGGGCGGTGGCTGCCTGGGATTTGGCTGGTGGGAGAAGGAGTCCGACTACCAGGCCGTGGTCTGGGACATCAATACGGCGAAGACGGCGGGCTCGGTCTCGACCAACGTGACGGGCACGTCCGCCCTCGTCGGCGTGCTGGTGCCGCTCCCGTTCATCGCGCGGGTCCAGGGCACCGCCTGCGACCGGCTGGCGACCCAGCTCGGCGCGTTCCTGCGCGGCGAGGATCCGTCGGTGGCGCCGGAAGGCGGCTGATCCCGCGATTCGCGGGTCCGGCACTTGAACCAACGGCCCAGGCCGCTCTCCAAGCCTTGAGGATGGATTCGATCCGGTCCGCCCGTCCACGGACGCCGGTGGGAGACAGATGATGAACGGCGACAAGCTGATTCGTGCGCTGGTGGTCGGCGCGACTCTGGCCTTGCTGGCCGGTTGCCTTACGGGCGGTGCGTCCTCCGGCGGCGGCTCCTCCGGGGGCGGTTCTTCCGGTGGCGGCTCATCGGGGGGAGGTTCCCCTGGCGGAGGCTCCCCCGGTGGCGGCGGCATGCCGGGCGGCGGCGGAGGTGGTGGCTCGCCGGGCGGCGGCATGCCGGGCGGCGGTGGCGGCTCCTCCGGTGGTGGAGGGATGCCAGGCGGCAATACGGGAGGCGGGTCGTCCGGCGGCGGCGAGTCCGGCGGTGGCGGCTCGGATTCCGAATTCCCGACCAGCGGCGAGGGTGCCGGCACCAGCGCACCGATCCCGATCCCGGGCGAATCGGGCGGCGTGCCCGGCGGCGCGACCGACGGCGACCCGGGCGGCGGCGGGACTAGCGGGCAGAGTTCGGATGCCGAGGGCGGGGCTGGTTCGTCCGGGCAAGGACCGCAGTCCGCCCCGGATGGCGGCGCGTCCGGCGACCCTGGTGCGGAACCCTGCGTCACCAAGGAGGAACCGGATCCGGACGGCGCCGGGACGACGACCAAGGCCTGTGTCGAGGGCCAGGGCGCAGGCCGCGGCTCCGATGGCAGCAAGCAGCAGTCCGGGCAGCCTTCGGGAGGCGGCACGGAAGGCGCCGGCGCGACCGGGCAGTCGGGCGGCAGCGGCGGCAGCGCGGCCGGCGAATCGGGTGCGGGCGGTGGCGAGGGTGCCGGGGCCGGCCCGTCGGTTCCGGCCGGCAGCGGTCCCGGTCGCAGCGCCGAGATCGGCAGGCGCCTGGACGAGACATTCGGCTCGTTTGACGAGGCGGTTCGCGCGGCGCAGGCGGCGATCGCCAAGGACCGGGCGGCCGCCGGCGAGGGCGCCGGCGACGGCGAGCCCGGCGCCGGTGCGGAAGAAGAAGGCGAAACCGGGGCCGGCGAAGGCGCCGGCGAAGGCAAGCGCGCCCCGGGCAGCCTCGAGTCGGTCGGCAAGAACGGCGACGGCGGCGACGAATCCGGCGCCGATGGCGCCGGCGCGCCGAGCAACGAGCAGGGCGGCGTCGGCGGCAGCGGCGCGGGCGGCCGCGGCCCGAGCGCCATCCCGGCGGACATCCCTGACGGCCGCGACGACGACATCGTGGCGCGGCAGATCCGCGAGGCCGCGATGAAAGAGACGGATCCGGAACTCCGCGCGGCGCTCTGGGAGGAATACCGGCGCTACAAGCGCGGTAGCTGAGGGCGGAATCGAAGGTGCGGAAGGGCATGAACATGATGCGGATCGCGCTGCTCGCCATGGCCGCATTCGCGGCAGGCGGCTGCGTCAAGGAGACGCGTCCGCTGCCGCTCCTGCAGGCGACGCAGGCGACGACCGAGGTGCCCGCGGAGCAGCTGCTCGACGTCGGCATCCACATCCTCGACCCGGGCATCCCCAAGGAGGTCGAGGAAGACCCGGGCCTGGCCGACAAGACCCGCATCTATCCGGAAATCCGCCGCGCCGAGGCGCGCTACGTCGCCATGCAGCTGCGCGACGTGCTCGAGGGCACCGGCCACTGGGGCACGGCGCGCGTGGTGCCGGCGTCGGTCACGTCGTTCGACCTGACGGTGGACGGCCGGATCGTGGAGTCGAGCGGCAAGGAGTTGAAGCTCGCGGTGACCGTCACGGACGCGACCGGCCGCGTCTGGATCGACAACCGGGAATACGAGGGCCTCGCCGACACGCGGGCCTACAAGGACGGCTACAACGCCGGCCGCGACCCGTTCGAGAATGTCTACGTGCGGATCGCCGACGACATGCTCGCGGCGCGCAACGCGCGTCCCGGGCCGGAGCTCGCGGACGTGCGCCGCGTCAGCGAACTGCGCTTCGCCGCCGATTTCGCGCCGGTCGCCTTCAGCCAGTACCTGGCGCAGGACCCGAAGTCCGGAACCTGGCGCGTGCTGCGGCTGCCGGCCGAGGACGACCTGCTGCTCGGGCGCATACGCCAGATCCGCGAACGCGACTACGGCATGATCGACACGATCAGCGACAACTATGCCGCGTTCAGCGAGCGCCTCGAGCAGCCCTACACGAACTGGCGCCGTTACACCTACGATGAGATCGCGGCGGAGGACAAGCTCAAGCAGCAGGCGCGCAATCGCATGCTGCTGGGCGCCGCCGCCGTGGCGGCCGCCGTGCTCGTTCCCGACAGCTGCTCGAGCAGCAGCTGCGCGCGCGCCGCGGACGCCGCCCGCTACGGCGCGATGGCGGGTGGCGTGGCCGCCGTGGTCAGCGGCTACCGCAAGCGCGAGGAAGCCAAGATCCACACCGAGTCGCTCAAGGAGATCTCCGGCTCGTTCGAGAGCGAGGCCGCGCCGCTCGTGGTGGACGTCGAGGGACGCACGCTTCGCCTGACGGGCACCGCCGAGGAGCAGTACGCGGAGTGGCGCAGGCTGCTGCACGAGCTGTACCGGGAGGAAACCGGTCTGATGCCGGCGGCGCCGGCTGCGGACGTCGCGGAGCCAGCCGCGCAGACGGGCGGCGCAGGTTGACGCTTCATGCCGGAACTGACGCCCGGGCTTGAGCTAGGCGCCCGGTTCGCACTGATTCGCCGTCTCGGCCGCGGCGGGTCCGCGGAAGTCTGGCTCGCGCAGGACCGCGAACGCGGCGAGCAGGTCGCGCTCAAGGCCTTCGCGCCCGCCGATCCGCCGGACCCCGGCCTCGCGCGCCGCCTGGCGGACGAGATCGCGCGCGCGCGCCTGCTGCCGCCGGAGCACGTGGTGGCGGTGCACGGCGTGGCCGAGGCCGACGGCTGGCGGCTGGTCGTGATGGAGTACCTGCCGGGCGGCGACCTCGGCCAGTTTCGCGGCCGCTCCTGGGAGAGCTGGGCCGGCGCGGCGCAGGATGTCGCCGCCGCGCTCGCGGCCTGCCACTCCCTCGGACTCGTGCACCGCGACCTCAAGTGCGGGAATGTGCTGCTGGACGGCGCCGGTCGCGCGCGCCTCGCCGACTTCGGGCTGGCGGCCGTCGCGGGCGGCCTGGCGCCCACGGGGGGTTCGCCGTACAACGCGAGCCCCCAGCAGCTGCGCGGCGACCCGCCGCTGCCGGCCGACGACCTGTATGCGTTCGGGGCGCTGCTCTACGAGCTGATCGCCGGGCACCCGCCGTACTACCCGGAGATCACGCGCGACCGGGTGCTGCACGAACCCGTGCCGCCGCTCGTGCCGCGCGGCGTGGTGCCGTCCGGCGTGCGCGAGCTCGCGCTGCGGCTGCTCGCGAAGTCTCCGCGCGAGCGGCCATCCTCGGCGGCGGAAGTCCGCGCCCGCCTGGAGGCGGCCGCGAGCGGTGACGCGGGGCTCATGGAGCCGCTGGCGCACGCGCTGGCGCCGGATACCGCCGCGGTGGCGCCGCGCGCGCGGCGGTGGCGCGGCATCGCGCTTGCCGCCGCCGGCGCGGCCGCAATCGCTGCCGCGCTGTGGTTGCCGCAGCGCCTGGCGGGCGACGGGGCCGGGCTGGAGCAGGAGGCGCGCTCCGCGGCGCTGGCCGCCGAGCAGGAACGTCTGGCGCAGGCCCGGGCGGCCGAGGTGCGCGAGGCCGCGCGCGCGCAGGCCGTGGAGGCGCGCGGCAAGTTCGATGCGGCCTTCGCCGCGCTCGACTCGCGCGCCGCGTCGCGCTGGGCCACGGCCGCGTTCGCGGCGGCGCGGGATGCCGGTGCGGCGGCGGCGCAGCGGTTCGCGGCGGAGGAATATGCCGCGGCGGCGGAGGGCTGGCGCGAAGCCGGCGGCCGCCTCGCCGGGATCGAGGCGGGCCGGCCGCAGGCGCTCCAGGACGCGCTGGCCCGCGGCGAGTCGGCGCTGGCCCGCGGCGAAGTCGCCGCGGCGCGCGACGGGTTCGGCCTTGCGCTGGCGATCGAGCCGGCGCACGCCGGCGCCACGGCCGGCATGGCGCGAGCCGCCCGCATCGAGCGGACCTTCGCCATCGTGGACGCCGCCGCGGCCGATGAGCGCGCCGGGCGCATGGCCGCCGCCGAGCGCGGCTATCGCGAGGCGCTCGCGATCGATCCCGCGGCGCCGGGCGCGGCCGAGGGAATCGGGCGCATTGCCGGCCTGCGCGATCGCGAGGCCTACGCCGCCGCGATGTCGCGCGGGATGGCGGACAGGGCCGCCGGCCGCGCCGAGTCCGCGCGCGCCGCATTCCGCCAGGCGCTGGCGCTGCGGCCGGGGTCGCGCGAGGCGGCGGATGCGCTGGTCGCTCTCGACCAGGGCCAGCGCGGCGACGCCCTGCGCCGGCTGGAGACGCGCGCCCGCGGCGCCGAATCGGAGGAGCGCTGGGACGAGGCGCTGGCGGCCTGGGGCGAGGCGGCCGCGCTCGAGCCGTCGCTGGCGACGGCGCGCGAGGGCATCGCGCGCGCGACGCCGCGTGCGGAACTGCAGCGCGGGGTCGAGGCTCTGAACCGGGAACCGCAGCGGCTCTGGAGCCCGGAGGGACGGGCGGAGGCGCGGCGCCTCCTCGCCGCGGCCGCCGCGGCCGGCAATCCGCGCCGCCGGCTCGCCGCCGCGGCGGCCGAGCTCGAACGCCTGGCCGGGGCGGCGCAGACGCCGGTGAAGGTGCGCCTGGAGTCGGACGGCGTCACCAGCGTGACCATCTATCGCGTCGGCCAGTACGGGGCGTTCGCGGTGCGCGACGTGGAGCTGCTGCCCGGCCGTTACACGGTCGTCGGCACGCGCGTGGGCTATCGTGACGTCCGGCGCGAGATCGTGCTGCCGCCGGGCGCGGCCGTCACGCCGGTCGCCGTGAAGTGCGAGGAACCGATTTGAAGGAATTGTGGCTCGACGATCCGCTGGGCGAACGGCCGCTGCTGCCGTCGGAGCTGCCGCTCACGGTCGGCGGGCCCGGCGCCGCCGTCGTGATCCCGGGGTGCGCGGCGGGAGAGGTGCGCGCCCGCGTGTCGCTCGGCCGGGACGGCCTGTCGGTCAGGCCGGAGCCGGGCGCCGCGCCGGACGCGCTCGAGGGCGTCGCCATCGCGCTCGAGCAGCGCGAGGCGGGCCCCACGATCGTCGTGCGGCACGGCGGCGTCGCGAATGTCACGCTGCCGCCGCAGTTCGAGGCGCGGGTCGGCGAGGGCGGCGGCGAGGGCGCGGACGGCGACCGCCTGCCGCTCGACGTCGCGGACTGGGAGCCGCGCGCGGTCCCGCGGCCGCGCTCGCGGCGCGCGCCCCCGTGGGCGCCGGCCGCGCGCTGGGCCGTGGCGGCGCTGGTGCTCGCCGCGCTCGCCTTCTTCGCGGCGACGACCTCGGTCCAGGTCGTCACGAGCCCCGAGGCCGCACTCGACGACGTGGAGTTCGCGGGCACCGCGTTCGATTTCGGATTCCGCGGCCGCTACCTGCTGCCGCCGGGCGACTACGAGCTTCAGGTGGAGGCGGAAGGCTACGCGCCGGCGCGCCGGCCGGTGACCGTCGGCCGCATCGCCGGCCAGCGCATCGTCGTGCCGCTCGAGCGCCTGCCCGGGACGGTCGCGTTCGACACCGGAGGCGTCG
The DNA here is from genome assembly GCA_036555345.1 of Steroidobacteraceae bacterium. GTDB lineage: Bacteria > Pseudomonadota > Gammaproteobacteria > Steroidobacterales > Steroidobacteraceae > SCUD01. Next base: position 9,285 of record DATBLN010000071.1, read on the forward strand.
CGGCGACGCTCTTCGTGGACGGCCGGGAAATCGGCGCGCTGCCGGGGGAGCACGAGCTGCCGGCCGGGACGCGCGAGCTGGCGATTGCGGCGCCGCGCCATCAGGAACATCGCCAGCGCTTCGAGGTGACGGGCGGCGGCGAGCGGCAGCAACTGCAGGTCGCGCTGGCCCCGCTCTTCGCGCCGGTCACGGTGACCAGCGTGCCCGCGGGCGCGACGGTGTGGGCCGACGACGTCGAGCTCGGGCGCACGCCGCTCACGGCGGAACTCGATGCCGGCCGTTACACGATCGCGATCCTGCATCCGGAGTTCCGACGCTTCGAGAGCCCGGTCACGGTGCGCGCGGGCGAGCCGCTCGCGATCGGTCCGGTCGAGCTCGGGATGCCGGACGGCACGCTCGTCGTCCACAGCCGGCCGGCGGGCGCGGACGTCAGCATCGGCGGCCGCTACCGCGGCCGCACGCCGCTCACGGTCGGCGTCGCGCCGGGCCTGCAGCAGGAGGTCATCGTTTCGCTGGCCGGCTACGCCCCGGTGACGGAGGACGTCAGCGTGGCAAGCCGCGCGGAGCGCCGCGTGTCCGTCGAGCTCGTCCCGCAGCTCGGCGAGGTGCGCGTGCGCGGCGAGCCCGCCGACGCGACCCTCTACGTGGACGGCGCCGCGCGCGGCCCCGCGAACCAGACCCTCTCGCTGCCGGCTGCGCCGCACGCGATCGAGGTGCGCAAGGCCGGGCTCGAGACCTTCCGCGCGACCGTCACGCCGCGCGAAGGCCAGGCGCAGCTCGTCGAGTACCGCCTGCTGGCCGCGGGCGAGGCGCGCGTGGCGGGGCTGCCGCCGCGGCGCACGACCGCGCTGGGCCAGGAGCTGGTCCTGGTCCCGGGCGGGCGATTCACGATGGGCAGCGGCCGCCGCGAGCCGGGGCGGCGCTCGAACGAGACCGAGCGGACGGTGGTGCTGCAGCGGCCGTTCTACCTGGCGCGCCTGCAGGTCACCAACCGGGAGTTCCGCGAGTTCCGCGCCGACCATCTGTCCGGCATCTTCAAGGACGAGTCGCTCGACCTCGATCGCCAGCCGGCCGTGCGCGTGACCTGGCAGGACGCGGCGGCTTTCTGCAACTGGCTCTCCGCGCGCGACGGACTGCCGCCCGCGTACGAGCGCCGCGGCGACCGGCTCGAGCTGGTCGAGCCGGTCACCACCGGCTACCGGCTGCCGACGGAGGCGGAGTGGGAATTCGCCGCGCGGCACGACGGCCGCGCCGCCGCCCGGAAATACCCGTGGGGCGACAGCCTCCCGGTGCCGCCGCGCGCGGGCAACTGGGGCGACACAAGCGCGATCTACCTGACGCCGGTGACGATCACCGGGTACAACGACGGCTATCGCGTGGCGGCCCCGGTCGGCACCTTTCCCGCCAGTCCCCTCGGCCTGCACGACATGGGCGGCAATGTGCTCGAATGGACCACGGACCGCTATTCGATCTACGTGGTCGGGCCGGAGCATGTCTCGACGGATCCCCTGGGGCCGCGCGCGGGCGACAGTTACGTGGTCCGCGGCGCCGGCTGGCTGACGGGAAAGGTGGCGGAGCTGCGGATCGCCTCGCGCGACTCCGGATCGAGCGGCCGGCCCGATCTCGGTTTCCGCATCGCGCGCTACGCGGAGTGAATGCCATGCGAATTCCCCTGCTGATCGCGACCGCGCTGCTCGTCACGGCCGCGCTGGCGATCGAGCCGCCGAAGCCCGCCGGCGCGCCGGCCAGGCCGCCCGCGGCGCCGCCCGAGGCGCCCGCGGCCGAAGCGCCCGCCGCCGAAGCGCCGCCCGCGCCGTCGCCGCCGGAGGACGCGGCCGCCGGCGCCGCGGAAGAGGAGGAGGAGCTGCCGCCGCTGCCGCCGGAGGCGGCGAGCGCGGGGCCGGCGCCGCAGCGCTTCACGCCGAGCGAGAAGGTGCGCGCGGATTTCCCCGTTTCGTTTCCGATCGACATCTGAGGATCACATGAAGACCCGCTATCCGAAGGAGTTCCTGTACAGCCTGGCGACGCTGCTCGGCGCCACCATCGTGATCCACGCGATCTGGCAGGCGTGGGTGCGGCCGAACGCCCAGGCCGTGCTCGCGGTGCAGTACGAGTCGATGCGCAAGGATCCCAACTACGTCCCGGATCGCTCGCTGTTCGTGATCATGAAGGACTGGGAGCAGGAGAGCTGCGCGATCCTGATGATCTGGGCGGTCGGCATGATCGTGTTCAAGAGCCGGGCGACGCGCCGCGAGCAGGAGATCCTCGACGGCGACCCGGTGCGCGTGCCGGAGGGCATGCGCATCCTGCCGGAGGACACGCGCGAGTACGTGCGCCAGCTCGAGGCGCTGCCGACGGAGCCGCAGCAGTCGCTGGTGGTGCGGGCCTCGAAGGCCGCGCTCGCGCGCTTCGGCGCGACGCGCAACGTGCAGGACGTCTCCGAAGCCGGTCACGCGGTCTGCGCGGCCGAGGCCGAGCGCCTCGACTCGGAGCTGTCGATGATCCGCTACATCGCCTGGGCGATCCCCGCGATCGGCTTCATCGGCACCGTGCGCGGCATCGGCGACGCGCTCGCCGAGGCGCACAAGGCCGTGACCGGCGACATCTCGGGCGTGACCGAGGGCCTGGGCGTCGCGTTCAACTCGACGCTGGTCGCGCTGCTGCTGTCGCTCGTCCTGATGTTCCTGCTGCACAACCTGCAGCTCGCGCAGGAACGCCTCGTGCTCGACGCCGAGACCTACCTCGACAACCGCCTGTTGCGCAACCTGCAGGTGCGGTGACGATGGCCGCGATCGGCATCGAGCTCGTCGACACGGCCGTCCTCGCGGTCCGGGACGGCGTGCGGCTGGCGGCCAGCCCGGGCGTCGCGCTGCTCGAGCCGGGGGGACTCGTCGTCGGCGAGGCGGCGGCCGCGATGGCGCGGCTCAAGCCCGTGCTGGCCACGGACCGGTTCTGGGCCGACTTGGCGGCGGACGTCATGGCCGGCCCCGCCGAGGCGCCACTGTCGCATGCAGAGCTGGCCCACGCCCACCTGTCGTCGCTGTGGGGCGCCATCGCGCAGCCGGGTGACGCCGCCGTGTTCGCGCTGCCCGGCTCGATGCGGCTGCACCAGGCGGGCCTGCTGCTGGCGATCGCGCGTCGCGCCGGCATCCCGGTCGCGGGCGCCGTGGATGCGGCGGTCGCCGCCTGCGCGGGATTCGCGGCGCGGGCGACCGTGCTGCACCTGGACGTGCACCTGCACCAGTCGGTGCTGACCGGGCTCTCGGGCGCCCCGCTCCTGCGGCGGCGGCGCGTGGACGTCGCCCCGCGCGCGGGATTCAAGGCGATGGCCTCGGCCTGGGCGCACCTCGTCGCCGAGGCGATGGTGCGGCGCACGCGGTTCGATCCGCTGCACCAGGCGGCCGCCGAGCAGCAGCTCTACGAGCGCCTCCCGGGCTGGCTGGCCACGCTCGCCTCGGCCGACACGGTGGACGCGGTGATCGAGACCGCGGCCGGCACCTTCGCGGCCACCGTGCGGCGCGAGCAGTTCACGCTCGCCGCCGAGGCCTGGTATGCGCAGCTGACCGAGTTCGTGCAGGCCGGCCATCGCGCCGGCGAGCACGCGACGCTTGCGCTGACGACGCGCGCGGCGCTGCTGCCCGCGCTCGGCGAGCGGCTCGCGTCGCTGCCGGGGCTCGAGGTCGTGACGCTGTCGGAGACGGCCGCCGCCGCCGCCGCGGCCGCGCGCGCGGGCGAGATCGGTCCGGCGGAGCCGCCGGCGCTCGCCGTGGCGCTGCCCCGCGCGCGGCCGGTGACGGGCGGCCCGCGGCTGCGCGAGGGCGCCGTGCCGCCGACGCACGTGGTGCAGGCGGGTCGCGCCCACGAGATCGGCCGGCAGCCGCTGGTGGTCGGCGCGGGCGGCGGCCGCGGATGCCGCCTGGCGCTCGCCGCGGGCGCCGGCATATCGCGCGAGCACTGCTCGCTGCTGCGCCGCGGCGAAGAGGTCGTCCTGCGCGACCACAGCCGCTACGGCACCTGGCTGAACGGCGAACGCGTGGACGGCGAGGCCGTGCTCGGCGCCGGCGACCGCCTGCGCGTCGGCACGCCGGGCGTCGTGCTGGAACTGGTCGCCGTCGGATAGGGTGGCCCGTGTCCAAGCGCCAGACCCAGACTTTCAGCATGTCCTTCCTGGACGTGATTTCCTGCGGTTTCGGCGCGGTCGTGCTGTTCTATACGATCATCAGCGCGCAGGCCGGCCTGTACCGGATCAAGGAGAGCGCCGACCTCAACGCCGAGGCGCGGAAACTGGAGCAGGAGGTCCTGGACGGGTACAAGCACCTGGCGGAGCTGCGCAATGCCCTGGAGTCCACCGAGGACCGCAAGGTGCGGGCGGCCGGGTTGTCGCAAGAGATGCTGGAGAAGCTCCGCATCACCCAGGAGGAGCTCGCGCGCTACGAGCACGACACGCTGGCGCGCCGCGAGAGCCTCGAGCGCCTCAAGGCGGACCTCAAGTCGCTCGAGGAGAGCACGCGGCGGCTCCGCGAACAGGCTCCGCCGGAAGCCGTCGCCGAGCGGCCGCGCGTGGACGACCGCCAGCAGCTGGTCACGCTGCGCGTGGATGGCCGGCGCGTGCTGGTGCTGGTGGACGCCTCGGCGAGCATGCTGGACGAGACGCTCGTCAACATCATCCGGCTGCGCAACATGCCGCCGGAGCGCCGCATCCGCTCCTCCAAGTGGCGGCAGGCCGTCAACACCGTGGAATGGATCGTCGCGCGGCTGCCGGAGGCGGCACAGTTCCAGATCTACGCGTTCGACACCGCGCCGCGGCCGCTGGTCGAGGGCAGCGCCGGGCGCTGGCTCAGCGCCGGCGACGGTAGCCAGGTCGAGAAGGCGCTCGCGGCGCTGCGCCGCACCGCGCCGGCCGGCGGCACCAGCCTGCACAACGCCTTCGCCGTGATGCAGTCGCTCTCGCCGGCGCCCGACAACGTGATCGTCGTGACCGACGGCCTGCCGACGCAGGGCGACCGGCCGCCGCTGGTGCGCACGCTCGTGACGATGGAGCAGCGCGAGGACCTCATGCAGGCGGCGGTCAAGGCGCTGCCGCCGTCGCCGCCGCCGATCAGCGTCGTGCTGCTGCCGATGGAGGGCGACCCGTCCGCGCCGATCTTCTTCTGGCGCCTTGCGCGCTCGACGGGCGGCGGTTTCCTGAGTCCGGCCAAGGACTGGCCATGAAGCGCCGCACGCGCCGCGATACCGAGACATTCAGCATGTCGTTCCTCGACTGCATCTGCTGCGGCTTCGGCGCCATCATCCTGTTGCTGGTGCTGAACGAGTTTGGCGAGCCGATCCAGCTCGAGCAGGCGAAAGTGGACCTGCAGGCCCAGATCCAGAAGATGGAGCGCGAGGTCTTCGACATCCGCGGCATGGCGCTGGTGCTCGAGCGCGAGCTGCGCGCGCGCATCGAGCAGCTGTCCGAGGAGCAGAAGCGGCTGGCCCGGCTGCGCGGCGACCTGTCGTCGGTCGAGGGCCGCCACCGCGCCGGCGTCGACGAGGAGAACGCGCTGGCGCGGCTGACCGAGACGCTGGCCGCCGCGCGCCGCGCCATGATCGACGAGACCCGCGAGCTGGAGTCCCAGGGCCGGCGCCAGGTGTACGACCAGCCGGTCGCCGGGGTGCCCATCGACAGTGAATACGTCATCTTCCTCGTGGATACTTCCGGTTCGATGCAGACCCAGAACTGGCGCTATGCCGAGCACAAGCTGGCCGAGGTGCTGAACATCTACCCGAAGCTGAAGGGCATCCAGGTGATGGACGACGAGGGCGGCTACATGTTCTCGGAATACCGCGGCAAGTGGATACCGGACTCGCCCGCCCGCCGGCGCGTGATCCTCGAGCGCTTCCGCACCTGGCAGGCATTCTCGAATTCCAGCCCGTCCGAGGGCATCATCGCGGCGGTGCGCACGTTCTGGACGCGCGAGCATCCGATCAGCATCTACGTGTTCGGTGACGAGTTCACCGGCCCGTCGATCCAGGACGTGGTGGACACCGTGGACCGGATCAACCGGTCGGAACGCGGCGGCGAGCGCCTGGTGCGCATCCACGCGCTGGGCTTTCCGATCCCGGGGCAGTACCCGCAGCACACGAGCATGCGCTACGCGACGCTGATGCGCATACTGGCGTCCCGCAACGGCGGGGTCTTCGTGGGCCTGCCCGAGGGCCAGGCCGCGGCGTTGCGGCGGAGGACTCCATGAATCTGCTGTCGTTCCGGCTGCCGGCGGTCGCGCTCGGCCTCGCCCTGCTGGGCGGCTGCGCGGCGACGCGCCTCGAGACGCAGGCGCAGTTGCCCGCGCCGCTGGTCGACCGGCAGCCCGCGCGCATCGGCATCTACTATTCCAAGGAGTTCCGCGAGTACGTGCACAAGGAGACGCGCGGCCACGTCGACTACGAGGTCACGCTCGGACCGGCGCACGTGACCAACCTCAACTGGCTGCTGGGAGCGATGTTCGCCGAAGTCGTGCCGGTCGAGGACCCGACCCGCGTCGCCGACGTCCGTCCGCCGCTGGTTCTCGTGCTGGAGCCGCGATTCGAGGAGTACTCGTTCCTGACGCCGAACGACGTCGCGGGCGACGCCTTCATCGTGACCATCCGCTACCTGCTGACCGTGTACGACGGCAATGGGGGACGCGTCGACACCCTGACCTATACGGGCTACGGCCGCGAAACCGCGCGCTCGCTCGGCAGCCGGGTGCCGCTCCAGATCGCGACGCAGCGCGCGATGCGCGACGCCGGCGCCAAGGTCGCCGTGGAACTGCCCGACCAGGAGGCGGTCCGGCTGCTGCTGCGCAACCCGTTCCCGGAGCGGCAGCACGCCTTTCCGGCCGTGCCGCCGCCGGCGGATGCGCCGCCGGGGCAGCCGCCCGCGCCGGCGCCGGAACCGGGATCGCCGGCGGAAACGGAGCCGCCGCCGCCCGCGCCGTCGCCGGCATCGTCCCCGGCGCCCTAGCCCGGCGCGGCCGCTTCCGGCGCGGCCGGCGGATTCTCGGGCGCGGCCAGCTCGCTCCATTCGCTGGTGAACCGCACGCCGTCGCTGGCGACCGCCTTGCCATTCTCGAAGCGCGGCCGGTAGAGCGCGCGCGCAAGGGCGCGGCGCGACTGTGACAACTGCCCTTCGGACATGTCGCTCTCCACCACCAGGATGCTGTGCGGGTGGCCGTCGATGGCCACCGAGAACTCGAACGTGGTCCTGCGCACGAGGTAGCGCTCGTCCGCGACGCTGGCCGAGCGGATGGCCGCGAGCGGCGGGCGGTAGAAGATGAGGGTCGGCACCGCGAGCGGGTCCGGCAGGCCCTCGGCCGTCGCCGCCGCGTGGATGGCGGCGGCCTCCTCGTAGTGCGTCATCGCGATGTCGGGCCGCGACATCGTCAGGTACCAGTCCCCGATCTCGATCTGCGTTTCCAGCAGGAGCCGCGCCGGCGGGTCGGTGGCCGCCCGCAGCATCTCGAGCGCGGTCTGGGCGGCGGCCAGGCCCATGCGATCTTTCACCGGGGCGAAGCTGCGCAGCTTGCGTTGCTCGCGGCTCAGCGCCTCGCCGCGATCCTCCTCGTCCGCGATCTGCTGCGCGTCCAGCACTTCGGGATTCATCATCAGCTGCATTCGATGCGTGCGCGCCACGCCCAGCAGCGCCCGGATGGTTTCCGGACTCGAGCCGCCTCCCTCCTGCTGGGTTGCGTCGCGCGCGCGCAGGTACATGTTGCGCGCGGCGACGTACTCGTTCCGCTGCTCGTAGAACGTCGCGAGTTGCTGGAGCGCCGGCAGCGTGCGCACGTCGCCGTAGCCGAAATTCTGCTCGGCGACCTTGAGCGCATAGCGGTACTCGCGCTCGGCGCCGTCGTAGTCGGCCAGCGCCGCCAGGTTCTGGGCGGCCTGGTCGATCAGCGGCAGCTGCTCGAGGTTGAACAGTCCGTCCGCGCGGCGGCTGACGGCGAGCGCGCGCGCGTAGTACTCCGCGGCGGTCCCCCGCTGGTCCTCGCCCACGTGGACGGCGGCGAGCCCGGCCAGCGGGCCGATCAGCCGGCGCGAGGCGATGCCCTGCGTCGCCTCCAGCAGTTCGAGCGACTTCCCGTAGTACTCCCCGGCGGCCGCGTATTCCTGGAGGCTCAGGTGCGTGGCGGCGAGATTGTTGTAGGCGGTCGGGAGCTCGGCGTCGCGGTCGGCCATCGCCTCGGTCAGCTCCACCACGCGCTTCGCGAATGGCAGCGCCTCGTAGTACTGGCCGGCCTTGAAGTGACCCACGAAGCGCTCGAAGGCCTCGGTCCGTTCGTCGACGACCGGGCCCGGCGCGGGCACTTCCGCGGGTCCGGCCGTCGGGGGGTCCGGGGGCGGGGCGGGCGCGGCCAGCAGCAGTACGGCCAGTAGCGGAGTCATGGCGAGACGATAGACCAACGGCGGCCGGACGTGTTCCCGGATTCCCGCGCGGCGGGCGTCACCGGCTCTCCTCGCGCTCGAACACGGCGATCAGGCCGCCGGCGGCGATCGCGAGCAGCGGGTCGGTGATCTCGGCCGTGTGCCCCGGCAGCCAGGTCTGCAGCAGCTCGACGGCGAACACGAGCCCGGCCCCGGCCGCCGTCGCCGGCAGCGCGGGCAGCCCGCCGCGGACCAGCAGCCACACCAGCGCCCCGTTCGTGAAGCAGCGCAGGAACATGTCGGTCAGGCTCGCGGCGCGATACTGGATCAGGCTCTCCGCGAATGGCAGCAGCGCGAAGCGGTCCTGGGCCAGCTGGAAGTCGAACGGCGCCAGTCCCTGGATCGCGATCGTCACGACGAGCGCCGCGGCCAGCGCCGACGCCGCGCGATCGGGGGCGAGGCGCGCGAGCAGGGGCGCGAGCGCGAGCGCCCCCGCCATGCCCGCGACCTCGGCGGGATCGAGCGCGAGGCCTGCGCACAGCACGCGCCCGGCGAGCACCGCGACCATCGCGAGCGCGAGCGCCGGCAGCGCCCGCGCCGGCGCGATGCGCTCGCAGAAGCGGGCGATCACGAGCCACGCGAGGGCGTGCGGGGCGACGCGCCCCGCGGTCCACCAGCCGCCCTCGGCGAGCGGCGCGAATGCGCCCGTCCACTTGGCCGGGTCGAGCACCGGCGCGAATGGCGCGAGCCGGTAGCCGGCCCAGGACAGCAGCAGCGCGGTCGCGACCGGATGCCGCAGGAGCCCCGCGAACGGCGAGGCGTGCAGGCGGCGGTGCGCCGCGGCGATCGCGAGCGCAACGCAGCTGCCGCCGAGGGCGCCGAGCGTGTTGTAGACCACGTCGCCGAGGCTCGCGACGCGGCGCGTCTCGTAGAGCTGCGCGAACTCGATCGCGAACGACAGCGCCGCCGCCGCAAGCGTCGCGACGAGCGCCGCCACCGGCCCGCCGAGCCGCGCGGCCAGCAGCCAGCCGAGGCATGCGCCGAGCGGCAGGTAGAGCAGCACGTTCGCCGCGATGTCGCTGCGGGTCGTGCGCGCGAAGGAGAGCGTGCGCAGGAGCTCCCCCGCGCCCGTGCCGCCGGCGCCCCCGAAGCTGAACGGGTACAGCGAGCCGTACACGATCAGGAATGCGACGACGGCGAGGAGCCAGGTCGCGATGCGGCGGTTGGGGTCGCGCATGGCCGGAGTGTACCGGCAGCGCGGCCGTCATCCGAGGCGCACGGAGCGCAGCAGCGCCAGCACCTCGTCCGGGCGCAGGGGGCGGAAGTGTCCCGTGCGCAGCTTGCCGAGCCTGAGCGGGCCGATCGCGACGCGCTCGAGGCTCTTCACGCGGGCGCCCACGCGCGCGAACAGCCGGCGGATCTCGCGGTTCTGGCCCTCGTGCAGCGTGACCGAGACGAGCGACAGGTCGCCGCGCCGGCGGTCCTTCACGTGCCGCAGCACGCGCAACCGCTCGAGCCGCGCGCGCTTGGCGCCGCCCGCGGGCCTGCCGGCGTCCGCGAGGAACATGCCGCGCGACAGGCGCGCGATCGACTCCGGCGGCAGCGCGCCCTGCACCGCGACGCGGTATTCCTTGGCCGCGCCGTGGCTCGGATGCGCGAGCCGGTGCGCGAGCTCGCCGTCGTTGGTGAGCAGCACGAGTCCGGTCGAGTCGGCGTCCAGGCGCCCGACCGGGTACACCCGCTCGCCGCGCGGCACCGCGGGCGCGACCATGGCGACGACATTCGGCCGCCCGCCGGGATCGCGCGCGGTCGAGATCACGCCGCGCGGCTTGTTGAGCATCAGGTACAGCCGCCCGCGCGAGCGGCCCGCGCCGCGCCGCGCGGTGTCGACGACCTCGCCGTCGAGCTCGATGAGGTCCCGCGCCGCGTCCACCAGGCAGGGCAGCGCGTGCACGGGCCGGCCGTTGACGCGCACGCGCCCGGCGCGGATCGCGAACTCGCAGTCGCGCCGCGAGGCGACGCCGGCATCGGCCAGCACCTTCTCGAGTCGGCTGCCTGTTTCGCGCCGGGGCGGCGCAGGCTGTCGGTCCGGGAAACGAGGGTCTCTCACGGGTCCGCAATTCCTGTCGGTTCTTCTTCCGCTATCAACCTGTACCGGCGAACCCGGGACGAACCCGACAGGGGACGCATCCCATTTCTCAAGCCATTGATCTTGAAGAGACGGCGAAAGACTGGCACGCAAGCCGTCCCTTTCCGCGCCGGACACGACACCCCAACGAAGCTGCCGCCCCGCGGGGCGGCAACCGTGAAGGGAAGGCGAGGCGAAGCCGGTGCGGCCGCCGTCAGTTCGCCCGTGCCCGAGGCACCCCAGTCTGCCGGGTCCGTTCGAGGGCTGGCGGCAGCCGACACCGACGGCGCCAGTGTCGCGAAGCCGCGCTGAATGCGGACTGAATGGCCGGGAATCAGGCGCCCCTGGTCACCCAGACCTTGCACCAGCCCGCCGCCTTGACGGTCTTGTTCGGGAAGATCTTGCACTCGCCCGCGCCGCCGGCGCCTGCCACGTACTGGAAGCAGTTCGCGCAGGTCTGCCCGGGCTTGTAGGTCGGGTTGGTCGCCGGGTCCACGCGCTTCGCGTCGGTGACGTAGCCGAGCGACTTCGCCGTCGGATCCGACTCGGACAACGGTTCGGCGGCCTGCGCATCGCGCGCGACCAGCGTGGCCGCCGGCACCGCGGCGAGGCCCGCGAGCGCGCCCTGCAGCAGCCGGCGCCGGGAGAACTTCTCATCGATCATCGTGCTGACTCCTTCGGGAAGGACGAGGGGGCCGTCCATGCAATGGTGGACATTTTCGCAATTCCGCGCCCGGCCTGCGTCAATTGAGAACGATTCCCGACTGGCCGCGCCCCGGGGCGACCGGGCCGTTTGCTAGACTCCGGACGGGCCTGTAGCTCAGCGGTGAGAGCAGGGGACTCATCTTTCGCAAAGGTGCCCCGTGCCCGGAAGGGCACGGGTGGACGGGACGAATTCAGGGAAACCTTCCAGCGCAGGGGCGGCTGATGGCGATCCTGAGCCAAGCCGGCGGTGCACCGCCGGACGGTGCAGAGACTACCTGGGGGCTTCGAGTGCCCTTGATGACAGGCATGAGCGTCCCGCACCCCACCGGCCGGGCCGGCCGCGGGTGAAGAGATAGTCCGCGCCCGCCGGAAACGGCGGGGAGTCGCGAATCCCTTGGTCCTGGGTTCGAATCCCAGCGGGCCCACATCCCTCCGGCTGCGTCCCGCGGTCGTTGCTTCCAGGCGACGCACCCGCGGACTTGCGGGAAATTCCCAATGCGGAGAAACTCCTGCGTACAACACGCCCGCGGGAACGGGCACAACGAGGGGCAGGAACATGAACACGCAACTCCGGCCGCGTCCGGCTTCACTGGTGGCAGCCGCGGTGGCGCTCGCCATCGCGAATGGAGCGCAGGCTCAGACCGTGCTCGGCGAAGTGCAGGTGACCGCCCGCAAGCGCGTGGAGGCGATCCAGGACGTGCCATTCGCGGTCAGCGCGCGCAGCGGCGAGTCGCTGGAGGCCGCGGGTGCGGCCAGCATCGAGGACATTGCCCGCAATGTCGCCGGCTTCTCGGTGCAGAACCTCGGCCCGGGCCAGAGCCAGATCGGCATGCGCGGCGTGTCCGCCGGCAAGATCGACCGCGACCTGGCGGGCGTCAAGGAGCAGGTGGGCGTCTACATCGACGAATCCGTGATCTCGCTGTCGCTGTTCACGCCGGACCTCGACCTCTATGACCTGAACCGCGTCGAGGTGCTGCGCGGCCCGCAAGGCACGCTGTTCGGCTCGGGATCCATGTCGGGAACGGTCCGTTACATCAGCAACCAGCCGGATTTCTCGGACGATTACGGCAGCGTCGAGGTCGGCGCCAGCGCGATCGACGGCGGCGATGTCGGCGGAAATGTCCGCGGCATGATCAATATGGCGATGAGCGACACTGCCGCGCTGCGCATCGTTGGTTACTACAACGACATCCCCGGTTTCATTGACGCGATCGGCCCGGGCGGTACCGTGGACCAGGACGTCAATGGGGGCACCCGCCAGGGCGCGCGCGTCGCCTTCCGGATCGAGCCCAATGAGGCCGTGCGGATCACGCCCCGCGTGATCTACCAGGAAGTCGACATGGACGGCTTCAACCGCGAGGACCACTGGAACATCCTCGCCAACCCGTACACGACCACGGAGCTGCCGATCGAGATCGGCGAGCGGCAACAGTACATCCAGTTGCAGGAAAAGTTCACCGACGATTTCCTGCTGGGCGATCTGACCATGGAGTTCGACCTGGGCGGCGTCGTGCTCACGTCCATCAGCTCGTATACCGACCGTGACATCCTGGTCGTCCGCGACGCCTCCCAGCTGACCGGCAGCGTGACCTTCGACTTCACGGGTGGCGCGGCGACCTCCGCGGAAATTCGCAGCAATTCACCGCTTCACGATGCGACGACGGTCGAGGTCTTCACGCAGGAGATCCGGCTCTCGTCGGACACCGAGAGCCGTTTCCAGTGGGTGCTCGGCGGCTTCTACAGCGACATTCAGCGCGACTACAGTCAGACCCTGCCGACGCCCGGATACGACGCGATCATGCTGACCTACGTGGACGCGGGGTATTGTGCAGGATTCGGCCAGCCTGCCGGGTGCACCAGCAGTCCCAACATGGGATCGCCGGTTGACAATCCCTTCTTCTCGCAGATCCCGTACGACTTCAAGCAGACGGCGTTCTTTGCCGAAGCGTCGTTCGACCTCACCGATGCCATGACGGTGACGGCCGGCGGCCGCTATTACGACTTCACGGAGGACCGGGTCCTGTACTTCGGCGGCATCTTTGCCGACTCGGACGGCCTGCCGACGCAGCTGACCAATGGCCCCGGCTCGACGGACGACGACGGTTTCCTGCCGCGCGTGCTGTTCTCCTATGACGTCAACGACAACGTGCAGCTGAACGCGCAGGCCTCGCAGGGATTCCGCCTCGGCGGCATCAACGACCCGTTGAACGTCGGACTGTGCTCGGTGGAGGACCTCGCGACCTACAGCGGCCGACCGTCGTTCGAAAGCGAGACCCTTTGGAACTACGAGCTTGGCGCCAAGGTCGGATTCGCCGACGGCCGCGGTCAGTTCAACGTCGCGGTGTTCCATGCGGACATCGAGGACCTGCAGGTTCCCGCGCTGGCCGGCACCTGTTCGTCCCGCATCGCGATCAACGTGCCGGAATCGCACGCGACGGGCGTGGAGTTCGAACTGTCGGCACAGCCGTCGGACCGGTTCGATTTCGGGATCTCGGCAAGCTACGTCAACTCCGAGATTGACTCGAGCGTCACGGCCCTGGTCGGCGGCGTGCCGACGATCCTCGCAGGAATCGAGGAGGGCAACCGCCTGCCGTCGGTTCCCGAATTCCAGCTGTCGGGCAATGCGACGTACACGTGGCCGATGACCGACATGATCGAGGGCTTCATTACCGCCAGCTACCAGCACGTCGGAAGCCGGTACACGCAGATGGCGGACCAGGTCTCGGGATTCGGGACCTTCGGCATCCGGCCCTTCGGCAACCCCACGGTTTCGACGATCACTTTCGACCCGCTGCTCCCCGCCTACGACATCGGGAACATGCGCTTCGGGGTGCGTGGCGGCGACTGGGAGGCCGCGCTGTTCATCAACAACGTCGGCGATGAAAACGCGCGACTGGCGCTCGACCAGGAACGCGGGCGCGTCGCGCGCGTCGGCTTCCTGGTGAACCAGCCGCGCACCATCGGCCTCACCTTCCGCAAGGACTTCGGTGGCGAGGAGCCGCCGGCGCCCGCGCCGGTCCAGGCCGCACCGCCACCTCCGCCGCCGCCGCCGCCGCCGCCTCCTCCGCCGCCACCCCCGCCGCCGGGCGACGCTGACAAGGACGGCGTGACCGACGACAAGGACCGTTGCCCGGACACGCCGGCCGGCACCAAGGTGGACGCAGTCGGCTGCTTCCTCGAAATCACGCTGCGCGGCGTGCTGTTCGACGTGAATTCCGCCGAGCTGACGCCGGCTGCGCGCGCGACGCTCGACACGGTGGTCGCGGACATCAAGCGCCTGCCGGCGGACCTGGCGGCGAACTTCCGCATTGCGATCGAGGGCCACACCGACAGCACCGGCGCGGATGCCTACAACCTCGACCTGTCGAACCGCCGCTCCGGCTCCGTGCGCGACTACCTGGTCGAAGGCGGCCTGCCGGCGTCCATCCTGACGGCGTCCGGCAAGGGCGAGGCCGAGCCGGTGGACAGCAACGCGACGGCCGAGGGACGCGCCAATAACCGGCGCGTGGTCATCCGCGGCTCGCGCTGAGCTGACCGCCTGAAACCGGGGCCGGTCCCGCAGGGGGCCGGCCCTTTTCTTCGCCGCGGCGGGCGTTTTGCCATATTTTTGCGCCCCCCGTCACGGCCCCGCGGCGTGCGCTTTGTCACTGTTCACGGTACCGACAGCCGGCCCCGGGTTGCGCCCATTCACGCCATGAACACTGCGATGCCACAGGCCGCCGGGAGCACCGCCTACGCGGACGGTCTCGAGGCGATCCGCAGCCGCCTGGCCGCGCGCGGCAGCCGGCTGTACGGCATCGCGGTGCTCGTCGTCTACGTGCACGAGCTCGAGCGCCTGGTCGCGGCAACGGGCCGCGTGAATGCCGGGCGCATGCTCGACGAGCTGCGCAACCGCCTGTCGCAGGTGGCGAAGGGCGGCGATTACTTCGCGCGCCTCGGCGAGCGCAAGTTCGTCTTCGTGCTGTCGAACCTGCGCAACGAAGGCCACGCCATGCTGGCGGCGACGAAGATCCTGCGCACCGGCGCCGAGCCGCTCGCCGCGGGCGGCGAGCAGGCGACCGTGCGGCTCTCGCTCGGCATCGCGATGTTCCCCGGGCACGCGCGCACGCCGGAAACGCTGATGCAGTGCGCCGAGGCCGCGCTGCTCGAGGCCTGGAAGACCTCGCAGCCGACCGTCGTCTACCGGGCCCGCCAGGCCGAGGCGCTCGCCTCCGGCTGGGACCTCGAGACGCAGCTCGCGTCCGCGCTCGAGCACGGCGACCTCGTGCTCGCCTACCAGCCGAAGCTCTCGCTGCCGGACCTGCGCGTGGTCGGCGCCGAGGCGCTGATGCGCTGGAACCGGCCCGACGCCGGCAACGTTCCGCCGGGGATCTTCATCGACCTCGCCGAGATGACCGGACAGATCGACCCGCTGACGCGCTTCTCGTTCCAGCGCGCGATGTGCCAGCTCGCCGAATGGCCGAAGTCCGTCGGCAACCTCTCGGTGGCGGTCAACGTCACGCCGTCCATGATCTGCAACCCGGGGCTCGTGGAGATGATCCGCAACGCCGCCGGCGCCTGCTCGGTGGACCCCTCGCGCCTCACGGTCGAGGTGACCGAGAACGCGCTGATGGCGGACCGCGAGCTGAGCCACCGCGTCCTGGAGGAGCTGCGCGAGCTCGGCGTGCGCGTGTCGATCGACGACTTCGGCGTCGGCTACACGTCGCTCGCGTACCTGAAGCAGATCCCGGCGGACGAGCTGAAGATCGACCGCTCGTTCGTGACGAACATGCAGGGCAGCAAGTCAGACCGCAAGGTGGTCGAGCAGGCGATCGCGCTCGGCCACGCCTTCGGCCTCGAGGTCGTCGCCGAGGGCGTGGAGAACGAGACCGTGGCGCAGGACCTGGTGTCGCTGGGCTGCGACTTCGCGCAGGGATTCCTGTTCACCCGCCCGCTGCCGCCGGAGGAGTTCACCGGCTGGCTGCAGGCCTGGCGCAGCTCCTCGAAAGAATAAAGGGGACGCATCCCTATTACCTTTGAGGTAATAGGGATGCGTCCCCTTTATTCCGGGGTCCCGCCAGCGGACAGTCCGCCGGGCAGTCCGCTAGACTGGCCGCCGTGACTACCCGGCGGAAAACCACCGCGTTCCGCGAGCTGCTGGAGAGCCCGCAGCTCGAGTTCCTGCTCGAGGCGCACAACGGCATCAGCGCGCGCATCGCCGAGGAGGCCGGCTTCCGGGCCATCTGGGCCGGCGGCCTGTGCCTGTCGGCCCAGTACGGCGTGCGCGACAACAACGAGGCAAGCTGGACCCAGGTCCTCGAGATGCTGGAGTTCATGGCGGACGCCACGAGCGTCCCGATTTTGCTCGACGGCGACACCGGCTACGGCAACTTCAACAACGTGCGCCGCCTGGTGCGCAAGCTTGAGGACCGCGGCGTCGCCGGCGTCTGCATCGAGGACAAGCTGTTCCCGAAGACCAACAGCTTTATCGACGGCGACAAGCAGCAGCTCTCCGACATCGACGAGTTCTGCAGCCGCATCAAGGCCGGCAAGGACGCGCAACGCGACGACGACTTCCGCCTCGTCACGCGCATCGAGGCCTTCATCGCCGGCTGGGGCCTGGACGAGGCGCTCCGGCGCGCCGAGGCCTACCACGCTGCGGGCTCGGACGGGATCCTGATCCACAGCGCGCTGTCGCGCCCGACCGAGGTGCTGGCGTTCAAGAAGGAGTGGGGCGACCGCCTGCCGGTCGTGATCGTGCCGACCAAGTACCACTCGACGCCCACCGAGGTGTTCCGCGAAGCCGGTTTCTCGCTCGCGATCTGGGCCAACCACCTGCTGCGCGCGGCGGTAACCGCGATGCAGGAGACTGCCGCGACCATCGCGCGCGAGCAGAACCTGCGCTCGGTCGAGGACCGCATTGCGCCGGTCAAGGAGATCTTCCGGCTGCAGGGCGCCTCCGAGCTGCAGGAGGCGGAGGAGCGCTACCTGCCGAAGCGCCACGCGCGCTGCCGCGCGCTGATCCTCGCGGCCTCGCGCGGCGCCGAGCTCGGCGAGCTCACGGAGCAGCGCCCGAAGACGATGGTGAAGGTGCGGGGCCGGCCGCTCCTGTCGCACATCGTCTCGGCCTACAACGCGGCGGGCGTCAAGCGCATCGGCGTGGTGCGCGGGTATCACGCGGAAGCGGTGGACCTGCCCTCGCTCGCCTACGCCGACAACCCGGATTACGCCGACAGCGGCGAGCTGCTCTCGCTCGCGAAGGGCCTTGACTCCGATCCCGACGACTCGATGGACCTCGTCGTCTCCTACGGCGACGTGATCTTCAACCACTACATCCTCGATGCGCTCAACGAGGCCGGCGAGGAGTTCGCGATCGCGGTGGACACCGACTGGCGCGAGTCGGCGAACCGCGGCCGCGCCGCCGACTACGTGGCCTGCACGCAGGCGCATTCGCGCCGCAACTTCTACCAGCAGGTGTACCTCGAGTCGGTCGGCGAGGGCCTGCCGGAAGACCGCATCCACGGCGAGTGGATGGGATTCCTGCGCGTCGCCTCGGCGGCGCTGCCGCGCCTGCGCGACGTGGTGCGCACGCTCGCGGCAAGGCCCGCGAACCGGCAGGCCAAGATGCAGTCGGTGCTCGCGGAGCTCATGCGCCGGGGCGAGAAGGTCCGCGTGATCTATACGACGGGTCACTGGCTCGACGTGGACAGCCTCGACGACCTGCTGGCGGCGAGCGACTTCGCATGATCGAGGCCCCGGCGTTCATCGCGGCCGCCACCGGGCGCGGCTTCGGCCTGTACACCGGCGTGCCCTGTTCCTACCTCACGCCCTTCATCAACTACGTGATCGGCGCGCCCGGGCTGCGCTACGTCGGCGCCGCGAACGAGGGCGACGCGGTCGCCATCGCGGCAGGTTCTTCGCTCGCGGGGACGCCGGCGGTCGCGATGTTCCAGAACTCGGGTCTCGGCAACGCGGTGAGCCCGCTGACCTCCCTGACCCACACCTTCCGCATCCCGGTGCTCGTGATCGTGACCTGGCGCGGCGAGCCGGGTGGCGCCCCCGACGAGCCGCAGCACGAGCTGATGGGGCAGGTGACGCCGCGCATGCTCGAGCTCATGGGGATTCCCTGGTCACTGTTCCCGCGGGAGGCCGCGGGCATCGCCCCGGCGCTCGATGCGGCTCTCGCGCATTTCCGCGAGGCGCGCCGCCCCTACGCGCTCGTGATGCAGAAGGGCAGCGTCGCCGCCTCGGCGCTCGAGGCCGCCGCATCGCCGCCGCCGCGGACAGTGCCCACCGCGATCCCGGCCGCCCGCGCGTGCGCGACGCGGCGCGAGATCCTCGCCGCGATCCGGGGCGCGGCCCGGGAGGACGTGCTCATCGCCACCACCGGCTACACCGGCCGCGAGCTTTATGCGCTGGGCGACACGCCGAACCAGCTCTACATGGTGGGTTCGATGGGCTGCGCGGCGAGCTTCGCGCTCGGCATCGCGCTCACGCAGCCGCGCCGGCGCGTGATCGCGATCGACGGGGATGGTGCGCTGCTGATGCGCATGGGCGCGCTCGCGACGGTCGGCTGGGAGCGGCCGGCGAACCTCGTGCACGTCCTGCTCGACAACGGGCTGCACGAGTCCACCGGCGGCCAGGCGACCGTCTCCCCGGGCGTCGATTTCTGCGCGCTCGCCGCCGCGTCAGGCTACCCGTCGGTTGCCGCGATCGCCGCGCCCGCGGCGCTCGCCGCCGCGCTCGCGGAGCGCGGCGGCGGGCCGCGCTTCATCCACGTGCCCATCCTGCCGGGCGTGCCGGACAGGCTGCCGCGCCCGACGGTCACGCCGCCCGAAGTCGCCGCCCGGCTCTCCGCCTTCCTCGCCGCATGATCCTGCTCAATCCCGGCCCGGTGACGCTTTCTGCGCGCGTGCGGGCGGCGCTCGTGCGCGGCGACTGGTGCCACCGCGAGCCCGAGTTCGCAAGGCTGATGCAGGAGATCAACGCGCGGCTCGCGGCGGTGTACCCGGCGCTCGACGGATTCTCCGCCGCGACCATCGCCGCATCGGGTACCGGTGCGGTCGAGGCCATGCTCGCCGCCTTCGCGCCGGCGGAGGGCGCGACGCTCGTCGTCGCGAACGGCGTTTACGGCGAGCGCATGGCGCGCATGCTCGCGGCGCTCGGGCGGCCCCATCGCGTGCTTGCGCACGACTGGACCGCGCCGGTGGACGTCGCGGCGCTCGACGCCCGGCTCGGCGGCGACCCGGCGATCACGCATGTCGCGGTCGTGCAGCACGAGACCACGACGGGCCGCCTGAACGACCTGGATGCAATCGGCGCATTGTGCCGCCGGCGCAACGCGACGCTCCTGCTGGATGCGGTCAGTTCCTTCGGCGCCGAGCGCATCGAGGCCGCCGCCTGGAACCTGGGCGCGCTCGCGGGCACCGCGAACAAGTGCCTGCACGGCGCGCCGGGACTCTCGTTCGTGCTCGCGTCCGCGGAACTGTGGCGCCGCCCGCCGGCGGCGACCGGCAGCCTGTACCTCGACCTGCGCCCCTGTCACGCCGGGCAGCACGGCGACGGCTACTCACCGTTCACGCTGCCGGTGCAGGTCGCCTTCGCGCTGCACGAGGCGCTCGCCGAGCATGCGGAGCAGGGCGGCGCGCCCGCGCGGCTCGCGCTCTTCCGCTCGCGCGCCGCGCGCATCGCCGGGGCACTGTCGGCCGCGGGCGCAAGCACGCTGCTCGACCCGGCGGACTGTTCATCCGTGCTCTGGTCCTGGCGGCTGCCGGCGGGAGTGACCTACGCCGCCCTGCACGATGCGTTGAAGGCCGAGGGCTACGTGATCTACGCGGGGCAAGGCAAACTCGGCCCTTCGATCTTCCGCATCGCGCACATGGGTGAGATCACGCGCGCGCAGATCGACGGCCTCTGCACCGCGCTCACGCGCATCGTCGGCCGCGGCGCATGAGCAACGGCGTCAATGCCCGCGCGCAATGCGCACGGCCGGGATCCGCGCTCGCTCGCTCAGGCCGGCGACCGGATTCGCTCGCTCGCCGGATCCCCGCCGTGCGCATCGCGCGGTCGTCGCCGCCGATGCTGCTGCGACCGGCGTGCGCGAGGTGGCGGGGTCCCCGCGAGCAAACTCGTAAGTTCCGGCTGAGTTTGCGAGCGCGGGACCCCGCCGGATCCCGCGCACGCCGGCCGCAGCCTGCGCCGGAGTCAATGTCATGACGGTGACGACGGCGGTGATCCTGGCAGCCGGGCGCGGGCTGCGCCTCGCGGGCGAGGTCGCGGACCGGCCGAAGGGCTTCATCCAGTTCGGCGAGCGCCCGATCGTCGAGGAGTCCGTCCTGCAGCTGCGGGACGCGGGCATCCGCGACGTGATCGTGGTGACCGGCCACCTGGCGGAGCGCTACGACGAGCTTGCCGCCCGGCATCCGGGGCTCGTGCGCACGGTACACAACGGGCAGTACGCCGCCTCCGGCAGCATGTATTCGCTCTGGTGCGCGCGCATGCTCACGCAGGGCCCGTTCCTGCTGCTCGAGTCCGACCTGGTGTACGAGCCGCGCGCGCTCACGACGCTGCTCGCGGGCCGGGCGGAGGATGCGATCCTGCTGTCGGGCCCGACCGGCGCCGGCGACGAAATCTGGGTGCAGGTGAAGGACGGCCACCTCGTGGACATGTCGAAGCGCCGCGCGGACCTGACGGGGCCGCCGGCCGGCGAGCTCGTCGGCATCACGCGGGTGTCGGCGCCGCTCTATGCGCTCATGTGCGGGATCGCGGAGCGCACGTTCCGCAACACCCTGTTGTTCGACTACGAGACCGGCTGCCTGGTGGCGGCCGGGCGCGAGCGGCCGATCGCCTGCCCGGTGGTGCCGGACCTGGTCTGGGGCGAGATCGACGACCCTTCGCACCTCGCCCGCGTGCGGGAGCGCATCTACCCGCAGGTCGAGAACCTTCGCGCCGGCCCGGTTGCGCGGCCCCGGCGCTGACGGCATATCATTGACCATGCGCGCACTCGCCATCCTCCTGCTGCTTGCGCTGCCGGCGACCGCCCAGGCCTACCTCGACCCGAGCACGGGTAGCCTCATCATCTCCGCGATCGTGGGCCTGCTCGCGACCATCGGGCTCGCGGTCAAGACCTGGTGGTACAAGCTCAAGGGTCTGTTCCGCCGCAAGCCCACGGCCACGGAAGGCGGCGCCCCGCAGTCACGGCCTGATTGAGCTTCCTCCGCGAATGGCGCGCGTACCGGGCGTTCCGCGCAGTGCCGCGCGGGGACCGGCGCATCGTCTTCCTCGCCGAGAGCGGACAGGACTGGCATCACTTCCGCCCGATCCTCGAGCACCTGACGGGTCCGCTCGGCCACACGGTTCACTACGTCTGCGCCGGTCCGGATGACCCGGTGATGCGACAGGACTCGCCGCGCATCCGCCCGTTCTGCATCGGGCGCGGCTTCTGGCGTATCTGGTTCTGCCAGCACCTGGAGGCCGACGTCGTCGTCACGCAGATCCTCGACCTCGGCAACCTGGAGCTCAAGCGCTCCGTGCACCCGGTGCACTACGTCTTCGTGACGCACACGCTCGTGAGCACGCACGTCGCGGACCGCGCGGACTCGTACGACCACTACGACACGATCCTGATGTGCGGCCCGCACATGGAGCGCGAGATCCGCGCGCGCGAGAAGATGAAGGGCCTGCCGCCGAAGCGGCTGGTGCCGCACGGCTATGGCCGCCTCGACGACCTGGTCGCGAGCCGCCGTGACCCGCCCGCGGTCCGGGGCGACGCCGACATCCACGTGCTGCTCGCGCCGTCCTGGGGACCGCAGACGATCCTGAACGCCTGCGGCATGGAGGTCGCGGACGCCGTGCTGGGCGCGGGCTTCCGGCTCACGCTGCGCCCGCACTTCCAGACGCGCTGGCAGACGCCGGAGGTCATCGACCGCATCGTCGCGAAGCACGGCGCGAACCCGCGCTTCGCGCTCGTCGAGCAGATGGCGGAGAAGGACTCGCTGTTCGACTCGCACGTCATGATCACCGAGTGGTCCGGAGCGGGCCTCGATTACGGCCTCGGCCTCGAGAAGCCGGTGATCTGGATCGACCTGCCGATGAAATCCCGCAACGACGCCTGGCGCGAGCTCGGCCTGGAGCCGTTCGAGTCCTGGGTGCGCGACAAGCTCGGGGCGCTGCTCGCTCCCGCCGGCCTCGCGCGGCTGCCGGGCCTCGTGCGGGAGCTGGTGCGCGACCCGGCGCGCTTCCGCGCGAACGTGCAGTCCTTGCGCGAGCGCTGCGTGTTCAACGTCGGCAGGAGCGGCATCGCGGGGGCGGAGGCGATCGCCGCGATCGCCGGGGAGCTCCGGCCATGACGCGGCGGCCGCTGCTGCGCTGGGCGGGCTGGTTCACGGCGGCCAACGTGGGCCTGTGCTTCCTCGTCGGGCTGCGCTACCTCTTTCTCTACCAGTGGCCGGACTCCGGGTTGGGCATCGCCTACGCGCCGCTCGCGATGCTCGGCAACTTCGCGCTGCTGTTTGCGCTCGGCGCGGCCGTCCTGCTCGGGCCGCTGGTCGCCGTCGGGCCGCTGCGGCGCACGGTCATGACGGTGGCCGTCGTCGCCGCGGCGCTCGCCGTGGCGCTGCTGGTGCTCGACACCAATGTCTACGCCGAGCGGCGCATGCACCTCTCGATGTTCATCGCCGTGCTGTTCGAGCCGGTGACCTGGGTGGCCGCCGGACTCGTCTTCGCGGTCGCGCTCGCCTTCGAGGCGACGCTCGCGGGCATGCTGTGGCGCTGGCTGGGGAAGCGCCCGGCGGCGGGCGGGCGCTGGGTGGCGGCGCTGCTCGCCGGCAGCTGGGTCGCGAGCCAGGCGCTGCACGTCTGGGCGGATGCGACCGGCTACTCGCCGGTCACGCGCTTCACGCAGGCGATCCCGCTCTATTACCCGCAGACCGCCAAGCGCCGGCTCGCCAGGCTGGGGCTCATCGACCCGGCGCGCGTGCGCGAGGCGAGCCTGCTGCGCCATGGCACGGCGGTGGAACAGGGCGAGCTGCGCTACCCGCTCGCGCCGCTTTCCTGCGAGGCGCCGGCGGAACGGCCCAACGTGCTCTGGATCGTCGTGGACGGCCTGCGGCCGGACGCGCTCGATGCGGCGCTCACGCCGGCGCTCGATGGCCTGCGAGCCGAAAGCCTCGCGTTCGGGGATCACTGGAGCCCGGGCAACTCCTCGCGCATGGCCGCATTCGGCATGTTCTACGGCCTGCCGAGCACCTACTTCGAGTCCTTCTACGTCGCGGAGCGTCCGCCGGTCCTGCTGGAGGAGTTCCGCGCGCAGGGCTATGAGATCCGCGCGGCAAGCTCCAAGGGCTTCGGCAGCCCGACGCAGATGGACCGCACGGTGCTCGCGGGCGTCGCATCCCTGGAGTCGGCCGCGGGCCTCGGGCGGGTCGAGGGCAACGCGCAGGTGGCGCGCAACCTCGCCGCCTGGCTCGCCGCGCGGCGGGACGCGCGGCCATTCTTCGCGCTCCTGTGGCTGGACCACTCCGACTATGACATCGCGCCCGCGGGGACCGCGCCGCGGCCGGACGGGCGCTACGCGGGCAAGCCCGAGGCGCAGGCGCGCTGGGACCGCTACCGCCGCGGCCTGCAGGTGATCGACGGGCAGATTGGCGGGGTGCTGCAGTCGCTCGAGCGCGCCGGCCTCGACTCCGGCACCGTCGTGCTGATGATGGGCGACCACGGTTTCGAGTTCGACGAACTCGGCCTCGGCTATTACGGCCACGCCAGCAACTACGCGGGTTGGCAGCTGCGCACGCCGCTCATGATCCGCTGGCCGGGACGCGAGCCTCGCGCGTACACGCATCGCAGCTCCCATCTCGACCTGCCGGCCACGCTGCTCGAGGAAGTCCTCGGCTGCCGCAACGACCCGGCGGACTACGGCGTGGGCCGCAACCTGTTCGACGGCAAGTCCTGGGAGTGGATGATCGCGGGCAGCTATCACTCCTTCGCGATCGTCGAGCCGGAGCGCATCGTCGTCTCGACGCCGGGCGGTCTCGCGCAGGTGCTGGGCCCGGACTACCGCGAGGCGGAAGGCGTCCGGCTCGATCCCGCGCGCATCGAGCAGGCGATCGCCGAGATGCGGCGCTTCTACCGATGATCCTGGCGGCGCTCCTGCTGTCGGTCGCGACGACTCCGGCGGCGCCGGATGCCGTGGTCCTCGAGAATGGCCGGTACCGCGTCGAGATCAGCCTGCGCAGCGGCCTGCCGGATGCCTGGGAGCGCTGCTCCGCGCGCTGTGCGCAGGAGCCGACCCGCCCTCGCGCAAGCGGTGGCAGTCGTCTGCGGTTCTTCGCGCCGGGCGACCCCGTCGGGACCGTGGTGCTCAACACCGTCGGCTACACGGCGCTGCAGACCCGCCGGGCGGGCCGCGCGCAGGTCGTGCTCACCGCGCGGCGCCCGCTGCATGGGCGCACGCTCGAACAACGCTACGAGCTCGATCCCGCGGGGCCGGTGCTGAGGGCGGTTCTGCAGTTCCCGCCGGGCGCGCAATTGACGGTCGCGGGCGGTCACGAACTGGTGCCCGAGGAGCTTCCGGGCCTCGGCGGAATCTACAGCAACGCGCGCGCGGTCATGGTGACCGCCGGCGTGCAGGAGACGCTGGCCGACCACCCTGACGAGTCCGTCGAAGGCCGCCCGCTGGCGGCGGGCGACTGGGTGGGTGTGCGCGGGAGGTTCCGCGCATTGCTGGCACGCGCCGATGTTCCACTCCGGGTCGGCGCCGCTGAGCTGCCGCAGGATACGCCGCTCGTGATGCTGGCGCCGGCCGATTCCGCGGCTGCAACCCTGCGGCTCGACCTGTTCGGCGGCACGATCGACCGCCGGGAGTTGCGCGCCGCCGATCCGATGCTCGTGGGGACGCTGTACGCGATGCTGTGGCAACCACTGCGCTGGCTCTCCTTCGGCCTGCAATGGATCCTCGACCGCTGGCAGGACCTGGTCGGGCGCGCCTGGCTCGCGATCCTCTTGCTCTCGCTCACGGTGAAGCTGCTGATGGCGCCGCTCATCGTGGTCGCCGAGCGCTGGCAGGCGGATGTCAACCGCACGAAGAGCCTGCTCGAGCCGGATCTCGCCGAGGTCCGGCGGCAGTACAAGGGCGAGGAGGCGCACCATCGCACGCTTGCCGTGTACCGCAAGCATGGTGTGAGCCACTTCTACACGTTCAAGAGCCTCGCGGGTTTCGCGATCCAGGTCCCGGTCTTCATCGCCGCCTTCGACATGCTGGGCGAGAACTTCCGCATCGAAGGCGAGGCTTTCCTGTGGATGCCGGACCTTGCGATGCCGGATCGGGCGGCGGCGCTGCCCTTCGCGCTGCCGTTCTTCGGCGCGCACCTGAACCTGCTGCCCCTCGTGATGACGGCATTCACCGTGCTCGCCGCGCGCTGGCAGGAGGATGCGTCCCTTGCGCCCGCGTTGCGCCACGGCCAGCGGCTGCGGCTCTACGCGATGGCGGGCGTGTTCCTCGTGCTGCTGTACACTTTCCCGGCCGGCATGGTGCTCTACTGGACCGCGAACAACTTCTGGCACCTGCTGCGCGTGGCGTGGGACCGCTGGGGGAAGCGCAGGGCGGCGGCATGACCGACTGGCTCGAAGTCTGGGAGCGCAAGGGCCGCAGCGAGACGACGGACCTGCGCACGCTCGACGGCTTCGAGAACACGACCATCGATGCGCAGGCCGTCGCGCGGCAGATCGTCGCGATCCTGGGGCTCGGCGCCGGCGTGAGCGTGCTCGAGGTCGGCTGCGGTGCCGGCATGCTCGCGCAGTTCATCCCGGGCGACTACACCGGGGTGGACTATTCTCCCGCCATGGTGACGAAGTTCCTCGAGCTGCAGCCGGGGAAGGCCGCCCGCGTGAGCCCGGCGAACCGGCTGCCCTTCGCCGACCGCTCGTTCGACAGGGTGTTCGCCTTCAGCGTGTTCCAGTACTTCCCGGATGCCGCCTACGCGGATGCCGCGATCGCCGAGATGAAGCGCGTCGCGCGCGACGCCGTCTTCATCGGCGACCTGCCCGAGCGCTCGCACTCGCCGGATCACCGGCTGTACGACCGGGCGCGATTCGCCGGCTGGCGGGTAACGCCCGGCTTCTACAATCCTGACCGGTTCAACGCCTTGTACCGGCCCGTGGCGCCTGCCCGCCCGTGAGCGCGGTCTACTACACCATCGCCGGCGTCGTCCTGTACCTGCTGGCGGACGGGATCCTGCGCCGGCTGGAGGCCCGGGCCGGCCGGGTCTTCGAGCACCGTACCCTGGTCTTTTTCGCGTTGCTGTCGGCCATGGCGCTCGGCTCCTTCGCCCTGATCCGGGCCCTGGTCGCCCCGGATTGACCTGGATCAAGGCGGGGCCGGCGGGGAGCCGACTGTAATATCCTGACGGGCGGGCAGCGGGCCGCCAAAGGGGGGACTCATGAGCGCAGAACAGAAGGATCCGGGCAAGGAGCGCATTCCATTCATGCAGCGGGTGCTCGACAACCCGTTCCTGCTCCTGTTCCTGGGGGTCACGGTCCCGACCGTGCTCTACATCCTCTGGGGAGTCATGGAGCTGACCCAGATCCCCGTCGCACCCTGATACCCGAGGGAGACAGCCATGGCGATCAGCCCTCCGACCGAACGCCTCTGGTGGAAGTCGCCGATCCATCGCCCCGAGCTCGTCTGGATCATCGTGGCCTTCCTGTGGGGCCTCGTGATGTTCTTCATGATGATCTGGTGGCACGCGACCGGCGAGCAGAACCTGGCGACCGAGTCCTACCGCACGACGCCGAACGACTACTTCGCCAAGACCGAGGCGATGGTGCAGCAGTACAAGGTGCGCGACATCAACGGCGTGCCGGTCGCCCGCCCGCCCGTGGGCAGCGACGTCTACCTGATCGGGCGCATGTGGCTCTGGTACCCGGCGCTCGAGCTCGTGAAGGGGCAGACCTACCGGCTGCACCTGTCCTCGCTCGACCTGCAGCACGGCTTCTCGCTGCAGCCGATCAACATCAACGTGCAGGTGCACCCGGGCTACGAGCACGTGCTCACGATCACGCCGGACCAGGCCGGCGAGTTCTCGATCGTCTGCAATGAGTACTGCGGGCTCGGGCATCACACGATGCTCGGCAAGATCTTCGTGACCGAAGCGAGCGGGGTGGCGCCATGAGCGACACGACCTTCCGCACCTGCCCGACGACCGGGCTCAAGATCGACCTCGACGCGCAGAAGCTGATCAAGGCGAATGCCGTCGCCGCCGTCGTGTTCCTCGCGCTCGGCGGCCTGTTCGGCCTGTCGGTGGCGCTGACGCGCTGGCCCGCGGTGCACCTGCTCCCGGCCGACTGGTTCTACCTGGCGCTCACCGCGCACGGCCTCGACGTGCTGCTCCTGTGGATCATCTTCTTCGAGATCGCGGTGCTCTATTTCGCGTCCTCGACCCTGCTGAACTGCCGCCTCGCCGCGCCGAAGCTGGGCTGGGTCGCGTTCGGGCTCATGCTCGGCGGCGGGCTCATCACGAACGTCTCCGTGCTGCAGGGCCAGTCCACGGTGATGTTCACCTCCTACCCGCCGATGATGGCGGCGCAGCACTTCTACCTCGGGCTGATCCTGTTCGCGGTCGGCGCGCTGATCGCCTGCGGCATCTTCTTCGGCACGCTCGTGATCGCGCGCGAGGAGCGCAGCTACGAGGGCTCGATCCCGCTCGTGACCTTCGGCGCGCTGACCGCGGCCATCATCGCCGTGTTCACGCTCGCCTCCGGCGCCGTGATCCTGATCCCGACGTGGCTCTGGAGCCTGGGGCTCATCTCGCATATCGATCCGCTGATGTACAAGCTCGTCTGGTGGGCGATGGGCCACTCCTCGCAGCAGATCAACGTGTCCGCGCACGTCTCGGTGTGGTACGCGGTCGCGGCGATGCTGTTCGGGGCGCGGCCGCTGTCCGAGAAGGTGAGCCGCGGCGCCTTCCTGATGTACATCCTGTTCCTGCAGCTCGCGAGCGCGCACCACCTGCTGGTCGAGCCCGGGCTGAGCTCCGAGTGGAAGGTGTTCAACACGAGCTACGCCATGTACCTCGCGGTGCTCGGCAGCATGATCCACGGCCTGACGGTGCCGGGCTCGATCGAGGCGGCGCAGCGCAGGCGCGGCTTCGACAAGGGCTTCTTCGAGTGGCTGCGCAAGGCGCCCTGGGGCAACCCGGCCTTCTCGGGCATGTTCCTGTCGCTGGTGATGTTCGGCTTCCTGGGCGGCATCTCGGGCGTCGTCATGGGCACCGAGCAGATCAACATCATCATGCACAACACGCTCTACGTGCCCGGGCACTTCCACGGAACCGTGGTCGCGGGCACGACGCTTGCGTTCATGGCGGTCACCTACCTGCTGATCCCGCTCATCTTCCAGCGCGAGATCCGCTTCCCCGGCCTCGCCAGGTGGCAGCCCTACCTGTTCGGGCTCGGGGTCGCGGGCATCTCGCTCTTCATGATGGGAGCGGGGACGCTCGGCGTCTCGCGCCGGCACTGGGACATCACCTTCGCCGACGCGCCGCTCGACTTCTCCTACCCGGAGGCGGCGCTCCTGATGCTGGCGCTGAACGGCATCTCGGCGATCGCCGCGGCGCTCGGCGGCCTGTTCTACGTGGTGGTGGTCGTGGCCTCGGTATTCTTCGGCAGGAAGGTCGAGGGCAAGGTGGCGATCGCGGCGCCTTCCGGCAAGGCGGTGGTCGCGACCTACGGCAGTTCGGAGTCGCTGCGCATCCCGGGCACGATCATGCTCGTGGGCGTGTTCTTCATCGCCTTCGTGCTCTATTACTTCGTCAACTGGAAGTACCTGTCGGACATCTGGCCGATGCGCTGACGGAATGGACGCCGGGGCCCGCATCCGCATCCTCGTGCCGCTGCTGCTCGCCGGGGCCCTGGCCGCCCCGGCGGGAGCGGCGGAGCAGGAGCTCGCGGCGCCGGTGCTCGACGCGAAGACGGCGCTCGACGCCAGCCAGGCCGCCATCGGCACGACGGTCGGCGACCACGCGCTGACGACGGCCGATGGCCGCCGCATCACGCTCGCCGGGTTCCGCGGCAAGCCGCTCGTGATCAGCCCGATCTACACCTCCTGCTTCGAGATTTGCCCGACGACCACGCGTCACCTCGCGCGCGTCGCCGGCATCGCCTCGTCCGTGGTCGGCGAGGAAGGCTTCTCGGTGCTGACGGTCGGCTTCGACACGCCGAACGACACGCCGGAGCGCATGCGCGAGTACGCGCGCGAGCGCGGGATCGATTCGCCGCAGTGGACCTTCGCGAGCGGGGATGCAAGGACCGTCGCGGCCCTGCTCGCCGACATCGGCTTCCTCTACCAGCCGACCGCCGCGGGCTTCGACCACCTGATCCAGGCGACGATCGTGGATGGCGAGGGAAGGGTGTACCGCCAGGTGTACGGCCAGGAGTTCGAGGCGCCGCTCCTGGTGGACGGCATCAAGCGCCTCGTCACCGGCCAGCGCGCGGCGGAATCCACGCTGCCCGCGCTCGTCGAGAGCGTGCGCCTGCTCTGCACGGTGTTCGACCCGAAGTCGGGCCGCTACCGCTTCGACTGGTCGCTGATCCTGAGCTTCGCGATCGGGGTGTCTTGCCTCGGCGCCGTCGCCGTGTTCATCTGGCGGTCATGGCGCGAGATGCCGCCGAACGACCGGGCCGCGTGAGCCTCCGGAGCCTGGCGCGGGCGCCGTTCGACGGCCTCGACGCCCTGTGCGCGCGCGCCTTCCCGCCCGCCTGGAACCCGGTGGCCCAGCTCGGGGCGATCGGCTGGTTCCTGTTCTGGATCGTCGTCGTCAGCGGCGTCTACCTGTACGTGTTCTTCGACACGGGCGTGGCGGGGACCTGGGGCTCGATCGAGCGCATCACGCACGACCAGTGGTGGGCCGGCGGCGTGATGCGAAGCTTCCACCGCTACGCCTCCGACGCGCTGGTCGTCATGGCGCTGCTGCACCTCGCGCGCGAGTGGGCGATGGACCGGCTGCGCGGCAACCACTGGTT
The DNA here is from genome assembly GCA_036555345.1 of Steroidobacteraceae bacterium. Taxonomy (GTDB): domain Bacteria; phylum Pseudomonadota; class Gammaproteobacteria; order Steroidobacterales; family Steroidobacteraceae; genus SCUD01. Next base: position 39,493 of record DATBLN010000071.1, read on the forward strand.
CGCCTGGGCGACGGGCGTGCCGCTCCTCGTCTTCATCTACGTCTGCGGCATCACCGGCTACTGGCTGGTCTGGGACACGCGCGCGCAGTACGTGGCGATGGAGACGACGGAGTTCCTCGACGCGCTGCCGATCTTCGGCGAACCGATCTCGCGCAACTTCCTCGACCAGGCCTCGGTGTCGGACCGCTTCTTCACGCTGATGGTGTTCATGCACATCGCGGCGCCGCTGCTGATGCTGCTCTTCATGTGGATCCACATCGCGCGCCACGCGCGCGCGCGGGTGGCGCCGGCGCGCGGGCTCGGCGTCGTCATCCTGCTCGCGCTGACGGCGCTCTCGCTCGCCTGGCCGGCGCTGTCCGAGCCGCCCGCGGACCTCGACCGCGTCGCGTGGACGGTGGCCTTCGACTGGTTCTACCTGCCGGCCTACCCGCTCATGGAACGCTGGGGGGCGGTCGCGGTGTGGCTCGGGCTCGCGGGACTGCTTCTCTTTCTGTGGCTGTTGCCCTGGGCGCCGCCGCAGCGCACGCCGCCGGCTGCGAGGGTGGACCTCGGCAACTGCAACGGCTGCGGGCGCTGCTTCGCGGACTGCCCGTTCGGCGCCATCGCGCTCGCGCCGCGCAGCGACGGCCGTCACTACGAGCAGGAGGCCGTCGTGCACGCGGACCAGTGCATGGCCTGCGGCATCTGCGTCGGCTCCTGCCCGACCGCGACGCCGATGCGCACCGCGGGCGAGTTCGTCGCCGGCATCGAGCTGCCGGACCGGCCGCTCGAGGCGCTGCGCGTCGAGATCCAGCAGGCCTCCGCGCGGCTTGCGGGCGCCGCGCGCGTGATCGTCGTCGGCTGCGGCTCGGGCGCGTCCTGCGGGGGCCTGGCGGGCGAGGGCGTCGCGGTCATCGAGCTTCCCTGCGTCGGCATGCTGCCGCCGCCCTTCATCGACTGGATCGTGAGCCGCGGCCTCGCGGAGGGCGTGCTGCTCGCGGGCTGCGCCCGCGGCGACTGCTACCACCGGCTCGGCGACCGCTTCACGCTCGAGCGCATCGCGGGCGAGCGCGATCCCTGGCTGCGCGAGCGCGTGCCGCGCGAGCGCGTCGGCGTGTCCTGGGCGGCGCGCGCCGACCGCGCGCAGCGCGCCGGCGACCTCGCGGCGTTCCGCGACCGGCTGCGGGTCGCGCCCGCGCTCGTGCGCGGCGAGAAGCGCGAGCGCGCGCCGGCGACGTCCTTCAGGCTGCGCGCCTGGCCGAAGCCGCTGCAATGGGGCTCATGGCTCGGCCTCTTCGGCGTGCTCGCCTTCGGCACCGGCGCCTGGTCGAGCTGGCCGAGCCTCCGGCTGCTCGAGCCCGGGCAGGCGGTCATCAGCCTCTCGCTGCGCCATGCCGCGCACACCAGGGTCGAGTGCAAGCCGCTCTCGCCCGAGGAGATGATGAAGCTGAAGCCCAACATGCGCCGCCAGGTCGGCTGCCCGCGCGAGCGCTGGCCCGTGTACCTGGAACTGCTGCGCGACGGCGGGGTCCTGTACCGTGGCGAGCACGAGCCGGCGGGCCTGTGGAACGACGGGCCCTCGACGATGCTGGAGCGCATCGTGGTGCCCGCCGGCGCCCAGTCGCTGACCGTGCGGCTGCGCGACAGCGGCCGCACCGAAGGTTTCGACTACGAGCGGAGCGTCGAAACCGCGCTCGAGCCGGGGCAGAACTTCGTCATTGAATTCCGCGGCGGGCGGTGGATCATCGGGCCTTGAGGGCCGCCACGGCGGGGAGGTTGGGGTGCACGGGGACCTGATCGAATGGCGCGACGAGTTCCGCATCGGCCTGCCCGAGGTGGACGAGGAGCACCGCGCGCTGATCGGCGCCATCAACCGGCTGCACCGCGAGCTCGTGGTCGGCGCCTCGCTCGCGAAGGTGACGGGTGCGCTCGGCGACATCCACGCCGCGATCGCCTCGCACTTCGCGCTCGAGGAGAAGGACATGGCGGCGCTCGGCTACGGCGAGCTCGCCGGGCACAAGGCGCAGCATGAGCGCCTGCTCGACGAGATCCTCGACATCCTGGACGAGGTCACCGCGTCCGGGCGCTACGACCCGGGGCAGCTCTCCTCGCGGCTCTCGGCCTGGTTCACGGAGCACTTCCGCACGTTCGACGCGCGGCTGCATCACTGGCTGGTCGCGCGCCACTGACGGCGCGGTCAGCTCTTGTTGTAGGGGTCGAACCCGCCGAACTTGTCCTTGCCCGCTTTCTCCGGCTCCTTCGGCTTGTCGCCGGCCGGGCTCACGAACTCCGCCTTGCCGTCCGCGCCGATGACCTTGCGCAGCATCATCGTGCTGACGAGCGAAAGCGCCTCGGCTTTCTGCACCGCGTCCGGCGACAGGGGCGCGCCGACGTTGACGCCGCCCGCGGGGCCCTTCGCGGGCACCTGTCCGGTCTCGGCGATCTGCCGGAGCTCCTCCTGACCGACGATCTCGTAATGGCCGGTCGCGGCGTCGCGCGCAAGCAGCCCGTCCCGGCCGCTCTCGGCGAGCCTGCGGATCTCGACCTTGGCCTCGCCGTCGCCGCCCGCCAGGATCTTTTCGAGCGCGGTCGTCGAGACGAGCTCGAGCTCGGCGGGCTCCTCGACGCGGCCGACCCAGACATTGCGGCCGCGCGGATCCTCGGCGACGCGGGAGTCGCGCTTGATGCGGACGGTCTTGGAGGGATCGTCGGCCATGCGCGATTATAGGATCATTGGCCGTGCCGACGCGAAACAGGAGCCCGCCGGATGATGCGATTCACAGTATTGCTCGCCGCGCTTGCCGCCGCCGTGCCCGCCGTCGCCGAAACGCTGGTGCTGAGGGCGGATGCCTGGATCGACGTGGAGGCGGGCCGCCGCGTGACGCCCGGCGTCGTCGTCGTCGAGGGCGGGCGCATTGCCTCGGTCAATCCCGCCGCCCTCCCGCCGGGCGCGCGCGCCATCGAGCTGCCGGGCCTGACGCTGCTGCCCGGTTTCATCGACGCGCACACGCATCTCGGATCCGATCTGGGCGAAGGCTGGGAGACGCGCGACGTGCGCTGGACGGCCGTTGACTACGCGCTGCTCGCAGTGCGCCATGCGCGCGACACGCTGGCGAGCGGCTTCACGACCGTGCGCGACCTGGGCTCATCGGGTTTCTACGACGTGGCACTGATGCATGCGATCGAGCGCGGCGACTTCCCGGGCCCGCGCATCGTGCCGGCCGGCCACGGCATCGGCGCGACCGGCGGCCACTGCGACGACACCGGCCACGCGCCGGGCATCCTCGAAGCCGGGCCGGAGGAGGGCGTGGCGGACGGGCGCGGCGAGATCGTGAAGGCGGTCCGCTACCAGATCAAGCACGGCGCGAAAGTCATCAAGGTCTGCGCGACCGCCGGCGTCATGAGCTACGAGGGCCCGGTCGCGGCGCAGCAGTACTCGCTGGAAGAACTGCGCGCGGTGGTGGCCGAGGCGCGGCTTCACGGCATCCCGGTCGCCGCGCACGCGCACGGTCCCGAGGGCATCATCGCCGCCTCGGAGGCGGGCGTGGATTCCATCGAGCACGGCTCGCTGCTGACGGACGAGGCGATCCGCGTGCTGAAGAAGAACGGCACATGGCTGGTGCCGACGCTCTACCAGTGGTTCGAGGAGTACGAGCTGCCGCCGCCGTTGCACGAGAAGAACGAGTTCATCAAGGCGCGCGTCGGCGACAGCATGCGCCGCGCTTTCGCCGCGGGCGTGAAGGTGGCGCTCGGCACCGATGCCGGCGCCGGTCCCCATGCGCAGAGCGGGCGCGAGTTCACGGCCTACGTGCAGTACGGCATGAGCGCGACGGAAGCGTTGCGTGCGGGCACCGTGAATGCCGCGGCGCTGCTGCGCACGCCGGACCGCGGGCGGATCGCGCCGGGTCTGCTCGCGGACATCGTCGCGGTGCCGGGCGATCCGCTGGCCGACATCCGCGTGGTCGAGGACGTGCGTTTTGTGATGCAGGGCGGGAAAATCGCGCGCAAACCCTGAGCCGCGCTTGTCTTTGGGTGCGGGCCGCTGCATCCTGACTTCGGCAACACGGACAGGTGCCATGCGCCAGGTTCTGCCACGCGGCCTCTTGCTGCTGGCCATGATGGTCTTCGCCGATCTTGCCCTGGCGCAGCAGGGCGCCCTCACCGTTCCCCGCGATCTGCGGCAGCTGACCGACCGCGCGGCACACATCGTGCGCGGCAACGTGGTGAGCGCGCGCATGGCGCGCCATCCGGAACTCGACGTGCAGATGCTCGTCGTCACGATGCGCGTGCGCGAAACCCTGAAGGGCCGGCACCAGGACACCTTCACTTTCCGGCAGTACGTCTGGGACCGGCGCGACCCGGGAAAGCCCGCGGCGTATCTCAAGGGCGATGACGTCCTGCTGCTGATGATCGCCCCGAGCCGCTACGGTCTTTCGAGCCCGGCAGGGCTCGGGCAGGGCAGCTTCCGCATCGTGCGCGCGGCCGACGGCCGGGAGATGGCCGTCAATGGCCACGGCAATGCGAGGCTGTTCGAAGGGCTGCAGGCACAGGCGACGAAGGATGGAATCGCCCTGTCACCCGCGTCGTCGCAACTGCTGCAGCGCCAGCCGCAAGGCCCGGTGGATGCGCGTGGGCTGATGGACCTGATCCGTGCATTCGCGAGCCGGAGCCGCTAGCGTGATCGGTCGTAGCGCCGCGATCGCAATGTTCCTGGCATCGATCGCGTTTTCAGGTCATGTGCAGGCAGGCGGGCCGCTGCAGGTGCGCGGCAACGGCCAGCCGTATGTCTGGTCCACGGCGGCGGACATCCAGTACCGCACTGACAACGGGCCGCTCAGCGGCACCGTCAGCGAATCCTCCGCCCAGTCCCGTGTCGTCGCGATGTTCAACGTCTGGGAAAGCGTGCCGACGGCGAGCATTGCCTACAACCGCGCGGGGTTCATCAGCGCCGTTGGCGCCTTCGCCGGGGGCGACGTGGATACGCCGGCCGAATACGCGGCCGTCGAGAACGACTGCTTCAACGGCAACCAGAGCCCGGTCGTCTACGACCAGGACGGCTCGATCATCGTCGACCTCGGCTTGGACGAGACGTCGGTGATCGGATTCGCCGGACCCTGCGCCGCGACCGCCTCGAACATCGTATCCGGGCGGATCGTGATGAACGGCCGGTTCCAGGGCGGCCCTTCGGGCATCTCCGCGGCGGAATTCGACGCGGCCATCATCCACGAGATCGGGCATTTTTCGGGGCTCGACCATTCACAGATCAACGTCAATTGCCTGGGGGGCTGCGGCGCCGACGACCTGGCCGGCCTGCCGACCATGTTCCCGCTGCTGCTCGATTCGTCGCAGGGCGCGCTGTCCACGGACGACGTGGCCTGGATCTCGCGCCTGTACCCGGCACCGTCGTTTGCGACGGCCTACGGCACGATCTCGGGCGTCGTGCTCTTCTCGGACGGGGACTCCCACGCGCAGCTCGTCAACGTGATTGCGCGCCCGCTGGACACGGGCCAGAACCAGGACCGCGCGATGGCGGTTTCTTCGGCTTCGGGCATCCGCTTCCGCGTCATCCACGGCAATCCGATCACGAACCCGGCGCCGTCCGCGGATGGCACGGAGGCGCCCGGCGACATCGGCCTGTTCGAGATTCCGGTTCCGGCCGGCAGCTACACGCTCGAGGTCGAGTCCATCCATCCTGCGTTCGATGCGGGCTCGAGCATCGGCGGCCCGGTCCTGATCCCGATGCCGGGCAGTGCGCCCGCTCCTGTCGGCCCGGTGATCGTGCCCGCCGGCACGACGGTGAGCGGCAACGATGTCATCCTGATCGGCACGCCTCCGCGATTCGATCAGTTCGAGGGGCCATGAGCCGCCCGCGCTTCCGTCTGACTCGGATCCTGGCTGCCGCGCTGCTGCCGGCATTCATCGTGTCCTGCGGCGGCGGCGGCGGCGGCGGCGGCGGGGGCGTCGTGCCGCCGCCCGCCAACCTGAACATCTCGATCAACAGCCTGCCGTCCGGGACGCTGGGTGTCCCGTACAACCAGACCGTGACCGTGACGGGTGGTACCGGCACGCGGACATTCGCCGTCAGTGCCGGGGCGCTCCCGCCCGGCCTCGCGCTCGGCGGTGCCAACGGCGTGATCAGCGGCACGCCGGGCGGCGCCGCCGGGACGGCGAATTTCACCATCATGGTGAGCGACTCGTCGACGCCCGTGCAGAGCGATTCCCAGGCACTCAGCCTCACGGTCAATGCGGCAGCCTCCGGGCGGAACGATACGATCGCGACCGCGACACCGCTCGGCAACGGTTCGTTCGCGGCCTCCATCAGCCCGAGCGGCCATCCGAGCTCGGTGTTCGACCCGGACGAGGACTACTACCGCGTCACGACGACCGGCAACTCCACGGTCACGGTGGACATCAACGCCCAGTCCCTCGGCAGCCCGCTCGACTCCGTGATCGAGATCGTGAACGCGGCCGGCGCCCGGCTGAACACCTGCAGGCTTCCCGGATCCGCCACGTTCAATTCCCCCTGCGTGCACGACGACGAGGACCTGGGCGTCATCCTGGACTCGCTGCTCGAGGTCCAGGTCGCGGGCGCCGCGACGTTCTACGTCCACGTGGTGGAATGGCGCGGCGACGCCCGGCCGGACCTGACCTACACGATCAACATCAGCGGCGTGAACTGACCCCCGCGCTGCCGCTATCATTAGCCCCTTTTCCGCAGCGGAACCGGGCCATGAAGCACGCCGACATCCTCTCGACCATCGGCCGCACGCCGATCGTGCGCCTCAACCGCCTTGCGCCCGGGGGCGTGGAGGTCTGGGTCAAGGTCGAGGCCTTCAACCCGCTCGGCTCGGTGAAGGACCGCCTCGCGCTCGGCGTCATTGAGGCCGCGGAGCGCGACGGGCGCCTGAGGCCGGGCCAGACCGTGGTCGAGGCGACGTCCGGCAACACCGGCATCGGCCTCGCGATGGTCTGCGCCGCGAAGGGCTACCCGCTCGTGATCACGATGGCGGAGAGCTTCTCGGTCGAGCGCCGCAAGCTCATGCGCTTCCTCGGCGCGAAGGTCGTGCTCACGCCCGCGGCCCAGAAGGGCACGGGCATGGTGCAGAAGGCGCGCGAGCTCGCCGAGGCCAATGGCTGGTTCTGGACGCAGCAGTTCGAGAACGAGGCGAACCCGGAGATCCACTCGAGGACGACGGCGCGCGAGATCCTCGACGACTTCCGCGGCGAGCGCCTCGACTGGTGGGTGACGGGCGCGGGCACCGGCGGCACGCTCCTCGGTGTCGCCCGCGTGCTGAAGCAGGAACGGCCGGAGGTGAGGATCGGCGTCTGCGAGCCGGACAACGCGCAGATCCTCGCGAGCGACCACGAGCAGAGACGGAACCCGGACGGCACGCCGGCCGAGAGCCATCCGGCATGGCGGCCGCACCTGCTGCAGGGCTGGACGCCGGACTTCGTGCCGAAGATCACGGGCGACGCGCTCGCGGGCGGCTTCGCGGACGAGCTGCTGCCGGTCACCGGCAACGACGCGATGCGCCTCGCGCAGGAGCTGGCGCGCCAGGAAGGGATCTTCGTCGGCACCTCGAGCGGCGGCACGCTCGCGGGGGCGCTTCGGATCGCCGAGCGCTCGCCGAAGGGCACCGTGATCCTCGCCATGCTGCCGGACACGGCCGAGCGCTATCTCTCGACGCCGCTGTTCGAGCAGGTCGGCGCCGACATGGATGAGTCCGAGTGGGAGCTGTCGCGCTCGACGCCGGGGGCGCGCTTCGACGTGTGCGCGGCGCCGGCGGCGGCACCGGTCGCCGCACCGGTCGCGACCGACCCCGAGGCGGAACGCCTGGTCGAGCGGCTGCTCGCGGATCCCGCGAAGCCGATCGCGTTCTTCGCGCTGCAGTGGTGCGAGTTCTGCTGGTCGGTGCGGCGGCTGCTGCAGGCCGCGGGTGTCCAGTACGAATCGGTGGACCTCGATTCCGTCGCCATGCAGAAGGGCGACATGGGCGGCAAGGTGCGTGCCGTGCTCGCGAAGCGGCTCGGCACGCCGACCATCCCGCAGTTTTTCGTCGGCGGCGAGCATCTGGGCGGCGCGACCGAGGTCATGGATGCCTTCAATTCGGGCCGGCTGCAGCAGCTTTTCCACAGGCACGGCGTCGCGTTCGACGAGGAATTCCGGGCCGACGCCTATTCGTTCCTGCCGAAGTGGCTGCAGAAGCGGCCTGCCTAGGCCCGCGACAGGCGGATGGATTCCCTCGAAGCATCGCCCCGCGCCGGGTCGCGGGCAGCCTGGATCATCCCGGTCCTGCTGCTCGCGATGGCGCTCCTGCTGAACGGCGCGCGGGGGTTATGGGCACCCGACGAGGGGCGCTATGTCGCCGGCGCGCTGGAAATGCTGCGCCGCCATGATTTCCTGGGAATCTTCCTCAACGACGACACGGCGCACTTCACCAAGCCGCCGCTGACTTACTGGGCCATCGCAGCGTCATTCGTCGCTTTCGGCAAGTCGGAGTTCGCCGCGAGATTGCCAAATGCGCTTGCCTTCGTCGCCACCGCGCTGCTGTTGCTGCCGGCGGGACGCCTCCTCGCGCCGCGGATGCCGGTGATGCCGATGGCTGTTTACGGCACCCTGTTGCTGCCATTCCTGGCCGCGGGCGCGATCACGACCGACACGCTGGTGACGCTATGGACGACCCTGGCAGGCGTCGCCTTCCTGCATTACGAGGCCGGCCGGCGGCCGCGCGCGAGCGCCATGCTGATGTGGCTGGCCTTCGGACTTGCGTTCCTGACCAAGGGGCCTCCCGCGCTCCTGTCCCTGCTGGCATTCCTCGCCTGGCTTGCGCTGCGGCGCGACTGGCGCGGCCTCCAGGGCCTGGTCGCGGGCTGGGGGCTGCCGTTGTTCGCGGTCGTCGGCTTCGGCTGGTACCTCCTGGCGAGCGCCCGGTTCCCCGGCCTGCTGGAGTATTTCCTGGACGCGGAAGTGGCCGCACGCGCGGCATCCGGCACGTTTCACCGCAATTCCGCCTGGTACATGGCGATCGTGATCTACGTGCCGACGCTGCTGATCGGCGCCATGCCCTGGCTTCCTGCATGGCTTGCGCTCGGGCGCCGGTCGGGTTACGCGCCACCGCTGCAGGCAGCGCCGGACCGGTTGTTGCTGGCGTGGATCGGGTTGCCGCTCTTCGTGCACGTGGTCGCGCAGTCGCGCCTGCCGCTCTATCTGCTGCCGTTGTTCCCGCCGATCGCGATCTGGCTCGCCCGGCGCTTCGAGCCGATGGTTGTGCGCATGAGCGGACGGCTGGCGGCGGGAGTGTTCGCCGGATCCTGCCTGCTGTTGCTGGCGGTCAAGCTGGGGATCGGCCTGCTGTCACCGGTCGAGCGCGACGGGCGGGCGGCCGCGATGAGGTTGCGGGCGGCGGCGGGCGAAGACGTCGCGGAGGTCGTGTACGTCGACGTGAAGCCATGGTGGGAGGTGCGCTTCTACCTGGGCGCGCAGGTGCGCGAAGGGTGGGTCGCACGCAGGCCCGATGAGCCGTCCTACCAGCCGCCGCGGCCGCTCGCAGGGATCCTCGCGGGCCGCGCCGGCGGCATGCTGCTGTGCGCCGTGCGGCACTCTTCCGTGCCGGAGTTCGAGCGCGTGGTCGTCGTGGCGGGCTTTCGCGCGACCCGGGTCGGCCAGGACGAGTGGACCGCCTACTATCGCGTGTCAGCCGCGGCCGACGGCGCCGGCTCCGGCAGCTGACGGCTCCTCGCGCCCGCGTCCCTGCATGCGCAGGTTGTACACGGCGATCAGCATCGGGAAGAAATTGGAGACGATGCCGACGGAGTCATTCTTGCCGAACGTGAAATAGGAAAGCAGCAGGACGCTGCCCGCCAGCGACATTTGCCAGAACAGGCGCGGCAGATGCGAATGCCGGTGCAGGTGCGAGACAGCCACCTGGACGAACCAGCGTCCCGCGAACATCGCCGCGCCCAGGTATCCGACGAGCTTCCAGCCGGTGATCGTCAGCGGGTGGCCGAAAGGCGCGATCTGCAACAGCACGTCGTTCATGGCTTCATCTCCGCATGGGGCGGCAGGATCTGGCGGTCGAGCAGCCACGCGACGCCCAGCAGGTCGCGCATGCCGTCGATCGCCCGTCGCCAGTTGCTGTACTTGGACGCGCCGCAGAGGCGCGGGCGGTGGTTGACGGGAACCTCGGCCATGCGCAGCCCCGCGTGGCGGAAGATGGCCGGCAGGTAGCGATGCATGCCGCGGAACGGAACCAGCAGGTCGATCAGCTCCCGCCGGAAGACCTTCTGGGCGCAGCCGGTGTCGTGCGCGCCGTCGCCGAGCACCCGGCGGCGGATGCCATTGGCGATTCGCGAGGCGACCCGCCGGTTCCAGACGTCGTGGCGCTCGGTCCGGTACCCGCAGACGAAGTCGGCCGTCCCGCGCCCGAGTTCCGCGAGCAGTGGCAGGAAGCTTGCCGGGTCGTTCTGGCCGTCGCCGTCCATGATTCCGACGACCGGCCGGGTGGAGGCGCGCAGGCCGTAGTAGATCGCCGCGCTCTGCCCCTGGTTGTGCGTGAACCTCAGGCTGCGAATGCCGCCTGCAGCGTTGATATTCTTCCAGGTATCGTCGGTGCTGCCGTCATCGACGGCGATGATTTCCGCCGCCGGCAGCCGCTGCCGCAGCTCGCGGAGCACCTCGGACACTGCCGACCCCTCGTTGTAAAAGGGGACAATGACCGAAAGCCGTGAGCCGTCAGCGTCCATCCACAAAGTAAGACGCTCGCGCCGCGAAGGATCAATCGCACCAGTCGCCCCGCAGGCGGGCGACGACCGGGGCCGGCTGGCTCAGTCCTCGATCAGGAAGCTCCGGAGCTGCTCGCTGCGGCTCGGGTGCCGCAGCTTGCGCAGCGCCTTGGCCTCGATCTGGCGGATGCGCTCGCGCGTGACGTCGAACTGCTTGCCGACCTCCTCGAGCGTGTGGTCGGTCGAGAGGTCGATGCCGAAGCGCATGCGCAGCACCTTGGCCTCGCGCGGGGTCAGCTGCGAGAGCACGCCGTGCACGGTCTCGCGAAGCGACTCGACCGTCGCGGAATCGAGCGGGCTCTCGGCGCCGGTGTCCTCGATGAAGTCGCCGAGGTGCGAATCCTCGTCGTCTCCGATCGGCGTCTCCATCGAGATCGGCTCCTTGGCGATCTTCAGGACCTTGCGCACCTTGTCCTCGGGCATCTCCATGCGGCTTGCCAGCTCGTCCGGCGTCGGCTCGCGGCCCATCTCCTGCAGCATCTGCCGCGAGATGCGGTTCAGCTTGTTGATGGTCTCGATCATGTGCACCGGGATGCGGATGGTGCGCGCCTGATCGGCGATCGAGCGCGTGATGGCCTGGCGGATCCACCACGTCGCGTAGGTCGAGAACTTGTAGCCGCGGCGGTATTCGAACTTGTCCACCGCCTTCATCAGGCCGATGTTGCCCTCCTGGATCAGGTCCAGGAACTGCAGGCCCCGGTTGGTGTACTTCTTCGCGATCGAGATCACGAGGCGCAGGTTGGCCTCGACCATCTCCTTCTTCGCGCGCCGCGCCATGGCCTCGCCGGTTGCGATGTCGCGGTTGACCTGCTTCAGCTCCTGGATCGAGCGGGCGAGGCGCTTCTCGAGCGCGCGCAGCTCCTGCTGGCGCCGCACGATCTCCTCCTTGTGCCGCCCGAGCGCCGCGGAGTGCTTGCGCTTGGCGCGGATGTGCTTGTCGATCCAGCGGACGTTGGTCTCGTTCTTCGGGAAGGTCGCGATGAAGTCCTTGCGCGGCATGCCGGCCTGGCGCACGCAGACCGTCATGATCTCGCGCTCGAGGCGGCGCACTTCGTCCACGTGGCTGCGCAGGTGCAGGACGAGCGCGTCGAACATCTTCGGCGCGAGCTTGAGCTCCATGAACTGGGAGGCGATGCGCTTGCGGGCGCGCACGACCTTGGGCTCGCGCGCCCCGCGGGCGGTGGCGAGGCCCTTGCCGATCTGGTTGTGCAGGCGCGCGATCGCGGCGAAGCGGCGCGCCGTCTCCTCCGGGTCCGGGCCGGTGTCGATGGCTTCCTCGTCCTCCTCGGACTCGTCGCCTTCCTCGTCGTCCTCGAGCTCCGGCTCCTCCTTGCGCACCACGGCCTTCGGGTTGTGCGGCTGCGCGATCTCGTCCGGCGCGTTCGGGTCGATGAAGCCGACGATCAGGTCGGTGATGCGGCCCTGTCCGGCCTTCACCGGCTCCCAGGCCGCGAGCAGGAAGTCGTACGTGGGCGGGTACCAGGCGAGCGCCGTGCGCACCTGGTCGAGGCCTTCCTCGATGCGCTTGGCGATGCGGATCTCGCCCTCGCGGGTGAGGAGCTCCACGGTGCCCATCTCGCGCATGTACATGCGCACCGGGTCGGTCGTGCGGCCGAACTCGGAGTCGGCGATCGCGAGCGCCGCGGCCGCTTCCTCGACCGCCTCCTCGTCGGGCGCGGAGGCGTCCGTGAGCAGGAGCGACTCGGCATCCGGTGGCTTCTCGTACACCGTGATGCCCATGTCGTTGATCGTGTTGACGATGTCTTCGATCTGCTCCGGATCGACGATCTCGGGCGGCAGGTGGTCGTTGACCTCGGCGTAGGTCAGGTAGCCCTGCTCCTTGCCGCGCGCGATCAGGAGCTTCAGCTGCGACTGGCGGTCTTCAGGGATGGCCGGGAGCTTCTTGTCGCTCAAGTCGGGGATCCTCGGGGCAGGGTGCGGCCGCAAAATAGCCGGGCATTATACGTTGGGGCGGCCCGGGGCGTTGCAATGGCCGGGTTCAGCCCCCTGCGGGCCGGCCGCGGGCGCCCAGAAGTCCTTGAAATTCCTTCTGTTCCTGGTCGGACAGGCGCCGCTCGCGGGCGAGATCGATGAGCTCATTGAGCCGTTTTTCGGGCCCGAGTTCCGACCCGATCCGCTCGAGGAGCGTCGCCAGTTCCCGGCCGGCGGCGCGGGCGTCCCGGACCAGCGATTCCTCGCCCGCCAGCTCGGCGAGCCGGGCCCCCTCGGGGCGGTCGCGCCAGCGCTCGACCAGCTGCGCGGTCGAGAGCGCGGGCTCGGCCTTCGAGGTCGCGAGCAGTTCCCGCAGCACCGCGAATCCCTTCTGCTCCGACGACAGCCAGGCCGGGATCGCGGCGACCGCACGCGCGGAAGCGGGGTGATGCAGGAGCAGCATGATGGCCTGCGTCAGGAGCGGCTGGCGGCCGGCGGAGCGCGCGGTCCTGCCGGCACGGCCTGGGCGGTAACCCGCGCGTCCGCCGCGACCATCATCGGGACGCGCCCGCAGGAGCTCCGCCAGCCGGCCGGCCGGCATTTTCACTTCCGCCGCCAGGCGCTCGAGCAGCAGCTCGCGGTACACGCCCTCCGGCACGCGCGCCAGCAACGGCCGCGCGAGCTCGGCGAGCCGCGCGCGCCCGTCCACGTTCGTGAGGTCGGCCTGCGCCGCGAGCTGCGTCACCAGGAACTCCGAGAGCGGCAGGGCGGAGGCGATGCGCGCCTCGAACGCCTCCCTGCCTTCCTCGCCCACGAGCGTGTCGGGATCGTGGCCCTCCGGCAGGAACAGGAAACGCAGCTGCCGCCCGTCGCGGGCGTGCTCGAGCGCGTTCTCGAGCGCGCGCCAGGCGGCGGCGCGCCCGGCGCGGTCGCCGTCGAAGCAGAACACGACCTCACTCGTGACCCGGAACAGGCGGTTGAGGTGTTCGGGGGTCGTCGCCGTGCCGAGCGTCGCGACCGACCAGGCGATGCCGGACTGCGCCAGCCGGACGACGTCCACGTAACCCTCGACCACCATCAGCCGCTCGACCTTGCGCAGCGCCTGGCGCGCCTCGTACAGGCCGTAGAGCTCGCGGCCCTTGTGGAACAGCGGCGTCTCGGGGGAGTTCAGGTACTTTGGCTCGCCGGCATCGATGATGCGGCCGCCGAAGGCGATCGGCCTGCCGCGCGCGTCGCGGATCGGGAACATGATGCGGTCGCGGAAGCGGTCGTAGCAGCCGCTCTCCCCCTGGCCGCTGCGCTCGATGACGAGCCCCGCCTCGAGCAGCCGCCGTTCGCGTTCCGGATTGCCGCCGAAACGCCTCTGCAACGCGTCCCAGGAATCGGGCGCGTAGCCGATCGCGAACTTCACGCAGGTCTCGGACGTGATGCCGCGCCCGGCGAGGTACTGCTTCGCGCGCGGCGACTCGCGCAGGCAGTCGCGCCAGAACTGCGTCACCTGCGCGAGCAGCTCGTAGACGCCCTCGTCCCGCTTCGGCTGCGCGCCGCGGCCGTCGTCCTCGCGCGGCACCTCGAGCCCGAGACGCGAAGCGAGCTCCTCGACCGCGTCGGGAAACGGCAGCTTGTCGTGCTCCATCAGGAACCCGAGCGCGGTGCCGTGAGCTCCGCAGCCGAAGCAGTGGTAGAACTGCTTGTCGGGGCTCACCCAGAACGAGGGCGTCTTCTCGGAGTGGAACGGGCAGCAGGCCTTCCATTCGCGCCCCGCCTTCTTGAGCTGCACGCGTGAGCCGACGAGCTCGACGATGTCGGTGCGCGCAATCAGCTCGTCAATGAAGGCTTGCGGGATGCGTCCGGCCATGGCCCACGATATCAGGTTGGCAATGCCCGCCCGGCGATCCAGGACCGGGCGCGCAGCGCTTCGATCAGTTCGAGCGCGGCCGCGCGGCCCTCGCGCGTGTGCACGGCGAGCAGCAGCGCGTCCCCGGGCCGCGCCCAGGCGAGCGCCCGCCGTACGGCGGAGAGCTCGTCGGGGGCGTCCTCGATCGCCGCGTCCGGCAGGCCCGCGCGCGCGAGTGCGCGGCGCAGGATCGCGCGCACCTCGCCGGCGCCGCGGCCGCGCAGGTAGCCCGACAGCTCCTTGAGCACGACGAGGTCGGGCCGCGCGGCGGCCGCGACCGAGGCGAGGCGATGGAGGTCCGCGTCCTCGCGGTTGCCGGCCTGGCCGAGCAGGATCGCGAGCCGGCCGCGACCGCGCAGCCGGAGCGCGAAGTCGACGAGCCCCGCGAGCGCCGCCGGGTTGTGCGCGAAGTCCACGACCAGGTTCAGGCCGCCGAGCTCGTAGCGCATGAGCCGGCCGGGGTTGTCGGCGGGGTTGGCGCCGAAGCGCGCGCACACGGCGGCGATCGTCGCGGGCGCGATGCCGAGCCCGGCGGCGGCGAGCGCGGCGGCGGCGAGGTTTGCGACGTTGAATGCCGAATGCCCGCCGGCCGCGAGCGGCATGTGCGCGATCGCTCCGAGGTCGTGCTCCACGCCGCCGTGCCAGAGCACGAGGCGGCCATCCACGACCGCGCAGGCCGCGCCGCCCGCGGCGCGGTGCGCCGCGACCAGGCGGTTCGAGGCATCGCGCGCGAACCAGGCGAGGGTCTTCCCCGCCTCCGGCGCCGCCTTCGCGAGCGTCGCGTCCTCGGCATTGACGACGAGGCGGCCGTCGCCGCCGAGCGCGCGGGCGACGGCGAGCTTGACCTGCGCGAGACCCGCGAGGTCGTGCACGCCGTACTCGCCGAAGTGGTCCGCCGCGATGCTGGTGACGACCGCGGCGTCGGCACGGGGGACGGCGAGCCCGCGCCGCAGGATGCCGCCGCGCGCGGTCTCGAGGACCGCGCACTCGACGCGCGCATCGCGCAGCACGCGTCGCGCGCCGGCGGGACCGGAGTAGTCGCCGGACGCGAGCGCCTCGGCGTCCACGTGCACGCCGTCGGTGCAGCACCAGCCCGTGACGCGCCCGGCCTCGCGCGCGCAGGCGGCGATCAGGCGTACGACGGTGGTCTTGCCGTTCGTGCCGGTGACGAGCGCGACCGGAATGCCGGCGAGCGAGTCCCAGGGAACCTGCGGTGGATCCGGCAAGTCGACAAGCGGCCAGGTCCGGCCGCGCTTGCCTGCGCCGATCGTGAACTGCTCGTCATCGCCGAGGCAGGGGATGCCGCGCCGGCCCGCCTCGGCGAGGAGCGCGCGCAGCCCCGCATTCGCCTCGCGCGCCGCGCGCCGCGCCAGGCGCTCGATCGCGCCCGCCTCCTCGAGCACCGGCGGCTCCGCCTCCTCGGGCTGCTCGGCCGCGAGCAGCGCGATGAGCTCGTCACGGCGCGCCGGGTCCTCCTCGGCGAGCGTCGCGGCGAGCGCCCACTCGTTCACCTCGGTCGCCGTGAAGAGCTGGTCCGGCGGGGCGGAGAGCGCGAGCGATGCGCCGCCCGGGTGCGGCACGGCGATCACCGGACCCGCCGGCCAGCCGAGCGCGTGCACGGCCATGCGCACGCGCCGGTTCCAGCCGGCGAGCGTCGCGGGAGTCGTGCCGGTCGCCTCGAGCACGGCGCCACCGCCGTTGAAGAACCGGTTGTGCCCGGTCAGGCGGCGGGAATCGGCGAAGGGTGCGGGGGCGCTGCTCAGTCCGACGCCTCCGGCGCATAGCGGATGCCGCGCTCGTCGCGGATCAGGCCCTCGAGCGAGAGCGGCGCGGCCTCGATCGGCGCCTCGACGGGGGACGCCGCGGCGGCCGCCTCCGGCGCGCGCGCGGGGGCCGGCGCCGGCGCGCCATCCGGGCGGAAGCGGATGATCTGCTTCCACGAGCGCGTCAGCGCGTCCGCGAAGACCAGCAGCAGGTCGCCGGCGCGGCCCATGCGAAGCGCATGGTCGATCGCTTCCTGCTCGTCCGGGATGACCGCGATCGCCGCCTGCGGCACGCCGGCGGCCAGCAGTTCCGAGGCGATGATGCGCGGCACCTCGTCGGGGGCGCGGTCGCGCAGGTTGTCGTCGCGGCGGCACACGTAGTGGTCGAAGCGCCCGGCGACCGAGCGCGCGATCGCGCGCAGGTCCTCGTCGCGCCGGTCGCCCGGACCCGCGAGCACGACGATGCGCCGGCCCGTGACGTCGAGCCGCCCGGCGAGCTCCGCCAGCATGCGGACCGCGTGGGCGTTGTGGCCGTAGTCGAACAGCACCTTGAACGGGTGCTCGTCGAACACGTTCATGCGCCCGGGCGCCTGGTAGAAGGTCGTGTCGAAGGTGCGCAGCCCCTGGCGGATCGCGTCGAGCTTGACGCCGAGCGAGAACGCCATCGACGCCGCGAACATGGCGTTCTGCACGTTGTGCGTGGCGCGGCCCTCGAGCGTCGCCGGGATCAGGTGCGTCCACAGGAGCGGCATGTGGCCGCCGCGGTCGTAGAGCGTGATCATCTGGCCGTTGACGCCGGCCTCGAGCGCGCAGGCGCGCCCGCCCGCGCGGATGTGCTCGCGCACGAGCGCGTGCTGCGGGTTCATGGTCACGTAGCAGATGTGCTCGGCCTCGGTGTGCGCGGACATGCGGAGCACCAGCGGGTCGTCGGCGTTCAGCACCGCGCAGGACTTCGCGACCTCGACCACCGTGCGCTTGACCTCGGCGAGCTGCTCGAGCGTGTCGATGCCCTTGAGGCCGAGGTGGTCGGCCTGCACGTTGAGGACGGCGCCGACGTCCACCTCCGACACGCCCATGCCGGCGCGCAGGAGCCCGCCGCGCGCGGTCTCGAGCACGGCCGCGTCGATGTGCGGGTCGGCGAGCACCATGCGCGCCGACACCGGGCCCGTCATGTCGCCGGAGACCGTGCGCTGCCCGTCGATGTAGACGCCGTCGGTGGTGGTGAGGCCCGGCGTGTAGCCCGCCATCTTCAATATGTGCGCGAGCATGCGCGCGGTCGTGGTCTTGCCGTTGGTGCCGGTGACGGCCGCGACCGGCACGCGCGCGGGCGTGCCGGGCGGGAACAGCATGTCGATGACCGGGCCCGCGGCGTCGCGCGGCGTGCCCTCGGAGGGCGCGACGTGCATGCGGAAGCCCGGCGCCGCGTTGATCTCGCAGATGCCGCCGCCGATCTCGCGGTAGGAGAGCGTGATGTCCTTCGACAGGAAGTCCACGCCGCCGACGTCGAGGCCGATGGCCTTGACGGCGCGCACCGCCATCTCGCGGTTGTCCGGGTGGATGACGTCGGTCACGTCGGTCGCGGTGCCGCCGGTCGAGAGGTTCGCGGTCGAGCGCAGGAACACGCGGCGGCCGGCCTCGGGAACGGAGCCGGCCTCGAGGCCGGCGCGGGCGAGCATGGCTTCCGCCTGGGCATCGAGCTCGAGGCGCGTCAGCACCTTCTCGTGGCCGACGCCGCGGCGCGGATCCTGGTTCACGATCTCGACGAGCCCGGCGACCGTGTGCACGCCGTCGCCGGTGACGTGGCCCGGCGTGCGCCGGGTGGCCGCGATCAGCTCGCCATTCACGACCAGCAGCCGGTGGTCGTCGCCCTCGAGGTAGGTCTCGACGATCACCGAGCGCGAATGCTCGCGCGCGATCGCGAAGCCGCGCGCGACCTCCTCGTCGCTCGTGAGCCGGATCGAGATGCCGCGGCCGTGATTGCCGTTGTAGGGCTTGGTGACGACGGGATAGCCGAGGCGGTTCGCGGCGCGGATCGCCTCGCGCTCGGTCTGCACCAGTTCCTGCCGCGGCACCGGCAGGCCGAGCGCGCCGAGGATGCGGTTGGTCTCCTCCTTGTCGCTCGCGAGCTCGACCGCGATGTGCGGCGTGCGCCCGGTCACGGTCGCCTGGATGCGCTGCTGGTACCTGCCGTGGCCGAGCTGGATCAGCGACTGGTCGTTGAGCCTGAGCCAGGGGATGCCGCGCCGGTCGGCGGCCTGCACCAGGGAGGCGGTCGAGGGGCCGAGCGCGCGCCGCTGCGCGTACTTGATGTAGGCGTCGCGCGCGGCCGGCCAGTCCCAGCCCTCGGGCACCGTGCCCGCCGGGCGGATCTCCTCCGGCAGCAGCGAGCAGAGCAGGCTGAGCGCGAGCTCGCCCGCGGCGATGCCTTCCTCGCGCTCCGCGTATTCGTAGACGACCGAGTAGAGGCCGGGGCGATCGAGGCTGCGCGTCTTGCCGAAGGTGACGTCCTCGCCCGCGACGTTCTGCAGCTCGAGCGCCACGTGCTCGAGCACGTGGCCGAGCCAGGTGCCCTCGTCCTCGTTCATGCGGCGGATGAAGCCGCCGGGTTCCTGGTAGGAGCAGCCGTGCTCGGCGAGCCCCGGCAGCGCGGCGATCAGCGCGTCGACGAAGCCCTGGCCGAGCCTGCCCGTCGGCCAGGCCTCGAGTGCGCCGAGGTCGAGCTCGAGGCGGATGACCGGGAATCGCGCGTAATGCGACGGGCCGACGTAGACGGAGCGGTCGAGGATGCGCACGGCGGCTCCATCATGCGCGCGACGGGGCCAGGCTGCCCATGGCGGCCTGCCGCGTGTGCAGGTTGAAGGTCGCGCCGGCCGTCAGCAGGTGCACGACGAGGCCGAGGATGCAGATCGGCTGGCCCTCGGTTGCGTTGTCCACCGACGAGAAGGTCACCTTCGAGGCGTCCACCACCGTGACGCCCCCCGAGCCCTCGACCTCGAGCGTCTCGTCCGGGCCGATGAAGGCGGCGGTGTCCTCGTCGAGGCCGATGCCGACCGCGAACGGGTTGTAGGCGAGCGCGGTGATGAGCCGCCCGAGCCGGTCGCGCTCGCGGAAATGCTGGTCGATGATGAAGCGGTTGGTGAGACCGAGCCCGGGCGCGAGGCGCACGCTGCCCGCGATCGCGGCCGCGCCGTCGTCGCCGAAGGCGATCATGTGCTCGGACAGGATGGCGGCGCCCGCGCTCGTGCCGCCCACCGTCACGCCGCGCGCGTTCTGCGAGCGGATCAGCTTCGCGACCGGCGTGCCGCCGAGGAGCGTCGTGAGCCTGAGCTGATTGCCGCCGGTGAAGAAGATGCCGGTCGCCTCGCGGATGCGCTGCAGCCGGCCCTCTTCCTGGCAGTCGCGGCGCGTGTCGAAGTCCATGACGTCGGCCCGGCGGGCGCCGAGCTCGCGGAACAGCTTCTCGTAGCGCGGGCCGGTCTCGTGCGAGCGGCTCGCGGTCGGGATCACGACGATGTCGGCCATCTCGCCGCCGGAGGCCTGCACGAAGCGCGCGAGGATGCGCGGGTCGTTTTCCTTGTTCTCGGCGCCGCCGATCGGGACGATGTGCCCGCGCGTCTCGCCGTCCGGAACGCGGCTCGGACTCATCGCGTCAGCCCCCGAGCGCGGCCTTGATGCGCGCGGACAGCGCGCCGATGTCGGTGCGGCCCTGCGCCTTCGGCTTGAGGAAGCCCATGACCTTTCCCATGTCCTTCATGGAGGCGGCGCCGGTCGCGGCGATCGCGTCCTGGATCATGGCCGCGAGCTCGGCGTCCGAGAGCTGCGCCGGCAGGTAGGACGAGAGCAGGGCGATCTCGGCGGACTCCTTCGCGACCAGGTCGGCGCGCTTGCCGGCCTCGAACTGCGTGACGGACTCGCGCCGTTGCTTGATCATCTTGTCGATGACGGCGAGCACCTGCGCGTCGTCGAGCGTGATGCGCTCGTCCACTTCGCGCTGCTGGATGCCGGCCTGGAGCATGCGGATGCAGGACAGGCGGTCTTTCTCGCCCGCCCGCATCGCCGCTTTCATGTCCTCGGTGATGCGGTCCTTGAGGCTCATCCCGGGATCAGCGGGTGGCGCTGCGCCCGCCGTCGCGGGAGGCGCGCTTCAGGTGCCGCTTGATGGCGGCGGCCTTCTTGCGTTTCCGTTCCTGGGTGGGCTTCTCGTAGAATTCCCGGCGGCGCAGTTCGGTCAGGACGCCCGCCTTTTCGCAGGCGCGCTTGAAACGACGCAAGGCGGCGTCGAAATACTCGTTCTCGCGGATACGGACGCTCGGCATTCAAACCTCGTTTCTGGCACTGCGCCCCCGGAACGGCCCCGGGGAAAGGGCCCGGAATTGTAGTGATCCGCCCCCGGAAAATCAAAGCACTAGCCCCATGAAGGTCCTCGGCATCGAAACCTCCTGCGATGAGACGGCGGTCGCCGTCTACGACGGCGACCGGGGCCTCGTCGCGAACCGCGTTTTCAGCCAGGTGGCGCTGCACGCCCCGCATGGCGGGGTGGTGCCGGAACTCGCCTCGCGCGATCACATCGAGCGGCTGCTGCCGATGATCGAGGACACGCTGGCCGGTGCCGGCCTCACCCTGCAAGCCATTGACGGGATTGCCTATACCGCCGGGCCGGGCCTGATCGGGGCGCTCCTGGTCGGGGCCTGCGTGGCGCGCTCCCTTGGCTATGGCCTCGGCATTCCGGTCATCGGGGTGCACCACCTCGAGGGCCACCTGCTCGCGCCCGCGCTCGAGCCGGGGGCGCCGGAATTCCCTTATGTCGCCCTGCAGGTCTCGGGGGGCCACACGATGCTGATCGAGGTGGCCGGCATTGGCCGCTACCGCGTGCTCGGGGAAACCCTGGACGACGCGGCGGGAGAAGCCTTCGACAAGACCGCCAAGTTCCTCGGCCTCGGCTATCCCGGCGGCCCGGCGCTCGCCGCGGCGGCCGAATCCGGCCGCCCGGGCGTGTTCGATTTCCCGCGCCCGATGCTCGACCGGCCGGGGCTCGACTTCAGCTTCAGCGGCATCAAGACGGCGGTCGTGGTTGCGCTGCGCGGCCGGACGCTCGACGACCAGACGCGCGCCGACGTCGCGCGCGGCTTCGAGGACGCCATGGTCGAGACGCTGGTCGGCAAGAGCCTGCGGGCGCTCACGATGACAGGCATCCGCGCGCTGGTGGTCGCGGGCGGAGTGGGCGCGAACCGCCGGCTGCGCGAGGCGCTGACGCGAAAGGCGGCGGAGGCGGGCGTGCGCCTGCACTACCCGCGGCCCGAGTTCTGCACCGACAACGCCGCGATGATCGCGCTCGCCGGCCATGCGCGCCTCGCCGCGGGCGAGCGCGAGGAGCTGCCGGTGCGCGCCCGCGCGCGCTGGCCGCTCGAGGAGCTGCGCGCCCCGGGGACTGTCCCGATTTAAATGGACGCGTCCCCTTTATTAAAGGGGACGCGTCCATTTAAATGGGACTGTCCCCTTCTTCCTGATGACGATGGAGCCACCATTGGACCGCATCTTCATCACCGCGCTCGCCGCCGAGACCATCATCGGCATCCACGACTGGGAGCGTGAGGTGCGCCAGCGCGTCGAGATCGACCTCGAGATGTGGGTGGACCTCGCCGCCGCCGCGAAGAGCGACTCGATCGACGACACGCTCAACTACCGGTCGGTCGCGAAGCGCGTCCTCGCCTTCGTGCAGGAAAGCCGCTTCAACCTGGTGGAGGCGCTGGCGGGCGAGATCGCGCGCATCGTGCTCGCGGAGTTCGGGATGGCGCGCGTGCGCGTGACCGTGCACAAGCCGGGCGCCATCCGGCACTCGCAGGACGTGGGCGTGATCGTCGAGCGCGGCCGCGATGCCTGAGGTCTACATCGCGGCCGGCAGCAACGTCCGGCCGCGCGCGAACCTGCGCCGGGCGCTCGCGCTGCTCGGCGAGGAGTTCCCGGGGCTCGCGAGCTCGCCGGCCTACCTCAACAAGGCGACGGGATTCGAGGGCGACGACTTCATCAACCTGGTCGCGGCGTTCCGCACGGAGCGGCCGCCCGCCGACGTGGTCGCGGCGCTCAAGTCGGTCGAGCGCGCGCTTGGGCGCGAGCGCGGCGGCCCGAAGTGGGGCCCGCGCACGCTGGACCTCGACCTGCTGCTGTACGGCGACCGGGTCGGCCGCTTCGAGGGCGCGTCGCTGCCGCACGAGGACCTCGCCACCTGCGCCTGGGTGCTCGGCCCGCTCGCGGCGATCGCGCCCACGCTCCGCCACCCGGTCACGGGCGAGACGATGGGCGAGCTGTGGCAGCGCTTCGATCGCGCCGCGCACCCGCTCGTCGAGACATCGCTGCAGGGTCCGGACTGATGGCGCCCGGGCAGTGGCCGGCGGCCGGGCGCCGCGGGCTAGCGCTCGTCGCCGCCCGCGAGGCGGCCGCCGTCCACGGCAAGCACTTCGCCGGTCACGAAGGGCGCCGCGGTCGCGAAGAAGATCGCGGCCTTGGCGACGTCCTCCGGCGTGCCGGTGCGCCTGAGCGCGGTGCGCGCGACGATGCGCTGCTGCAGCTCGGCGTCCACGCCGCTCTCCGGCCACAGCACCGGCCCCGGCGCGATCGCATTCACGCGGATCTCGGGACCGAGCTCCCGCGCGAGGGAGCGCGTCAGCATCACGAGCCCGGCCTTGGCCGCCGAGTACACGGAGTGCTGCCGCAGCGGGCGCAGGCCGTGGATGTCGGCGATGTTCAGGATCAGGCCCCGGCGCCGGCGCAGTTCCGGCGCCGCGGCCTGCGACAGGAACAGCGGCGCGCGCAGGTTGGAGCCCACGAGGTCGTCGAACTGCCGCGCGGTGATCGAGCCCATGGGCGTCGGGTAGAACGTGGAGGCGTTGTTCACGAGCACGTCGAGCGCGCCGAAGGTGCCGATGACCGAGGCGGGCAGGGCCTCGAGCGCGGAGTCCACGGCGAGGTCCGCCTCGAAGGCGGCGGCGGAGTGCGGCCGCGCCGCGTTCATCGCGGCGACGAGTGCGCCGGCCTCGGCGGCGGAACGGCGGAAGTGCACGGCGACCCTCGCGCCTTGCGCGTGGAATGCCTGCGCGATGACCGCGCCGATGCGCCGCGCGGCGCCTGTGACGAGCACGACCTGGTTCTCGAGCGGGGCTGCGTCCCGGGCGGCCATGTCGGCCCCGATTCTACGCGCAGCGCACCGGCGCATCACGGCCGGGGGCCTGGCGCATGCTGATCGCCGACGATCCGCCGCCGCTCTCGCCCGAGGACGCCGCGCAGAGCGCGCGGGTCGCGGACCACCTGCGCGGGCTCATCGAGGCGCAGGGGGGCTGGCTGCCGTTCTCGCGCTTCATGGAAGCCGCGCTCTACGCGCCCGGCCTCGGCTACTACATGACGGAGCGCATCCGCTTCGGCGCCGAGGGCGACTTCATGACGGCGCCCGAGATGTCCCCGCTGTTCGAGTCCTGCCTGGCCGACTGCCTGGCGGAGCTGCTGCAGCGGATCGGCGGGGGCGACGTCGTCGAGTTCGGCGCCGGCAGCGGCATCGCCGCCGCATTCCTGCTCCGGGGCCTCGAGCGGCGCGGCGTGCTGCCGCGGCACTACCGCATCGTCGAGGTGAGCCCGGACCTGACGCGCCGCCAGCAGTGGTTCTTCGACCGCTGGCCCGCGGTCGCCGCGTTCCGGGAGCGCATCGAGTGGCTGCAGGCGCCGCCCGGTGATCCCTGGCAGGGGGTCGCCTTCGGCAACGAGGTCGTGGATGCGCTGCCGGTCGAGCGATTCCGGGTGCGGGGCGGCGGTTGCGAGGCCCTGGGCGTCGTCAACGACGGTCCCGGCTTTGCCTGGCGCGCGGGACCCGCGGACGCGGCGCTGCGCGCCGCGGTCGCCGGGATCCAGGCGCGGCTGCCCTTGCCGATGGCCGACGGTTACGTCTCCGAGTGCAGGCCCGCGCTGCCTGCCTGGGTGGCCGGCGCCGCGGCCGGCCTCGCGCGCGGCGCGATGTTGCTGGTGGACTACGGGCTGCCGCGCGCGCAGTACTACCACCCGTCGCGCGACGGCGGCACGCTCTGCGGCTTCCGGCGGCACCGCCGCGTGGCGGACGCGCTCGCGACGCCCGGCGTGCAGGACCTGACCGCCTGGGTGGATTTCTCGGCGCTCGCGGATGCCGCAGCCGCCTGCGGCCTGGCGCTCGGCGGCTTCGCGACGCAGGCGCACTTCCTGATCTCGCTCGGCATCGAGCGGCACCTGGCGCAGGCGCTCGAGGGCCGCGAGTACCGCGACCGCCTCGCCCTGCAGCAGGATGCCGCGTCGCTGATGCTCCCGGGCGAGATGGGAGAGCGCTTCAAGGCGATCGCATTCCTGCGCGGCATCGATGGCCCCGCGCCCGGTTTCTCTTTCCGCGACCTTTCGGCGAGCCTGTAGACTGCGGCCCGTGGATCCCGTCCAGGCCATCGTGCTCGCGATCGTGCAGGGGCTCTCCGAGTTCCTGCCGATCTCGAGCTCGGGTCACCTCATCCTCGTGCCGCATTTCCTCGGCTGGCCCGACCAGGGGCTCGCGTTCGACGTCGCCGTGCACGTCGGCACGCTGGTCGCGGTGCTCGCGTACTTCCGCAAGCAGCTGATGGCGATGGTCGTCGCCTGGTTCGGCTCGCTCGCGGGCCGCGGCATGACGCCCGATGCGCGCCTCGCGTGGTGCGTGATCGTCGGCACCGTCCCGGTCGGCGCGGCGGGGCTCCTGTTCGGCGGACTGATCGAGCAGATGCTGCGCAACCCCCTGTTCGTCGCGGGCACGCTGACCGGATTCGGCGCGCTCATGTGGCTCGCCGACCGCTTCGGGCGGCGGGAGCGCGACGAGTACTCGATCGACTGGCACCACGCGCTGCTCATCGGCTGCGCGCAGGCGCTCGCGCTGATGCCCGGCACGTCGCGCTCGGGCGTCACCATGACCATGGCGCGCGCGCTCGGGCTCGACCGCGCCGCCGCCGCGCGCTTCTCGTTCCTGCTCGCCGTGCCCGGCATCGCCATGGCCGGCGGCTACGAGCTCCTGAAGCTCCTGCAGGGCGGTGACGGCGGCACGGACTGGGCGATGATGGGGCTCGGCACGGCGGTCGCGGCCGTCACCGGCTACCTGTGCATCCGCTGGCTGCTGGCGGTCATCAACCGCCTCGGGCTCGGGCCGTTCGCGATCTACCGCTTCGCGATCGCGGCGCTCATCCTCTACCACTTCGCCTGAGGCGCGGCAGAGCCGGGGGCACGTAGCGCCGCGAGCCGCCGCCGCCGCAGCAGCGCGCCGATCTCCTCGCCCGACAGGCCCTCGCGGTCCCGGTCGCTGAGGGTCGTCGCGAGCGCGGTCTCCTGCGCGCGCCGCAGCAGGTCCGCCTGCGGGTACGGGCGCGCGCGCCAGCCGCCGCGGCCGCGGTAGTCGGCCTCGCAGGCGACGAGCAGCTCGCGGAAGCGCTGCGGCCGGCGCATCGCGTCGCAGTCCTCGAGGAGCGCGAGCACGGTCCGCGGGCGCAGTTCCTCCGCGCGGTGCGCGAGTCCGTGCCAGCGCGCGGCGAGCTCGGCGAGCTCCCGGTAGTCGTTCGGCACGCGCAGCCGTGCGGCGAGCTCGCGCACGAGCGTCACGCCCCGCTCCTCGTGGCCGACGTGCTTCGGCCAGGCGGAACGCGGCGTGCGTCCCTTGCCGAGGTCGTGCATGAGTGCCGCAAAGCGGATCCTCGGGAGCGGCGTCAGTTCGGCCGCGACCGAGAGCACGAGCTCCATGTGCAGGCCGGTGTCGATCTCCGGATGCCACTGCGGGGGCTGCGGCACGCCGTAGAGCGCGTCGAGCTCGGGCAGCACGCGCGCGAGCGCGCCGCAGTCGCGCAGGAGCCGCAGCCACGCCTCGGGCGCGGGCTCCGCGAGCGCGCGGTCCGTCTCCTGCCAGACGCGCTCGGGCACGAGCGCATCCGCCTCGCCCGCGGCGACCATCGCGCGCATCCGCGCCAGCGTTTCCGGCGCGACCGAGAACCCGAGCGGCTGGAAGCGCGCCAGGAAGCGGGCGACGCGCAGGATCCGCACCGGGTCCTCGCCGAAGGCTTCCGACACGTGACGCAGCGTGCGCGCCTCGAGGTCGCGCTGGCCGCCGTGCGGGTCGACGAGCGCTCCCTCCTCGTCGCGTGCCATGGCGTTGATCGTGAGGTCGCGCCGGCGCAGGTCGTCCTCCAGCGTGACGTCCGGCGAGAAGCGCATCTCGAAGCCGTGGTAGCCGCGCCCGGTCTTGCGCTCGGTGCGGGCGAGCGCGTACTCCTCGCCGGTCTCCGGGTGCAGGAAGACGGGGAAGTCCTTGCCGACCTGGCGGTAGCCGGCGGCGCGCATCTCCCCGGGTGTCGCGCCGACGACCACCCAGTCACGCTCGGTCACCGGCCGGCCGAGGAGCCCGTCACGGACTGCGCCGCCGACCAGATAGACTTTCATGCTGTCATGTTACGCGATCCGCCTTGGCGCCCGGCCCGGCTGCTGACCCTCGTCGCGGCCGTCGCCTGCCTGTCCGGCTGCTACTACGTGCACCTGGCCGCCGGGCAGATGGAGATGAATCGCAGGCGCCAGCCGATCGCGGCGCTCACCGCCGACGCCGCGACCGATGAGGCGCTGCGCCGGCGGCTCGCCTTCGCGGACCAGGCGCGTGAATTCGCGATGACCACGCTCGGCCTGCCGGACAACGGCAGCTACCGGACCTACGCGGACCTCGGGCGGAAGTACGCGACCTGGAACCTGTTCGCGACGCCCGAGTTCTCGGTCCGGCCGCGCCATTTCTGCTATCCCGTCGCCGGCTGCGTCGCCTACCGCGGCTACTTCGACGAGAAACGCGCCGGCCGCGCGGCGGAGCGCCTGGCGAAGCGCGGCCTCGACGTCCACGTCGGGCCGTCCATCGCCTATTCGACGCTCGGCCATTTCAAGGACCCGGTGTTGAACACGATGCTCGCCTACACCGACGCGGAGCTCGCGGCGCTCATCTTCCACGAGCTCGCGCACCAGGCCGTGTACGCGGCCAGCGACAGCGATTTCAGCGAGGCCTTCGCGACGGTGGTCGAGCACGAGGGCGTGCGGCGCTTCCTGGCCGCGAGCGGCCGCGACGCGGAGGTCGCCAGGTTCCTCGAGCGCCGTGGCCGCGAGGAGCGGCTCGCGGCGCTCATGGTGGAAAGCCGCGGGAGGCTCGCCGCGCTCTACGCGGACGGCGCGCCGCCCGAGCGGATGCGGCGGGAAAAGGCGGCCGAATTCGAGCGGCTGCGCGCGGCGCTCGCGGCACAGGGCGCGCCGCCCGCGGGCGCGCTCAACAACGCGCGCCTGGTGGCCGTGTCCACCTATCACCGCTGCGTGCCGGCGCTCGCCGGCGAGCTCGCGCGCCTCGCCGGTGACCTGCCGGCGTTCTACGGGGAAATGCGCCGCCTGGCGGACGATCCCGCCGCGCGCGGGCGGCTGTGCCCGCGGGCCTGAGCCGCGCCGCTCAGGCGAGGTACTTCGGCAGCACGGCCGCGAGCGGCTGCGGGCGGATGCCGAGGCGCGCGAGCCCGTTGACCCGGCAGACGCTGTCCACGGTGAGCGAGCGGTAGTTGTCGGTCGAGAACGGCTTGCCCGGGACGAAGTCGAAGATCGCCGCCTGCAGGCGCGCGGCGAAGTCCGGGATCCCGATGATCGCGCGCCGCAGGCGCAGGCGGTCGCGCACCATGACGACGATCTCGCGCAGACTCAGCACGTCCGGCCCGCCGAGCTCGTAGGTCTCGCCCGCGGTCGCCTCGTCCGCGAGCGCGCGCAGGATCGCGGCGACGACGTCGTCGACCCAGACCGGCGCGAAGCGGGCACCGGGCCGCGCCAGCGGGAACGCCAGCGGCAGGGCGCGCAACAGGCGCGCGAAGCGGTTCACGAAGTCGTCGCCGGGCCCGAAGATCACCGAGGGCTGGAAGATCGTCCAGCGCAGGTCGGGCCCGGATTCCTCGCGGACGATGCGTTCGGCGCGGCCCTTGCTGCGCAGGTAGTGGCTCGGGCCGTTCTCGGCGTCGGCATTGAGCGCGCTCACCTGGACGAGCCGGTCCACGCGCTGCCGCCGGCAGGCGTCCACCAGCTTGCGCGCGAGGTCCGCATGGGCGTGCTGGAAGCCGCGCCCGTCGCGCCCGCGCTCGTTCAGGATCCCGACCAGGTTCACGGCCGCCTGCTGGCCGGCACAGAGGTCGGCGAGCGCGGCCGGGTCGTGCACGTCCGCGGCGACGAGCCGCAGCGAAGGGATCATGGCGATGTGCCCCGCCCGCGCCGGGTCGCGGGTCGGCACCGTGATGCGCCAGCCCTCGCGGGCGAGGGCCGCCACCAGGTGCGTGCCGACGAAGCCGGAACCGCCGAGGACGCAGACCGATCGCGCCGCCATGGCGCGATTATACGGCCCGCCGCCGCCGGCCCCGCTCAGCGCAGCGGCAGCAGCAGGACCTGGTTGCCGCGGCGCAGCTGCAGGAGCAGCGCGCCCTGGCCCTTGGCCGCCTCGCGCAGCTGCGCGAGGCTCGCGATGCGGTTGCGGTTGACCGCGATGATGCGGTCGTCGGGCAGGAGCCCCGCCTGCGCGGCCGGGCTGCCCGGCGCGACGCCGCGGATGCGCACGCCGCCGCCGCCGTCGTCCGGCGCCTCCACGAGCTCCGCCCCGGCGAGCGCCGGGTGGATGGAGGAGGCATCCGGAAGCTGGGCGGCCTCGCGCAGGGTCGCCGTGACCTGCCGCGGCTTGCCCTCCCGCAGCAGCGAGATCGGGGTGGAATCGCCGACCTTCAGCATGCCGATCGTATTGCGCAGCTCCGCCGTGCCCTTGATCGGCTGGTTGCCGATCGCGGTGATGACGTCCCCGACCTCGATGCCGGCGCGCGCGGCGGCCGAGCCCTCGGCCACCTGCGATACCAGCGCGCCCTGCACGTCCTCGGCGAGGCCCAGGCTCTTGCGGAACTCGGGCGTGAGGCCGAGCACCGAGACGCCCAGCTGTCCGCGGTTGACCTCGCCGTACTGGATCAGCTGCTCCATCACGGAACGGACCAGGTTGGCGGGGATCGCGAAGCCGATGCCGACGCTGCCGCCCGACTGGGACAGCATCACCGAGTTGACGCCGACCAGCTCGCCGTCGAGCGACACGAGCGCGCCGCCGGAATTGCCGGGGTTGATCGCGGCGTCGGTCTGGATGAAGTCCTCGATGCCGTCGCGGCTGATGCCGGTGCGCCCGAGCGCGCTCACGATGCCGGACGTGACGGTGTGCTGCAGCCCGAACGGATTCCCGATCGCGATCACGAAGTCGCCGACCTCGATGCGGGAGGAATCCGCGAGGCGCATCTCGGCGGGAAGCCGGCCTTCCTTGACCCGCAGGACGGCCACGTCCGAGCGCTCGTCGGCGCCGACGACCTCGGCCTTGAGCTCGGTCTCGTTGACGAGCGTGATGGTGATCTCGCTCGCGTTCTTGACCACGTGGGCGTTGGTGACGATGTAGCCCTGCTGGGCGTCCACGATCACGCCCGAGCCCGCGCTCCTGAACTCGCGCTCGCGCGGCGCCGCGTCCGGCGGCAGGCCGAAGAAGCGGCGGAAGCCAGGGTCGTCGAAGAACGGGTTGCGCGGCGCGGCGACCGTGCCGCGCACGGCGATGTTCACGACGGCCGGCGCGACGCGCTTGATGACCGGCGCGAACGACGGTTGCGCGGATTCTTTCTGGGCGCCGGCGGCGAAGGGGAGGGCGAGTGCCGCCGCTGCCGCCCATGCGACTGCGAATCTGCTCATGGTGTGTTCAACCTCTGCTGCGAGCGGTCAGACCGGGGCCCGATGCCACAAGTTCCGATCGCGCGCAGGCCGTATTTTCCCGCGTGCGCGCGCATCCGTGCGCGAACTCGGCGTTTTTTACGCCGTTTTTCCGCATACCAGATCTTGTGCTGCGCGGAATTCGCGCATGCCCGGGCCCGCGGCCGGCCCCCTGCCGGAAACAGCCTGAAGTGCCATTTATAACCTGTTGAAATATCAAGGTGTTTTTGTGGCCAAATTTTGACCAAGGAAATCCTTGACACCAGTGGGCTCGCGGAAATAATTTCGCAACCCTGACACAACATCTTGTGGTCGCCGGCCGAAACGCGGTGTGGCCGGCAGAAGAGTCAGGGAGCCAAGCGGAATCGACAGCGTGGCGGCGCAGTGTTGCGCCGGCCGGGCCGAGATTTCTCCGGCGGCAGCGCGGTGGGGCCGGATGAGGGGAGCGACGCAGAGAAAATGAGCACGGCGGTCAAGATCGAGCGGAAGGACGTCAGTGAGATCCCGTTTCAGGAGGCTTCGCTCGACATCTGGGACCGCAAGTACCGGCTGACCGCGAAGGACGGCACCCCGATCGACCAGACGATGGACGACACCTGGCGCCGCGTGGCCGCCACGCTCGCGGGCGTCGAGGATGCCGCCGTGCGCGAGCACTGGAACGAGCGCTTCCTGTGGGCGCTGCGCAAGGGCGCGATCCCGGCCGGGCGCATCCTGTCGAACGCGGGCGCGCTCGCGCACAAGCCGGCGACCTCCACGATCAATTGCACGGTGTCCGGCACGATCCGGGACTCGATGGACGACATCCTGAACAAGGTCCACGAGGCCGGGCTCACGCTGAAGGCCGGCTGCGGCATCGGCTACGAGTTCTCGACGCTGCGACCGCGCGGGGCCTATGTCGCGGGCGCGGGCGCGCACACCTCCGGGCCGATGTCCTTCATGGACATCTACGACCGCATGTGCTTCACGGTCTCCTCCGCGGGCGGCCGGCGCGGCGCGCAGATGGGCACCTTCGACGTCGGCCATCCGGATGCCGTCGACTTCGTCCGCGCCAAGCGCGAGAACGGCCGCCTGCGCCAGTTCAACCTGTCGCTGCTGGTCACGGACGAGTTCGTCGCGGCGGTGCGCGGCGACCGCGAGTGGAAGCTCGCCTTCCCGCTGCCGGCGCGCGAATACGACCCCGGGAAGCACGACCTGCACGACGCCACGGCTTTCGTCTGGCGCGAATGGCCGGACGTCGAGGGCTACATCGTCAACGAGGACGGACTGGTCGCCTGCAAGGTCTACCGGACGCTGCAGGCGCGCCGGCTCTGGGACGTCATCATGGCGTCCACCTACGACTACGCCGAGCCCGGCTTCGTGCTGGTCGACCGCGTCAACGAGATGAACAACAACTGGTGGTGCGAGAACATCCGCGCCACCAACCCCTGCGGCGAGCAGCCGCTGCCGCCCTACGGCTCCTGTCTGCTCGGTTCGGTCAACCTGACGCAGTTCGTGCGCGCGCCCTTCACCGACGAGGCGAGCTTCGACTGGGACGAGTACCGCGAGGTGGTGCGCGTCTTCACCCGCATGCTCGACAACGTGGTCGAGATCAACGGCCTGCCGCTCGGCCGCCAGCGCGAGGAGATCGAGCGCAAGCGCCGCCACGGCATGGGCTTCCTCGGCCTCGGCTCGACCATGACCCTGCTCGGCATGAAGTACGGCTCG